>CAZYCD010000170.1:0-10451 GCA_964645345.1 uncultured Micromonosporaceae bacterium
CGTAGTGCGCGTGCGCGTACGGCACGTACCGCCGGTGCACCACGGTCAACCCGACGCTCATGCCGCCACCTTCGCCGTACCCTCGCCGACCAGCGCGTGGACGAGGTAGCTGGCCACCTCGCGGGGCGTGGTACCCCGCCCGAAGATCCGGTTGACGCCCAGGTCGGCGGCCATCAGCTCGTCGAACCGCGGCCCGCCGACCACCAGCAGCGGCCGCCGTGCCGCGGGGATCGCCTCCCGGAACGCCGCCGCCATTTCCCTGGTGTTGTGCAGGTGCGCGTCGCGCTGGGTGACCACCTGCGAGACCAGTACCGCGTCGGCCTTCTCCTGCCGGGCCCGCTCCACCAGGTCCGGCACGCCGACCTGGGCGCCCATGTTGACGACCCGGAACTCCCGGTAGTACTCCAGGCCCTTCTCGCCCGCGATGCCCTTCACGTTGAGGATCGCGTCGATGCCCACCGTGTGCGCATCGGTACCGATGCATGCACCCACGACCACGAGCTTGCGGCGCAGCCGCCGCTTCACCAGCGTGTTGATCTCCTTGGCGGCCAGTACCGGGAAGTCGCGCTCCACGACGCGTACCTGCGCCAGGTCGACGAGGTGGTTGACCCGGCCGTACACGACGAAGAAGGTGAATCCCTCGCCCATCGCCCGGCTGTGCACCACCATCGCCGGGTCCATGCCCATCTTCGACGCCAGTTGCAGGGCGGCACCCTCGGCCCGCTTGTCCGCCGGTACCGGCAGGGTGAACGACAGCTGCACCATGCCGTCGCCGGTGGTGTCGCCGTACGGCCGCACGACCGTACCCGTGCTCATCGTTCCTCCAGGATCTCGGTCGCCGGGTTGTAGTAGTCCGGCTCGTGCCTCGCGACCCCGGACAGGCCCTTCCCGCCGTCCGGGGGGCGCTTCATGATGCCGAACGTTCCGTCGGCGATGGCGCCCAGCAGCCCGTCGTCGACGATGCGGGCCAGCAGCTCGATCGACTCGTCCAGCACCTGGTGCGCCCGCCGCTGGATGAAGCCGCCCGGTGCCGGTAGGAAGTCCTCGTGCAGCCCGCCACAGGCGTTCAGCACGTACCGGACGTTCTGCAGCGCGATGTCCCGGTCCGACAGCCACGGCGTCACCACCGCCTCGGTCATCATGCCGACCAGCAGGATGCCCTGTCCGGTCATGGTGCCGACCAGGTTGAAGAAGCCGTCCAGCAGGTTGCCGCGGAACACGTCGCCGGTCATGTGCCGGGTCGGCGGCATCCACTTCAGCGGCGCCTTCGGGAACAGCTCCCTGGCCAGCAGCGCGTGCGCCAGCTCCAGCCGGAACGACTCCGGCACGTCCGGGTTGATCTCGAAGGCGTGGCCCAGGCCCAGCTGCCAGTCGGCCAGCCCCGCCTCCTTGGCGAAGTACTCGTTGAGCAGCTGCGACACTGTGACCGTGTGCGCCGCCTCGACCGCGTCGGCCGTGGTCAGGTAGTTGTCCTCGCCGGTGTTGATGATGATCCCGGCCCGGGCGTGCACCTGCCGGGAGAACCGCTGGTCCACGAAGGTACGGATCGGGTTGATGTCGCGGAACAGGATGCCGTACATCGAGTCGTTGAGCATCATGTCCAGCCGCTGCAGCCCGGCCAGCGTGGCGATCTCCGGCATGCACAGGCCCGAGGCGTAGTTGGTCAGCCGCACGTACCGGCCCAGCTCCCGCGAGGACTGGTCCAGCGCCGCCCGCATCAGCCGGAAGTTCTCCTGCGTGGCGTACGTGCCGGCGAAGCCCTCCCGGGTCGCACCCTCGGGCACGTAGTCCAGCAGCGACTGCCCGGTCGAGCGGATCACCGCGATCACGTCGGCACCTGCCCGCGCGGCCGCCTGCGCCTGCGGGATGTCCTCGTAGATGTCGCCGGTCGCCACGATCAGGTAGATCCACGGCCGCTGCCGGGGGTCGCCGTACCGGGCGACCATCCGGTCCCGCTCGGCCCGGCGCCGGTCGATCTGGCGGATCCCCGCCGCCACCCCCCGCCGGGACGCGCGCCGCGCGGCCGCGGCCGCGGCGCCCGAGGGCACCGTGAAGTGCACCGAGCCCGCCGCGGCCTTCTGCGCCAGAATGGTCAGGTCGTGCGCGCCCGACGCCGACAGCGCGTGGAACACCGGCACGGCCACACCGTGCCCCAGCCCGACATCGGCGACCACCGCGTCGACCAGCCGGTTGACCCACGGGATGCCGTCCGGGTCGGCGCCGGCCACCCCCGCCAGCCGCAGCACGGCCCGCTCCACGGAGACCGTGGTGTGGTGGCGGGCCAGGTCCACCACCGGACGTCCGGCCCGGCGGGCCAGGGCGCGCGCCTGGCGCACCTTCGCCCGGTCCAGGTCGAGCTTGTTCACTCCGTCAACCCTCCACCTCGAAGATCACCTCACCGCGCAGCACCGTGCGCAGGCAGGACGGCAGGGCCGGCACCGGCTGTTCCGGGTCCTCGGCCAGCAGCGCGGGCAGCCCGCCGGCCACCGCGTCCGCCTGCCACACCGCGAACGTCGCCGGCGCGCCCAGCGCCAGGATGCCCTCATCGTCCCGGCACACCGCCCGCCAGCCGCCCCGGGTGTGCGCCGCGAACGCCGTGCGCATCCCGATGCGGTGTACCGGATTGTGGTGGGTCATCGCCGCCCGGATGCTGCCCCACGGGTCCAGCGGGGTGACCGGGGAGTCCGAGCCGAACGCCAGCGCCACGCCCACGCCGGCCAGCGCGGCGAACGGGTTGGCCTGCAGCGACCGCTCCACGCCGAGCCGGGAGGCGTACATGCCGCCGTCGCCACCCCACAGCCGGTCGAACGCGGGCTGCATGCTGGCCACCACGCCGAAGGACACCAGACCGGCGATCAGCTGCTTGTCCACGATTTCCACGTGCTCGATGCGGTGCCGCGCATCCCGGATCGCGTCGATGCCGCACTCCGCCGCCGCCATCGCGAACCCGGCGAGCACCGTGGCGATCGCCCGGTCGCCGATCGCGTGGAACCCGCCCTGCAGCCCCATCCGCGTGCACTCGACCAGGTGCGTGCAGACCTGCTCGACCGAGAGGTACCCGTGCCCGAACCCCTCCGCGTCCTCGTACGGCACCCGCAGGTGCGCGGTCTGGGAACCCAGCGCCCCGTCCGCGTACAGGTCGCCGCCGGCGCCACAGGCGCCCAGCTCCCGGGCCTTGGCCGCCGCACCCAGCTCGCCCCAGTACCCGTACACCTCCGGCAATCCTTGGCCGCCCAGCGCCAGTACCGCGGTGAAGTCCTCCTCGCTGGAGGTACCCGGGCCACCGCACTCGTGGACCGCGGCGATGCCCAGCGACGCCGCCCGCGCCAGCGCCGCGCGCTGGGCGTCCCGGCGCTGGTCGGCGGTCAACGACCCCATCGCGATCTCCCGTACCGCGTGGTGCGCGTCCCGGCGCAGCCAGCCTGTCTCGTCGTACCCCGGCGTCGCCGGATCCGCCTCGGCCAGCAGCGCGCTGGACACCACGGCCGAGTGCACGCTGGCCTGCGACAGGTACACCCGGCGGCCGCCGCCGGCCCGGTCCAGCTCGGCCAGGGACGGAGGGCGCCGCACCGGCCACGTCGACTCGTCCCAGCCGTGGCCGACCACCACGGCACCCGACGGCAGGGTGTCCGCGAACCGGGCCACCCGGTCCAGCACCTCGTCGGCGGACGAGCTGCCGGACAGGTCGAGGCCGAGCATCGACACCCCGGTACCCGTGGTGTGCACGTGCGCGTCCACGAACGCCGGGGCGACCAGCGCGCCGCCCAGGTCGATGGTCACGTCCACGCCGGCGACCGGACGGTCGGCGTCCGGGCCGAGCCAGTCGATGCGCCCATCGCGGACCAGCAGCGCCGTCGCCGTCGGATCGGCCTGACAGAAGATCCGGCCGTTGCGGTACAGAGTCGTCGGGGTCATACCGCTCAGTCTGCCGCCAGGCGGGCCGCGAACAGCCGCCGCACGCCGGGCTCCGACCGGATCAGGTCCAGCGCGTGGTCCGCGTGCCCCGGCAGGTACCCGTTGCCGATCAGCATCGTGACATCCGCGGCGAGGCCCTCCGCTCCCAGCGCCGCGGCGGAGAACGACGTCGCCATGCTGAAGAAGACCACCGTGCCACCGGAGGCGGTGGCCAGGATCGCGCCGTGCTCGCAGCCCGGCACGTCCACACAGACCACGGTCACGTCCACCGGCTCGCCGACCGCCGCGGCCAGGGCCACCGGGTCCCGGGCGTCGGCCACCGCCACCCGGTCGGCCAGGCCGGTGTCGCGCAGCCGGCGCGCCTCGTCCTCGGTCGGCACCACCCCGACGGTCCGCGCCGCGCCCGCCCGGCGTGCGGCGGCCAGCGACAGCGAACCGCTCTTGCCCGCCCCGCCGAGCACCGCGACGGTCGGCCGGTCGTACCCGGCGACCACCCGCCGGGTCAGCGCCGGGGCGCCGCACACGTCCAGTACCGCCAGCGCCAGCCCGTCCGGCAGGTCGTCGGGCAGCACCGCGGCCACCGACCGGCCGAACAGGATGGCGTGGCCGGCGCACGGAACCTGCTCGGAGCGGCCGTCCCAGCCGGCCAGCCCGTCGGTGACGGCCAGCGGGGTCAGGGTCAGGGAGACCAGCGTGGCGACCGGGTCGCCGGGCTTGAGCCCGAGCGGGGAATCCGGCCCGACCTCCTCGACCGTGCCGATGAGCATCCCGCCCGAGCCGGTCACCGGGTTGTGCATCTTGCCGCGGGTACCGATGATGTCGAGCACCTCCGCGCGGATCGCGTCGCCGTCCCCGCCGTGCTTGGTGGCCAGTTGCCGGTAGCTGGCCGCGTCGAGGTTGAGTCGCCGCACGGCCACGCGCACCTCGTCCGGCCCGATCTGCGGTGAAGCGTCCAGCCGCAGCGCCGCCTGAGGCAGCACGCCGGCCGGCTCCAGTACCCGGTGCAGACCGACGGGGGAGGTCATTTTCGCGGCTCCTCGGGAGATAGACGGGAAGACTTCCGGTAGCCTAGTGTCATCGTCGAATATTTTCCACCAGCCGAGGGGGCGACCATGGATGCGCAGCCATACGAGTACCGGCGCCGCGAACTGGTCGAACCCGACTGGACCCGGCTGCCCGGCTGGCGGGATGTCACCCGCGACCAGTGGGAATCGGCGCAGTGGCAGCGCGCGCACTGCGTGAAGAACGTCCGGCAGCTGCGTGAGGTGCTCGGCGACCTGGTCGACGAGCGGTTCTACGCCGACCTGGCCGCCGACCAGCAGGCCACCGCCACCATGTCCATGCTGGTACCGCCGCAGATGCTCAACACCATGGTGCCGCACGCGGTACCCGACACGGACAGCTTGTACGCCGACCCGGTCCGCCGGTACATGATCCCGGTCGCCTCGGACCGGCTCCCCGACTGGACCTCGCACCCGTACGCCACTCGCGACTCGCTGCACGAGCACGACATGTGGGTCGCCGAGGGGCTGACCCACCGGTACCCCACCAAGGTTCTCGCCGAGTTGCTCTCGACCTGCCCGCAGTACTGCGGCCACTGCACCCGGATGGACCTGGTCGGCAACTCCACCCCGGCGGTGGACAAGCTGAAACTGACCCTCAAGCCGGTCGACCGGTACGACGGGATGATCGCGTACCTGCGCGCCCATCCCGGGGTGCGGGACGTGGTGGTCTCCGGCGGGGACGTGGCCAACGTGCCGTGGCGCAACCTCGAGTCGTTCCTCATGCGGCTGCTGGACATCGACACCATCCGCGACATCCGGCTGGCGACGAAGGCGCTGATGGGCCTGCCGCAGCACTGGCTGCAGCGCGACGTCGTGGAGGGCCTTGAGCGGGTGGCCCGCACCGCCGCCCGGCGCGGCGTCAACCTGGCCATCCACACCCACGTCAACCACGCCAACTCGCTGACCCCGCTGGTCGCCAGGGCCGCACAGACCGCGCTGGAGGTCGGCGTACGGGACGTGCGCAACCAGGGTGTGCTCATGCGCGGGGTCAACGCCACCGGCAAGGACCTGCTCGACCTGTGCTTCGCGCTGCAGGGCGAGGCCGGCATCCTGCCCTACTACTTCTACATGTGCGACATGATCCCCGGCGCCGAGCACTGGCGCGTGGCCGTCTGGCAGGCCCAGGAACTGCAGCACGACATCATGGGGTACCTGCCCGGGTACGCCACCGCGCGGATCGTGTGCGACGTGCCGTTCGTCGGCAAGCGGTGGGTACACATGGTCACCGAGTACGACCGCGAGCACGGCATCTCGTACTGGACGAAGAACTACCGCACCTCCATCGAGCGCGAGGACCCGGAGGCGCTCACCAAGCGGTACGCCTACTACGACCCGATCGACACGCTGCCCGAGTCCGGCCGGCAGTGGTGGCGCAAGCAGGAGCAGGCGGGGCTGGTCGGGGCGCACTGACCCGGTACGCGTGGAGGGGGCCGGCGGATCGTCCGCCGGCCCCCTCGCTTCAGGCCGTCACTCAGCGATCGGTGACGTCGCGCCCGGCGTCCTTGAGGTGCTCACCGGCCTGCTTCACGCGGCCGGACGCCTGGTCACGCATACCCTCAGCCTGGAGCCGTTCGTTGTCGGTCTTGTCGCCGACCCACTCCTTGGCCTTGCCCTTCATCTGCTCGGCCTGGTTCCTGGCCTTGTCGTCGTAACCCACGAGGACCTCCTTGTTCCGTGCGTACCCTTCAGGTGCCCGGTGTCCCCGCGGCCTAATCCCCGTTATCGGTGGGGTCACATTCTGTAACCCTCTTTAGGACGTTAGGTAGTCAGCAGTCGCAGGAGATTCCGGTCGCGAGCGCGGTCAGCGGGTTGGCCGGGCGGGTGGTCAGGCCGGTCGGGGTCTGCACCGCAAAGCCCTCCTCGACCCAGTACTGGTAGCCGCCGATCATCTCCTTCACCGGGTACCCGAGCCTGGCCAGCTCGTACGCCGCCCTCGTGGCGCCGTTGCACCCGGGACCCCAGCAGTAGGTGACCACCACGGCCGCCCCGGCCGGGATCCGCTGGGCGTGCAGCCGCGGAATCTCCGCTGTCGGCAGGTGTACCGCGCCGGGCAGGTGCCCCTGCCGCCACGCCTCGTCGCCCCGCGAGTCGACCACGACCACGCCCGTCACCCCGCCGCTGAGATCCGCGTGCACATCACTCACGTCCGTCTCGTACCGCAGCCGCGCCCCGAAGTGCGCCGCCGCCTCCTCCGGCCGCGCCGCCGGTACCCGCGCCACCACCGACATCTCCCGCTCCCCTTTCCTGTCCGGTATCCCGATCGTCGTCGGGCCGGCCGGTCTCCGACAGTGGCGCGAACGACCACTACCGCTAACATCACGCCATGCAGGTGACGAAGCGGCCGCGGCACCGGATCGCCGTGCTGGCCTTCGACGGGATGTCGCCGTTCGAGACCGCGATCGTCGTGGAGGTCTTCGGACTGCCCCGGCCGGAGCTGCAGGTCGAGTGGTACGAGCTGGCGGTCTGCGCGGCCGACCCGGGGCCGCTGCGGACCGTGGGCGGGCTGACCCTGACCGCCCCGTTCGGGCTGGACACCTTCGCCGCCGCGGACACCCTCATCGTCCCGGGGGTACCGGACGTGCACGGCGCGGTACCCGGGGCGGTCCTCGACGCGCTGCGCGCCGCGCACGCGCGGGGCGCCCGGGTGGTGTCCATCTGCTCGGGCGCCTTCGCGCTGGCCGAGGCCGGCCTGCTCGACGGCCGGGTAGCGGCGACCCACTGGCGCTACGCCGATCTGCTGCGGCGGCGCTTCCCGGGGGTACGGGTCGACGCGGACGTGCTCTACGTCGACGGGGGCGACGTGCTGACCAGCGCCGGCAGCGCGGCGGGGCTGGACATGTGCCTGCACCTCGTGCGCACCGACCACGGCGCCGCGGTGGCCAACGCGGTGGCCCGCCGGCTGGTCATCCCGCCGCACCGCGACGGCGGCCAGGCGCAGTTCATCGAGGCCCCGGTGCCGGCCGGCGGCGAGGACGACCGGGTGGCCCGCTCGATGTCCTGGGCGCTGGCCCACCTCGACGAGCCGATCACCGTACCCCGCCTGGCCCAGCAGGCGAACATGTCCACCCGCAGCTACCTGCGCCACTTCGCCCGGCGCGGCGGCACCAGCCCGATGCGCTGGCTGATCGGCCAGCGGGTACAGGCGAGCCTGCCGCTGCTGGAGACCACGGACCGGTCGGTCGAGCAGATCGCGACCGCGGTCGGCTTCGACAGCGCAGTCACGTTCCGGCACCACTTCGCCCGGGCCATGCGCACCTCGCCGTCCACCTACCGGCGCACCTTCCGCACGGGACAATGACCAGTCATGGGAGACCTGGTACTGATACGGCACGGGCAGACCGAGTGGAGCGCGGCCGGGCGGCACACCTCACGCACCGACCTGCCACTGACCCCCGAGGGTGAGCGCGAGGCCGAGGAGTTGCGGCCGGCGCTGGCGGGCAGGTCGTTCGCCGCGGTGCTGTCCAGCCCCCGCCAGCGCAGCCTTCGCACGGCGGAGCTGGCCGGGCTCACCCTGACCGCCACGGACGAGGACCTGGCCGAGTGGGACTACGGGGACTACGAGGGCCTGACCAGCGCCCAGATCCGCGAGCAGCGGCCGGACTGGAGCCTGTGGCGCGACGGCTGCCCCGGCGGCGAGTCCCCGGAGCAGATCGGGGTCCGGGCGGACCGGCTGTTGGCCAGGGCCCGCGAGCTCGCCGCCGGCGGTGACGTGGTGCTCGTCGGCCACGGCCACAGCCTGCGGGTGGTCGCCGCGCGCTGGGTCGGCCTGCCGCCGTCGGCGGGTGCCGCCCTCTATCTGGGTACCGCGACGGTGTCCAGGCTCGGGTACGAGCACAGCCAGCAGGTGATCCGCCAATGGAACGCACCGGTCGGCTGACCGGTCGGCTCAGCGCCGGCCCGCGGCAATCGTCAGCGGCTCCTGCACACCCGGCGACACGTCCTCGCCGGTGCCCGGGTGGATGTACCGGCCGCCGCGCAACAGTGACGCGAGCGCGCCGAGGACGGCCAGCCCGGTCGCCACGCTGAACACCACGATCAGGCCGTGGTGGAACGGTCCGGAGATCAGGCCGGGGAAGAACTGGCGGCCGGTCAGCACCCGCTGGTTGGCGTCGGGCAGCGAGGACAGTACGCCCGCGCCACCGGGACCGAGCAGGTGTGCCACCGGGTTCTCGCCGAGGAACGCCGCGAACAGCGACGAGACCGGCGGCAGGGTACCCACGCGGTGGGCCACGTCCGCGGGTACGCCCTGCTGGATCAGGCCGCCGGTCAGCGTCGTCGGAAGGCTGCTGGCCAGGCCGGCGATCATCAGTGAGAAGAACACCCCGATGGACATGGCGTTGCCGGAGTTCTGGAACGTCGAGCGCATCCCCGAGACCACCCCGCGCCGGCGGGCCGGCACGCTGCTCATGATGGCTGAGGTGTTGGGCGCGCCGAACATCCCGACGCCGATCCCGTTGACCGCGATCAGTAGCGCGAAAGCCCAGTACGGGAAGTCGATCGGCAGCAGCATCAGGCCCACGAAGCTGGCGCCGAACACGAGCATCCCGGCCGTGGCGAAGCCCCGCGCGCCGAACCGGTCGGACAGGAACCCGGAGACCGGGCCGGCGACCAGGAACCCGGCGGACAGCGGCAGCATGAAGATGCCCGCCCACAGCGGTGTGTCGGCGTAGTCGTAGCCGTGCAGCGGCAACCAGATGCCCTGCAGCCAGATGATGAGCATGAACTGCAGCCCGCCACGGGCCACCGCGGCGGTCAGCGCGGCGGCGCAGCCGGCGGCGAGGGCCCGGACGCGGAACAGACCGAGTTGGAACATCGGCTCGGCGACCCGGCTCTCGATGATCACGAACGCGACCAGCAGCAGAACTCCGCCGGCCAGCCCGCCGAGTACCGCCGGGTTGCCCCAGCCGGTCGGATGCGTGCCATGCGGACGGATGCCGGCGGTGATCGCGACCAGCACGGTACCGAGGCCGACGGCGAAGGTGACGTTGCCCCACCAGTCGATGCGGCCCCGGTGGCGTTGGCCGGTGTCGCGCAGGTTGCGGTATGCCCAGACAGTGCCGAAGATGCCGACCGGCACGTTGACCCAGAACACCGCCCGCCAGTCCAGGGCGGCCAGCAGCCCGCCCGCGACCAGGCCGATGAACTGGCCAGCCAACGCGGCGATCTGGTTGATGCCCAGTGCCAGCCCCCGCTGCCGGGTCGGGAAGGCGTCGGTCAGGATGGCCGCCGAGTTCGCGGTGAGCATCGAGCCGCCCAGTGCCTGCAGTAGCCGCCAGCCGATCAGCCACAGCGCGCCGTGGGACCCGTCCAACGGGTCGAAGGACAGCATGACCGAGGCCGCGGTGAACACCACGAACCCGACGTTGTAGATCTTGACTCGGCCGTACATGTCGCCCAGCCGGCCGAGCGTCACGACGAGTACCGCCTGGACCAGCAGGTACCCCATGATCATCCAGAGCAGGTAGCTCACGT
>CAZYCD010000171.1:0-2066 GCA_964645345.1 uncultured Micromonosporaceae bacterium
ACCACCCCGACCGGCAGTCGGTCGTCGTCGCGCACGAGTCGGGCACCGTCGCCCGAGCCGAAGCCGTCGACCGTCGCCGTTGCGGCACCGGCGCGGTGGCCGACACACGAGCACGAGATGGTGACGCGGGTCGTCTCAGACTCTCGCCGCGGCGGTCGGCTGGGCACAACGACTCGACGCGGCAATCCGTCCGTCTCGCAACCACCGGGGTCGGTAGCCGGCCGGGTCTGGCCCGGCGCGCGGCCACGCGGGCGGTTTGTCACAGGGGCCGGGCAGGATGGCCGGCATGACCGTGACAGGACGCTTGGAGCTCGTCTGCCTTGACGCGACGGAAATCGTGGGGCTCGCCTCGTTCTACGCCGAGCTCACCGGCTGGCAGACCGTCCGCAACGTGGACGGCTGGATCACGCTGAGGGCCGGTGACGGACAGGAGGTCGCCTTCCAACAAGTTGCCGAGCACGTCGCGCCGCAATGGCCGGGGCAGGAACGCCCCCAGCAGGTCCACCTCGATCTGCTGGTCGACGGGCACGAGGAGGCGGCACAGCGCGCGGTGGCGCTCGGCGCCACCCGGCTCGCCGACGGCGCTACCTGGATCACGCTGGCCGACCCGGCCGGGCATCCGTTCGACCTGTGCCAGCGGGACGGGGTCGGCCCTCAGATGCAACTGTTCGGGGTGACCATCGACGCTCCTGACGCGTCGGCGCTGGCCCGCTTCTACGCCGACCTGCTCGGGATGGAGGTGACCTACGACGGCCCCGAGGGCGCGTTCGTCGCCGGCGGCGGCAAGAGTCTCATGTTCCAGCAGGTCAGCGACTACACGCGGCCGCAGTGGCCGGACCCGGCGCACCCGCAGCAGGGGCACCTGGACGTCACCGTCAAGGATCCCGAGCACCTGAAGGCGGTGGCGGCCCGGGCGCAGGAGCTGGGTGCGACCCGGCTCGCCGAGGGCGCCACCTGGATCACGCTGGCCGACCCGGCCGGCCATCCGTTCGACCTGTCGATTCCCTGACCCGGGATCCGCGGCCGCGGGCCTCGTGGCGGACGCGGGCGACCGTCGCCTCCTGACACACCGACGCGACAGCGGTGGGTTAGGGGAGCGTGGCACGGGGAGCGGGACGTCACATTGGTCGATGTCTGGGGCGACGGTGAGGCACCGGACCGGCCGCTTCGTCAGGTAAGCCGGACGCTGAGACCCTTGCCGAGGAACTCCTCGCAGACGAAGGCGGGCTCGGCGTCCGTACTCAGGGAGAGGTCGAGCCGGTAGCCCAGGTCGGCGAAGGCGCCGACGGCGTCGGTGCCGCCCGTGGCTCGTGTCGTGACGAGCCAGCGCGCGAACGCGCCGCGGGCGATCTTGGCATGGACGGCGACGAACCGGGGCTTTCCCGACGTCGGGTCGACGGACAGGAACTTCGGGGTGACGACCCGCGTCGCATCGAGGTGGGGCAGCACCGCGCGGCTGTACTCGCCGGCGGCCAGATTGACGATCGCTCCGGTACGCGGTAGTTGGTCCGCGATCGTGGCGCCCCAGTACGCATAGAGGCTGGCGTAGCGCGGGTCGGGCAGCCGGCAGCCCATCTCCAGGCGGTACGGGCTGATGGCGTCGAACGGGCGCAGGATGCCGTAGAGGCCGGAAAGGATCCGCAGGTGCCGGTCGGCGTGCTCGCGGTCTTTGGCCGTGAACGCAGCGACCTGCAGGCCACTGTAGATGTCGCCGAGGAAGCTCTCCACCGCCGCGCCCTGCGCGCCGGTGCCCCACGCGGCGAACTGCTGATGCGTTCGCGTCGCGAGGGGCCCGGACAGGTCCATGACGGCGGCCAGCCGCTCCTCGGACAGGGTGCGCACATAGTCGACCAGCTCGACAGCCCGCTCCCGCAGCGCGGGCTTGCCGGTCGGGGGCGTACCGGCGGCCGCAGCGCGGATCGTCTTCGAGGTGTGGATCAGCACGATCATCGCGGCAAGACACTATCGGGACCGTGTGAACCGGGAACCGTCAGCCTGACGCTTCCCAAATAAGTTGAGGCACACTCAGCGCCTTGACCTGCGATGCCTCAACTTGGGTGAGACAG
>CAZYCD010000171.1:2166-7911 GCA_964645345.1 uncultured Micromonosporaceae bacterium
AAGTTGAGGCACACTCAGCGCCTTGACCTGCGATGCCTCAACTTGGGTGAGACAGCAATGCGGAGAGAGTTCCCGAAGATCATGAGGCAACCTTGACCTCCACGCCGGGCGATCGCCGCTACGCCTGTTGCTCGCAGGTGCGCTGGTAGGGCCGGTTCGGCAAGATCTGGCTCCACTCGTCCTGGGTGAGGTTGCGGCCGGCGATGGCGCACGCGTGGGCGAGGAGGTTGTCCGCGTTGATGTCCCACAGCAGGCTCGGCCCGCCCGGGTAGATGGTGACGATGCCGTCGCGGAGTACGACGACGCTGACATCCTGCGAGCCGTGGGCGAGGTCGAGGACCGCGTTGGTGGTCGAGGGGGTGTCGATGCTCCAGATCGCGGCCTTACCGTGGGCTCCACTGAGGATGAAGCGGCCGTCCGGTGTGAAGGTTAGGTGTTTGACCGGAAACGGCGCCGCCTGCCAGCGGCGCTTGACGAGGCCGGTACGGGTGTCCGCGACGACGATGTCTCCTGTCCATGCGCCGACCGCGACGAGCCGCCCGTCGGGGGAGAAGGCCGGCGAGTACAGGCCGCCGCCGTTGGGTACCGGGATCGTCGCGAGGCGTCGTTGCCTGACGAGGTCCACCAGCTCCACGGCGTTCGTGCCGGCGATGGCGAGAGTGTGACCGTCCGGGCTCCGTTGCGCGGATGCCACGGGCCCGGCTGTTCGGTAGGTTGCCCAGGGTTCCGGCGCTCCGTCACTGGCGTTCCATTGGCGCAGCGACTGGCTGGGGTCGACGGTGGTGATGGTGCGCCCGTCCGCGGAGATGGCGACCGTCAAGTCACTCAGGACGGGGGCGGGTGGCAAGTTGATGGTGAATGGGCGGAACCGGCGGGCGGTAAGATCGAGCACTCGCACGGTCATGGCACCACTCTCATCCTGGTGGATGATGGCCGCGGTCTGCCCGGCGTCGTCGATGTCGACGTCGGCGTCGCGGAAGTCGGGTCCTTCGAGGACGTAACTGCCTGGGCCGTCTTGCGGAGTCAGGTCGTCGACCTCGAGCACGCCGGTGGTCGGATACAGGCTCACCAGCACCGTGCCGGCCCGGTTGGTCCGCCGGCTGTAGAAGGGCTCACCAGTCAACCCGGCTCCGCGGATGGCCAACGGTACCGGCCGGGCCACCCGGTCGCGTCCGTCGAGGTCCCAGATGAACGCCGAGCTGTCCAATCCGGCGCTGTACAGTCGGGTGCCGTCGGGGGAGATCCTGGCACTGGTGACGCGGCCCGTGTGGCCGCGCAGCGTCGCGGTAGGTCTGAGCGTCCGCGGGTCCCAGAGCATGACGGTTGCGTCGTCGGAGGTGGTGGCGAACAGGCGGCCGTCCGGGGACCACGTCACACTGGACACCAAGCTCTGGTGTCCTTGCACGGCGGTGGTGACCCGGCCGGTGGCGAGGTCGACCTTGTCGACGGTTCCGTTCTGCCAGGCCCTGATCACCGTGGTCGCGGTCGGGTCGACGGCCGAAGGCCCGTCGCTGGCCGGCCCCTCCCAGATTGGCCGGTCGGCGGCCAGGTCCCAGGCGTCCGCTGTTTGACCGCAGCCGGTGGTGAGGTAGCGCCGGCCAGGGCTCATGTTCAGGTACGGGCTCCCGCACTCGCCGTGCACGCTGGGACCGGCGAGCTCTTTGCGGACGGCGCCAGTGGTCGTGTCGACCAGTTGGAGGCGGCCGTCCTGACGCCGCACCACCATGAGGTGCGGGTCGGTGGTGAACGCGACGGCGACGACGCTGTCGATAGGCAGCTGGCGCGGACCGGGCCGGGCCGCGTCGAGATCGGTGACGGACAGCTTCGCCTCGTCACCGGTCAGGCCGGGTGATGGAACGGTATACGTGACGGCGGCCAACCACCGCCCGTCGTCGCTGACATCCATCGAGTGGAGGGGCCAGTTGGGGAAGACGTTGAAGGTGGCGAGGCGGCGGTGGGTTCCGGTGTCCCAGATGATCGCCTCGCCTTGGTTGTCACCGGTGACCAGTCGGGTTCCGTCGCCATTGAGCGCGACCTGCTGGATGCGGGAGTCGGCGCGGAGGTAACCGACCGCTTCGGGGCTGCGTTGCAGCGTCGACAGCAGAGCCATCTGGGAGTCTGCGGATGGTTTCATCCGCTGGGCCTGCGCGGCGTAGAGCAGGGCCATATCCCACCGCTGTTCGACGGCGGCGTGGGCGCCCAACGCCCGGACGTCCGCGGCGAGCGCGGCCTGCTTGGCGTTGTTGCGTTGGACCGCGGCGAAGCTTGCCGCGGTGACGGCGAGGGCGGTGACGGAGGCCAGGCCGGCCGTGAGCACGCGCAGCCGGCGGATCGCGCGGCGACGCCGCCTGGCCTCGGCGTCTGCGGCGATGCGGCTCGCCTCGAGGAACTCGCGTTCGACGGGCAGGAGTTCGTTGCGGTGGCTGGTGGCCCAGTCCAGCACGGCCGCGAGGCGGGCGCCCCGGTACAGCTCGGCGGGGTCCCGGTCGCGTTCGGTCCAGGACCGGGCGGCGGGCGCCAGGTGAGCGCGTAGCGTCCGGCCGGTCGCGTCCTCGGCCAACCAGCCCTGCAGTCGTGACCAGTGGGTGAACAGCGCCTCGTGGGCCACCTCGACGGTGTCGTCGGCGAGGCTGACCAGCCGGCGGTTGACCAGCATGTCGAGCACCTCGGGTGCGGCCGGGCCACCGAGCGCGGCCAACTCGCCGCGCTCGACCCGCCGCGCGGTGACGGTCTGGCCGTCGCCGGGGCCGGCCAGGCGCAGCAGCATGCGCCGGGCGGCGTCACGCTGCTCGGCATCCCGCAGCGCGGCGAAGGCCTGCTCACCGAGGCGTTCCACCGAACCCGCCACGCCGCCGCTGTCCCGGTACCCGCCGACGGTCAGGGTGCGGCCGGAACGCCGCTCCCACAGGGATACCAGGGCGACAGACAGCAGCGGCAGCGCGCCGGGCGCGTCGCGGGCCTGGTCGACCAGCAGGTCCACCAGGCCGTCCTCGACGCGCAGGCCTGCCTGGGTGGCGGGGCGTTCGATCGCCTGCCGCAGCTCGTCGGCGCCCATCCGCGGTACCAGGACGGTGTTGGCCGCCACCAGCCCGCCCAGCAACGGGTGCTCGGCGCAGCGGGCGTAGTAGTCCGACCGGACGGTCAGCACGACGGACGCGAAGCCGCTGTCCAGGGATCTGGCGATCCAGCCCAGAAACTGCGACCGGGCGGTGTCGGTCAGGACGGTGAAGGCCTCCTCGAACTGGTCGACGACCACCACCGTGCGACCGTCGACGGGAACGGGCAGACTCGCCGGCGCGGTGGCCGGGGTCAACACCACCTGCGGCCAGGCGCCGGAGCCGGGCAACACCCCCGCCGCAAGGGCCGCAAGCAGGCCGGCCCTAACCACCGAGGACTTGCCGCTGCCCGAGGCGCCCACCACGGCCAGCAGCGGGGCGTCGACCAGCCGCGCCACCAACTCGGCCACCAGGCGGTCGCGGCCGTGGAAGAACTCGGTGTCGGATTGCTCGTACCGCGCCAGCCCCTTGTACGGGCACACCACCGCCTGCTGCCCCGACCCGCCGTACCCATCCGAGCGGGCACGCAGGCGGCCGACCTCCAACACCCCCGCGACGACGTCCTCCCGGGCGGTGTCCAGCCGCCGCCGGCGGTCGCCCAGCGTAGTGACGGCCTGACCGACGCGACGGCCTGCCCGGGCCGCCGCCCAGTCGCGAGCCGCGTGGTGCACCTCGGCCGGAACACCGCCGGCGTGTGCGGCGATCTGCGACACCGCCGACTCGGACGCGTCCGGCGAGTAGGTCCGGACCACCGCGGCGACGTGGTCGTTCGACAGCGGCGTCAGCGCCAGGCGCGGCAGCCCGGCAAACGGCGCCGGTGGAGGGTCCACGCCGCAGGTGAGCACCGTCAAGACCGGCCGGCCGTCAGTGGCGCGCAACCAGGACTCGACACGAATCGAGTCCTCGCGGTCCAGCCGCTCGACGTCGTCGAGGACCACCAGGTGCAGCGCGGGACCACTGGTGAGGGCGTCGACGCCGCGAGCGCCCCGCCCGTACCGGACGGTCACCGCACGCTGCGCCGCGCGGTCGGCCAGTTCGGCCATCAGCCTCGTCTTGCCGATACCGGCCGGACCCACCACCACACACGCACGGCCGCCGGTGAACGCGGCGGCATCCAACTGGGCGGTCAGCCAGGACAGCTCGCGGTCGCGGCCGACGCACGCGTCCACAGCCATCGCCAGTTCGGCCGGAACGTCCGTGGCGGCGGGTCGGGGCGGGGCCAGTGCGGGGTCACCCACCAGGACCGCTCGTTCGGCCTCCCGTAACGCGACTCCCGGCTCGACACCCAACTGCTCCACCAGGCCGGTGCGGGCCCGCCGGTAGGCGTCCAGCGCGTCAGCCTGCCGACCCTCCCGGTACAGCGCTGTCATCAGCTGCACCCACATCCGCTCCCGATGTGGGTGCTCCGCGACCAGGGCCTCCAGGTCGGCCACCAGGTCGCCGGTCGGCAGGCCCGCCGCCAGAACCGCGTCAATGCGAGCCTGCACCGCGCCGACGCGCAACTCCTCCAGCCGGGTCCTCTGCCGGTGAGCGAACGGATGATCGGTGAACTCGGCGTACGCCTCACCACGCCACAGCGCCAGCGCCTGCCGGTAGCGGTCGGCGGCCAGGCCCGGCTGGCCCGCGGCCGCCGCCCGGCGCGCCTGCTCGAGGCGCGCCTCGAAGACCACCGCGTCCACGCTCGAGGGGGCGACGGCCAGCACGTACCCGGGGGGACGGCTGACCACCACCGCGGTCGGGTCGATGTCATCCGATGTTGCGCCGAGCATCCTCCGCAGCCGCGACACGTACGACGCCACTGCCCGCTCCGCACCGTCCGGTGGCTCGGCGCCCCACAGACCCGCGACGATCCCCGCGAGGCTGACGACCCGACCCGGACTCGCCGTCAGCACGGCCAAGACGCTGCGCCCCACGCCTGTCAGGCGGACCGGTCGCTGGTCGTACCAGGCCTCCAACGGGCCAAGCACGTTGAACCGAAACCCGGCGGGATCGCCGTCGCCGTCGTCCACAGGCAAGGTCACCACGACAGAAGTATGTAGCTGTCTGTAGCACCGCAGCTACAGCCTTCCGGACGAGTGCGATCCACCCCACCGTCGCCGTCGATACCTGGCCGGTCACAAGGCAGTAGCTGGCCAGTAACGGCCAGGCCGCAGGCTCACGGCAGGTCATCTGCACCCGCACCGCACTCGATCACGCTCGTGGCGCCTCAGCTGCCGCGGGCAGTCCCGGAGGTTCGAAATGCCGCCCCATCCGGATCCCTGTGGCCCGCATCGTTCGCCGCCGGCGGACGACGCTCGGCACACGAACGACAAGCGCGTCTTCATCGGTCCCGGAAGCTTCGACGCTCGCATCGTCGCTCGAGCCGGTGCGTGGCGAGGTCCGAACAGGTTGCGCGCCTGCTGAGACACGCAGGCACCGGTGCGTGGGCGGTCACCCCGACCAGGTGCAGCTGTCCGCCGGCAGCTCTTCACAACAACGGGACACGGATCCGGTCAAGAAGCAGGGTGCCGACGGAGCACCAGTCCGCCGGCAGCGCCATCGGCCGACTCGCCGTCGACTGCCGGTCCCACGACAACAGCCCGGGCATCCGCAACCAGCTCTGACGCCGGGCCCACTGGGGCTCGAGCGCGGCGGCCCGGTCGCCCAGAGGTGGGCCGATGCGTGCCGGCAAGAGCCGGTCGGGCCGGCC
>CAZYCD010000171.1:8011-10427 GCA_964645345.1 uncultured Micromonosporaceae bacterium
CCGGGCAGCGCCGAGCAGCCCAACCCACTTGTCAGTCTCCTCGACCATTGGAGCCTTCCGTGCACATTTCGTGGCAGATCGAGCAGGAGATCTCCCGCTCACGACTTGACGACACAAGGCGGGCGGCCAGGTACGCCTACCGCAACGCCGAATCGCGCCGGCGTCCGCTGCGCCGAATCGCCGCCGCCCTTCGGTGGGTGTCGCAGCGTGTGGAAGACGCTCTACCACGGCGCGCCACGCAGCGTCGCAGCACCGCCATCGAATCGCCTACCGCAGACATCGGCCGAGCCGACCTGAGGCTGACTGTGGTGGCGATCGATGGCTGGGAGGACTTTCCGGCAGGGGCCGGTGCGGTACTGGAGGGAGCACACGCCGTGACGAACGTCCATGTCGGCCACCACCTTCCCGCCATCGACCGTCGTCACTAACCCGGCGGCGCTCCATTCCTGCAGGCCGACCAGGTGGACGCCACCGCCGCCGACCCGGGCCGATGCGCCTTGCCTCGGCAGGAGTACATGCCCCGGCAGGGCCACGGTCGGGGTCGGGGAGGGCAGGCCCCTGCCACTCATCCGGGTCGACGCGGCTCGGCCGTGATCGACGGCCTTGCGCCGCTGCGCACCGCCTCCACAGCCGACCCGCTGAGCAGCGCCGGCGCTTGGACGCCCCCGCAGTAACCACGATCCCGACCCCATTCGGGTTGTCTCTCGCCCCCAGGGGTTCGACCCCGGTCAAGTCGATCGGCCCACGAGACGAGGCTGCCTGTCCGAGCCAGCTCGACCGGGCGAACATTTGCGGATACGCCGTGCGACGTCATGGCCGACCGGCTCTCGGGCCCATGTCACGTCATCCCGCGCCCGGGGTGGCCACTGCGGCGGTTGTGCGAGGCGTCGGCAGTCACCGGCAACCCAATGACGTGGGCCCGACCACGCTTCGGGTTGATAATGGTCGGCGATCAGGACCGCCGAATTTTGACGATCATGTTGAGGTTGGAAGGTCGGACGGCTGTCTCTTGGTGACGTACCAGGGTGCGCGGTGCCGGCGGTCACGCATCAGCGTCACGTGGGGCGGGAGTCGGCGCAGCTCGGTACATAGGTGGGCCCCGTCGGCGATCACGTGCCTGCCGCGGGCGGCGGGTAGAATCGGCCGCCTGCGGAATCTCTCGCTGGTCACCCGGCGTGCCGCGAACGGGGTGGGACCACATGCGGGGGCGTCGATGAGCACGGGCGGCGGTGCCCTGGCGCCGCTGCGGCACGCGCCGTTCCGGTACCTGGCCGGCGGCCGGCTGGTCACCACGCTGGGCAACGCGGTCGCCCCGATCGCGCTCGCCTTCGCCGTACTCGACCTGACCGGCTCCGCCCGCGACCTCGGCCTGGTGGTGGCCGCCCGGTCCGCGGCCATGGCGGTTTTCCTGCTCTTCGGCGGCGTGGTCGCCGACCGGCTACCGAGGCAGCTGGTTCTGGTGGTCTCCGGTGTGCTGTCCGGGCTGAGCCAGGCCGCGGTCGCCGCGATGGTGCTGACCCACACCGCGAGCGTCGGGCGGCTCATCGTCTTCGGCGCGATCAACGGGACGGTCAGTGCCTTCACCTTCCCGGCCGGCGCCGCGCTGGTCGCCCAGACGGTACCGGCGCCGATCCGCCGGCAGGCCAACGCGCTGAACCGGCTGGGGGTCAACGCTGCGCTGATCGCCGGCGCCTCCGTGGGCGGCCTGCTCGTCGCCGCCTTCGGTTCCGGCTGGGGGCTGGCCGTCGACGCGGCCACCTTCTTCGTCGCCTCCGCGCTGTACGCGCTGATCCGGGTGCCGCATTACCGCGCCGCCGAACAGCGGCGGGACAACCCGCTGCGGGAACTGCGAGCCGGCTGGCGGGAGTTCGCCGCGCACACCTGGGTCTGGGTCGTCGTCCTCGGCTTCTGCTTCCTCAACGCCGCCCAGGTGGGCAGCTTCAGCGTGCTCGGGCCGACGGTTGCCGACGCGACATTCGGCCGCACCGCCTGGGGACTGGTGCTCGCTGCCCAGACCGCCGGCATGGTGGCAGGTGGGCTGGTCGCGATGCGGCTACGGGTACGCCGGCTGCTGCTGCTCGGGGTGGCCTGCTGCGCACCGGGCTGCCTGGTCCTGCTGGCCCTCGCGGTGACCCCGGTCGCCGGTGTGCTCGTCGTGGTCTCGTTCGTGGCCGGGATGGGGACGGAGCAGTTCGGCATCGCGTGGGAGTCCTCGCTGCAGGAGCACATCCCGGCCGACAAGCTCGCCCGGGTGTACTCCTACGACGCGCTCGGCTCGTTCGTCGCCATACCTGCCGGGCAGGTCGCGGCCGGCCCGCTCGCCGACACCATCGGGACCCGCACGGCCCTGCTGCTGGCGGCGGGCGTCGCCGCGCTGTCCGTGGCCGGCATGCTGACCAGTCGCAGCGTCCGCCGC
>CAZYCD010000172.1:0-10376 GCA_964645345.1 uncultured Micromonosporaceae bacterium
CGCAGGGAACGTGCGAGGGAAGGCCGCCGACCCCGCACTCCGCGCCCGCACGAGCGCGTCGGGCACCACGTGCCTCGGTCGTGCTAATCCCTCACCACGGCTGGATTCCAGTCCTCAATTCGGCTCAGAGCCACCCACACCGAGGTGAGGAGTAGCACACCAGTGCTACTCCTCAGTTTTGTGTGGGTGAGTTCGGATTGCGATGACGCCTTGTTCCCTGCCACAGCAACGGACCGAGGTGCCGGCACGCGGATCGGCAGACGTGCAAGGAGGGTGCGAAGTCGGATGCGTGGTACGAGCCATGGTTGCTAGGTAGCCGGGAATGAGGAGCCGATCATGACCCGCGCGGCCGGTGGTGAGCAGTGGAGCTGCGACCATCCGGAACCGGGTCTCGCCGTGCTCATGTGCGGCCTGCCGGGGTCCGGGAAGTCCACGTACGCGCAGATGTTGGAGAAGCGGGGCTTCACCCGCTTGTCGATCGACGAGGTGGTCTGGCGGCGGATCGGCCGGGACGCGGCTGAGCTGCCTCCAGAGTCGTACGAACAGCTCAAGGCCGAGATCGAGGCGCAGCTGTGGGACGAGCTGGTGAGCCATCTACAAGCGCGCCGCCCCGTCGTGGTGGACTACAGCTTCTGGCGCCGAGAGCGGCGCGAGCGATACAAGGCGTTGATCGAGCAGCACGGCGGTCGCTGGAAGCTGGTTCACCTCAAGGCGTCCGTGGAAACGCTGTTACAGCGACTACGGCTGCGCAACAACGTCAGCGGCGCTAACAGCGTCACGGTCTCCGAGGAGCTTCTACAGCGCTACGTCGCAAGCTTCGAGGCGCCCCAGGGCGAGGGTGAGTACGTCATCTTGCAGGAGTGACCGCACGCTCCGGGGGAGGCGCCTAGCCCGGTACGGATGCCGCCGGATTCCCGGGTCACGACGTCGACTCACTCACTGCGGGTCGGCGTCGGCCGTAACTCACCCACAGGAAGCGGAGTAGATCCACACCAGTGCTGCTCCTCGGCTTCGTGTGGTTGATTCCAGTTTTACACTTACGGGGCTGCCCGTGCCCAGGCCAGATACGCCGCGCGGATTTCCTCCAGGGTCTGCTGGCCGTGTACTTCGGGCTGATATTGGGTAGCGATCAGGACCCGTCGTAGCTTGGCGATCATGTCGAGGTAAACGGGCATCTCTTGATCGTGTACCAGGGTGCGCGCTGACGACGGTCGCGGATGACAGTGCCGGGTGCACGGGTGTGCGGTCAGATGCGCGGGGGTCCTTGTTCAATCCGACGCAGGACCGGCTCGGCGTGCCCCAGGTCATCCCCCCATGGCATCCGCTCAACCCACCAGGTCACACCGAGGTCGGCCAGCGGCCCGACCAGGTCACGGCCCGCGCGCCCGGCCGGGCTCGCGCCGCCGAGGACAATGTCGAACGGCTTGTCTGCAAGGCCGTTCGCCTCCCGGCAGCCGCGCAGGAACAGCACGAGCTCTCGGACCTCATTCACGTCGGGCGGACGCCCGGTCCCAAAATCCGCCATCGCCGGGATGGCACCGTCCCACCGTGCCGCCCGCCGCATCGGCGCCTTGTTCGGCCAGACACCTCCGACCCACACCGGCACCCGCGGGCGCTGCACCGGAGTCGGCAGGAAAACCACATCGTCGATGGTGACCTGGTTGCCGCGGTAGGTCACCGGCTCACCCGACCAGAGCAGATCCAGCGCGTGCAGGCTCTCGTCCAGCCGCTCAGCCAACACCCGGGCGTCGGTGGTGTCACCGAAACTCCCGTACTCGCCAGCCACAGGCGTGCCCAGCCCGGCACCGAGAACCACGCGTCCACCGGTCAGCCGGTCCAAGGTAGCCACTTCCCTGGCCAGCTTCGACGGCCGCCGCCTGGCCACCGGCGTGACCGCGGTGCCCAACCGGATCCGGCGTGTCGCCAGGGCCGCGACGGTGAGAAGGATCCACGGATCCGCGATTTCCCAACGCAGGTCCTTCTCTCCGACAACGTGATCCCAGACCAGCAGCGCGTCCCAGCCCGCCTCCTCCGCCTGGTGGGCCACCTCGGCGAAGACCCCCGGCGCCGCGAACTCCCCGAAATTCGGAACCTCAACCGCGTACCGCATGGCGGCATCCTGCCACCAGGCACCGACAAACCGGGAACGCCAGGCGCGGCACCCGGAACCGTTCACCGCACCTGCGTTCCAGACGAATGCGAGAGTCGAGTGGTTGACATGAGCCGAAGCGAGGGCTGGTCGGCAGTAGTGGAAGGGGCTCTAGGTACGTGGCGGGTCGGAGAGTCGTTGGCGCGTCAAGTTCGCGCATTGCCCAGCTCAGTGAAGGCCGAGCTGGGGATAGAGGGCATCCGGAGCCGGTACCGCGCCTTGCGGTGGTGAGACGGCAACGGCGGCACCAACACCCCGGAGGCCGCGGTCCGTCCGATCTGTGCCGTATCAACCCATCAGATCGGTCGGCGGCGTGGCCGAGAGGATGTCCCATACCCGGTCGATCCCTGCGGCGAGGCATCCGTCGACCACGGCGTCCACACCCAGCGCGGTGACCTGCAGCTCGGGCAGGACCGGCGCGATGTTTCGCAGTTCGCGCCGGACGGCGTCGAGGAAGCCGTCCGCCTGGCTGACGCCCCCGCCGAGCACGACGAGTTCCGGATCGATGACGGTGACGATGGCGCAGACCGCCTTTGCCACGAGCGCGGCCTCGTTGGCGACCACCCGGCCCGCGCGGTCGTCACCCTTCTCTGCGGCGAGGAACACGTCGCGCGCGCTCACCGGTCCTGGCATTCCCGCCGATCGGGCGGCCCGCACGATGGCGGTCGCCGAGGCCGCCGCCTCGAAGCTGCCGCGTCGTCGGGCGTCCCGCGCGGTACCGGCGTCGCGGTCGGCGACGTCGGCCAACGGCAGGAACCCGATCTCGCCTGCGGCACCGTGGGCGCCGCGGTGCAGGCGACCGCCCAGCACCAGACCCATGCCGATACCGGTGCCGACCCAGACGAAGGCGAAGCTGTCCACGTCGCGCCCGTGACCGTGCGCGCGTTCGGCGAGCGCGGCGGCGTCGACATCGTTCTCGACCATCAGGGAGTCGCCGAACGCCTCGCGCAACTCCGCCAGCACCCGTGGCCTGTCCCAGCCCGGCAGCGCGCCGGCCAGGGCGAGCGCGTCGCGTCGAGGGTCGTAGACGCCGGGACTGCCCAGTACCGTCTGCGTGATATCGGCGAGGTCCACTCCGACTTCGCCGCACAGGGCGGTGGCGAGCTGGACGAGTTCGGCGACCCGGCGGATTCCGCTGGTCGCGCGTGCCTTCACCGACGCCCGGGCCCGTACCGTGCCGGAGAAGTCGCTGATCGCACCGCGCAGGTAGTGCCGGCCGACGTCGAGGCCGAGCACGAAGGCCGCCTGGGGGTGCACCTCGTACAACAGCGCGGCCGGTCCGGGGACGCCGGTGCGCACGCCGGACGGCCGGACGAGACCCGACCGTTCCAGGCTGGCCAGGGCCAGCGACACGGTGTTTTTCGTTAGCCCAGAGATGCGGGACAGCTCGGCCCGGGAGATGCCGTTCGACCTGCGGATGTGCTCCAGCATCAGCCGCTCGTTGATGGCCCGGATGAGCTGCGGCCGTCCAGGTGGACTACCGGCGAGCGTCGTCACTCGTCCTCCGATGCCGAGTTGAGATCGATCATCCTAGCGCGGGGGTTGCCTCCCCCACGGTTGGTAGTCTACTTTCCCAACAAATGGCGCCGAGCACAACGCGGGAGTTGCGGATGGACTCGGCGGACGTGCTCCAACGCGGGGCGGTGTCGCACCCGCGGCAGGTCGATAACCACTTCATAGGAAGTACGGACAACCGGGCGGGCCCGGTGCGTGACCAAAGCGCCACTCGCGGCCGCAGGACGGGCCGCGGGACCCCAAGGGAACAGTGACGAAGGGATGTCAGGATGAGGCGCTCCAAGACCATCGCCGTCCTCATAGCGTTAGGCCTGGTGTTGACGGCGTGCCAGTCGAAGGGAACCCCGAGCAGCAACTCCACGGCGACCGACACGGCCGAGACCACTCACAAGCAGGGCGGCACGGTCACCATCTCCAACGAGCAGGGGCAGACGTGGCCCTGCCAGTTCAACCCGTTCAACCCCTCAGTCAACCCCGAGGCCCTGGGCTTCGTGTATGAGCCGCTGATCTACGTCAACCTGCTCAAGAACCAGGCCGAAACGCCGATGCTCGCGTCCTCGTACAAGTGGAGCGACGACAAGAAGTCGATCGTCTTCACGATCCGCGACGGCGTGAAGTGGAACGACGGGCAGCCCTTCACCGCCGACGACGTCGCCTTCACCTTCAACCTGATGAAGCAGACCCCGGCCACCGACCTGTACGCGCTGTGGACCGGCGCCGGCCTGCAGAGCGTCACCGCGAGCGGCAACCAGGTCACCATGACCTTCAGCGACTCCGCTCAGCCGTACTTCTTCAACTTCGCCAACCAGGTCGGCATCGTCCCGAAGCACATCTTCTCCGCCGGTGACGCCGCCGCCCACCCGGACACCTGGGCGGACCCGAACCCGGTCGGTACCGGGCCCTTCATGGTCAACCCGTGCGACCCGAACAACATCCAGTACACCGCCAACCCGAGCTACTGGCAGGCGGGCAAGCCGTACATCCAGAAGGTGGAGTACCCGGCCTACCTCGACAACGGCCCGGCCAACAACGACCTGGCCGCCGGCAAGGCGCAGTGGGGAAGCCAGTTCATCCCCAACATCAAGGCCTTCTACCTGGACAAGTCGAAGAACAACAACACCTGGTCTCCCCCGGTGACCAACGTGAACATCTTCCCCAACCTCGACCCCTCGCACCCCGCCACCAGCAAGCTCGCGGTGCGCCAGGCGATCGCGTCGGCCATCGACCGCAGCCAGATCGCGCTGATCGGCGAGGGCGGCCAGCAGCCGGCGGCCAACCAGACAGGTGTCGTCACACCTACGTTCAACAAGTACTTCGACAGCGGCGCGCTCTCGTCCTCCGGGTACGACAAGCCGAACGTGGACAAGGCCAAGCAGCTGATGTCCAGCGCCGGTTACTCGACGTCCAACCCGCTGAAGCTGACCATCATCACGATCACCGGCTACACCGACTGGGACGCCTCGCTCGCGCTCATCAAGCAGGAGCTCCAGCCGATCGGTATCGACCTGACGATCAGCGATCTGGCTCAACAGACCTACAACGACAAGCTGTACAACGGCGACTTCGACCTGGCCTACTACGGTGAGGCCGGCGGGCCGACGCCGTACTACGAGCTGCGTCAGATCCTGTACTCGAAGAACTCGGCGCCGATCGGGCAGCAGGCGAGCTTCAACTACGAGCGGTACAACAACCCCGATGTGGACAAGCTCTTTGAGCAGTACCCGACAGCGGACGACGCGGGCCAGGTCAAGATCATCAAGCAGGTTGAGGCGGCGATGATCAAGGACGTCCCGGTCATTCCCACCACCGAATCCGTGGACTGGTTCCAGTACAACACCTCGGACATCCAGGGCTGGCCGACCAAGGACAACCCGTACTGCCAGCCGGCTGCGTTCAACGTGCCGGACGTGGAGCAGTTGCTGCTGCACATCTGGTCGAAGTCCGCGCAGTAACCGTCCACCAGAGACAGTCAGGAGTCGCGCCATGAGGGTGAGCATGAGTGGCTGGTCGCCGTGAGATACCTGCTCCGACGCCTAGGATTCTTCGTGCTCACCCTCTGGGCGGCACTGACACTGAACTTCTTCATCCCCAAGTTGATGCCGGGCAATCCGGTGCAGGCGCTGCGGGACCGTACCCACGGCAAGCTGTCGACGGCTGCGCTGCAGGAAATGCTCACCTCCTACGGGTACAAGCCGAACCAGAACGGCTTCGTCGCGTACATCGACTACCTGGGCAACATGTTCACCGGGCGGTGGGGGGTGTCCATCGGCGGATCCTCGCTCGGCGAACCGATTACGAAGATCATCGGACAGGCCCTGCCCTGGACGCTGGGGTTGGTCGGCCTCGCCACGATCCTCGGCTTCGTCCTGGGCACCCTTGTCGGTATCGTCGCGGGCTGGCGCCGGGGCAGCCGGTTGGACGCGATTCTGCCGTCGGTGTTCGTGGTGACGTCAGCGCTGCCCTACTTCTGGGTGGGTCTGATGCTGATTCTGGTGCTCTCTGTCTGGACCAACGGCTGGCTGCCCAGCGACTTCACCTCCGACCCCACCGTGCAGACCGGGTTCAATCCGGCATACATCGGTGACGTGCTCAGCCATGCGATCCTGCCGGCGCTGACCATTGTGATCACCTCCGTCGGCGGCTGGGTACTGACCATGCGCAACAACATGATCACCACCCTGGCCGAGGACTACGTCCGGATGGGACGGGCCAAGGGCCTGTCCAACCGGCGCATCATGTACAACTACGCGGCCCGCAACGCGTTCCTGCCGAACCTGTCCGGCTTCGCCATGTCGCTGGGCTTCGTCATCTCGGGCGCGATTCTGGTCGAGTACGTCTTCAACTATCAGGGCGTCGGGTACCTGCTCTACAACTCTGTGCAGAACACCGACTACCCGCTCATGCAGGTGCTGTTCATGCTGTTCACCGTCGCCGTGCTCGTCTCGGTGCTGATATGTGACTTCGCAACGGCCTGGCTCGATCCGCGCGCACGGGCGAAGGGGTAGGCGCGATGAGTGTGTTGGTTGCTTCCTCGGCGACGGCACCGGTCGGTGCGCCCACCCCTCAGCGCCGCCGGCGCGGCGGGTTCTTTCGGGCGCTGCTGTCCAACCGCAAGGCACTGGTCGGCATGGTGATATTCATCGTGTTCGCCGTGGTGGCCATCGTGCCGCAGTTGTTCACGTCGGTCCAGGACCCGCACAAGTACGCCTACGTGCCGTTCCTCGGGCCATCCGGCGCGCACCCGCTCGGGACGACCTCGCACGGCGAGGACATATACGCGCAGCTCGTCTACGGCACCCGCCAGTCGCTGCTCATCGCGCTGATCGCCGGCTTCTTCGCAACCGTGCTGTCGGTGCTGATCGGGGTGTCCGCGGCCTATCTGGGCGGGGTAGCGGACGAGGTCCTGTCGCTGATCACCAACGTGTTCCTGATCCTGCCGACGTTCCCGCTGATCATCATCCTGTCCAAGTACGCCGGCAGCGGAAGTTTCCAGGTCGTCCTCATCGTGCTGGTGGTGACCGGCTGGTCCTACGGCGCGAACCAGTTGCGCGCGCAGGCCCTGTCGCTGCGCAACCGCGAATTCCTGGAATCCGCGCGGGTGCGCGGCGAGCGCAACTCGTACATCATCCTGTTCGAGATGCTGCCGACGATGACCTCGCTCATCGTCGCTAACTTCCTCGGCGCCGCGCTCTACTCGGTGCTCACCGCCGCCGGTCTGCAGTTCCTCGGCCTCGGCGACACCAACTCGATCAGCTGGGGCTGGATGCTCTACTGGGCGCAGAACCAGCAGGCGTTGCAGAGCGGCATTCCGCTGTGGTCGATCGCTCCCGGCCTGTGCGTGGCGCTGTTGGGTGTCTCCTTCGCACTGCTCAACTACGCCTTCGACGAGATCAGTAACCCCGCACTTCGACCGGTCAGGAGGCGCCGTGCTCAGCGCACCCAGTCCCAGGAGGCGTGACCTCGAGGTCAGCCCAGCGTCCGACGCCGGCCGAGCCTTGTTGGAGGTGCGTGACCTGAGGGTGGGGTACCTGACCCGGCGCGGATCCGTCGGCGCGGTCGACGGCGTCAGCTTCGACGTGCAGCGCGGCGAGTTCGTCGGGATTGTCGGTGAGTCCGGGTGCGGCAAGTCGACGCTGCTGTTCGCCATCGCCCGGCTGCTCAGCCCGCCCGCCGAGATCACCGGTGGCAGCGTCACCTTTCGCGGCCGGGACCTGGTCACCATGACGGAGCACGAACTGAACAACCTGCGCTGGCGCGACTACTCCGTCGTCATGCAGAGCGCGATGAACGCGCTCAATCCGGTGACCAACATCGCGACCCAGTTCCGGGACGCCATCGAGGCGCACGCGAAGTACACCGACGCCGAGATCAAGCAGCGGTCGGTGGAGGTACTGGAGATGGTCGGCATCGACCCGATCCACCTCAAGAGCTACCCGCACCAGCTATCCGGCGGCATGCGCCAGCGGGCGATGATCGCCATGGCGCTGCTGTTCACCCCGGACCTCGTGATCATGGACGAGCCGACATCCGCGCTGGACGTGGTCGCGCAGCGGGCGCTCATGGTGCAGATCAAAGAACTCCAGCGCAAGCTCGGCTTCGCGGTCATCTTCGTCACCCACGACATGTCTCTGGTCAGCCACTTCTCCGATCAGCTGCTGGTCATGTATGCGGGGCAGGTGGTCGAGGGCGGTCCCACCCGGACGGTCTTCGACACCCCGGCCCATCCGTACAGCCGAGGTCTGCTGGATGCGTTCCCGTCGATCAACGGGCCACGGGTACCGCTGACCGGGATCCCGGGGGCGCCCCCGGACCTGGCGGCGCCGCCGCCCGGCTGCCGGTTCCACCCGCGCTGCCCGGTCGCGTTCGAGGACTGTGCCCACGTGAAGCCCGACCTGTACCAGGTCGGTAGCGCCCAGTCGCGGTGCCTGCTGAACTCGCCCGTCCGATCGACCATCCTCAAGGCATCCGACGAGGTGAGCAGGTGACCGAGCTACCAGCGTCCGCTGTGGACCTCGCGTCCGCCGTGGATCCAGCCGAGGCTCCGCTGCTGGAGACCCGCGACCTCACCCGGCACTTCAGGGTGGGTGGCACCTTCTCCAGCAAGCGCCTGCACGCCGTCGACAACGTCAACCTCACCATCCGGCGCCGGGAGATCGTGGCGCTGGCCGGCGAAAGCGGCAGCGGCAAGAGCACGGTCGCCCGGCTGCTCGCCCAGGTGTACCGGCCGACGAGCGGCGAGATTCTGTACCAGGGCCGGTCGCTCGCCTCGTTCCGTTCCCGCAAGGAACGCCTGGAGTACCGCAGTGACGTGCCGATGGTGTTCCAGGACCCGTTCAGTTCGCTCAACCCCGCCTACCGCGTATCGCACGGCATCATGCGCGGGCTCAAACTGCATCGCCGCGAACTCAACGGCGCCCAACGCATCGAGGAGGCCGAGCGGGTCGTGACAGCGGTCGGGCTCAACCCGGCCGGCGAGATCCTCGAGCGGTACCCGTACGAGCTTAGCGGCGGTCAACGCCAGCGCATCGGCTTCGCTCAGGCGCTTGCGTACCGGCCCAAGCTGATCCTCGCCGACGAACCGGTGTCGATGCTGGACGTGTCCATCCGCATCGGCCTGCTGAACGTGATGACGAAGCTACGCGACGACGAGAACGTGTCGATCCTCTACATCACGCACGACATCGCTAGCGCCCGGTACGTCTCCGACCGGCTGGTCGTGATGTACGCCGGGCACCTGGTCGAGTCGGGCCCGACCGAGGTGGTACTGCGCAACCCGAAGCACCCGTACACTCAGTTGCTTCTGTCGGCGGTACCCGACCCGAAGGCGCCGCTGGCAGTCAGCGCCGAGACCGTCAAGGGCGAGCCGCCGAAGGTGGTGGATCCGAGCCCGGGCTGCCGGTTCCGTTGGCGCTGCCCACTGGCGATCGACGAATGTCACCGGGTAACACCGCTACCCCGGCCGCTCGGCCCGGACCACGAGGCGGCCTGCCATGTCGCGACCGCGGACGTACCCGCCGCCGCACCGGACCGGCCATAGCGCGTGGCGAACCAGACCACGTCGCGAAACACACGAGGGAGACCATGAAAATCGCGGTGATCGGGGGCGGTAGCACCTACACCCCCGAACTGATCGAAGGCTTTGCTCGCCGATCCGGCGTGCTCGCCGTGGACGAGTTGGTACTGCACGACCTCGCGCCGCAGCGGCTCGAGGTGGTCGCCGGCCTGGCTCGCAGAATCCTTGTCAAGCAGGGGTTCCCGGGCCGGATGACCACCACGTCCTCGGTCGAGGAGGCGGTCGACGGGGCGGCCGCGGTGCTGGTGCAGCTGCGCGTGGGCGGCCAGCGTACCCGCCTGGTGGACGAGACCCTGCCCGTGAAGTTCGGCCTGCTGGGTCAGGAGACCACCGGTCCGGGCGGCTTCGCCAAGGGGCTGCGCACGATCCCGGTCGTGCTGGGCATTGCCGACGTGGTACGCCGCCGGGCGCTGCCGGACGCCTGGATCGTCGACTTCACCAACCCGGTCGGCATGGTGACCCGCGCGCTGCTGGACGAGGGTCATCGCGCCCTGGGCCTGTGCAACGTGGCGATCGGCTTCCAGCGCCGCGTCGCCGCGAACTTCGGAGTCGATCCCGACCGGGTACGGCTGGACCACGCGGGCCTCAACCACCTGACCTGGATCCGCCGGGTACTCGTGGACGGCGTCGACCGGCTGC
>CAZYCD010000173.1:0-10371 GCA_964645345.1 uncultured Micromonosporaceae bacterium
AGCTGCGCGACCTCGGCGACCACGGCAAGGGCCTCGAGGCCGAGATGAGCCAGGCCGACGCGGCCCGGTCCGGCGGCGGCCTCGCCGCGGCCGGTGCCTACGGTGGCCGCTCGGGCGCGGACGCCGCCAACAGCCGCTAGGTACCTACACGCCGGAGGATGAGCAGTGATCATCGGAAGCCTGCTGCTCATCTTCGCGGCCGTGGTGATGCTCGGCTTCGGACTGCCTGCCCGGTCCGATCCCCTGCTCATCGGCTCGATCATCGCGACGCTGTTCGCGGTGATCGTGCTGATCGGCAGCGCCCGGCGCACGGCCGCCCGCAGGCTAGCGGCCGCCACGGACGCCCCGATGGGGGACGGTCCGGTGGGCGGCCGCCCGACGTCCGGCGCCGCGACCGTACGGCCGGGTCCCGTACGGTCCGGTGCCGCCGAGGGGGAGCCGTTCCGGCGCCCCGCTGACGGCGCCGCCACCGGTACCGTCATCGAAGGCACCCTGGTCGAGGAGCCGGTCACCGGGGCCGTGCCGGCCGGGCGGGCGGCATCGGGCGCAGAGGCGGCCGGGAGGGCGGCGACGGCCACGGCCGAGCGGCCGACCACCGCGGCCGGTGACGACGGCCCGGACGTGACGATCCCGAGCCAGACCCGGCCGACCATCGACCTGAATGCCCGCCCGGCCGCCGCGGAGGCGGAGGACGGCGAGGACTACGCCGACGGGGAGTTCTCCGACGAGGACCCGCCCGGCGAACCGCCGCCCCAGCTCGTCTCCGCCGCCGACGCCGCGCTGGTCGCGCGCATGAACGCCACCGTCCTGGTGGTGGACGGGCGGCCCCGGTACCACCGGGCGGGCTGCGCCCACCTACGCGGCCGACCGACCGAGCCTCTGCCGGTCAGCGAGGCCGTCGAGCTGGGGTTCACGCCGTGCAGCCGGTGCGAGCCCGACACCGCGCTGATCGCCGGGGCGCGTCCCAGCTGACGGTCGCCGTGCCCACCGCCAAGATCACGATAGCCGTACGGGTACGGCCGGGAGCGTCGGGTACCCGGGTCGGCGGCCGGTACGACGGGCCGTACGGGCCCGCGCTGACCGTCGCGGTGACCGAGCCGGCGGTCGACGGCCGGGCCACCGAGGCGGCGCGGCGCGCGGTCGCGAGGGCCCTCGGGCTGCGGGCCGGCGACGTGGCCGTCCAACTCGGCGCGGCCAACCGAGACAAGCTGCTCGCCGTGTCCGACCCGCCGGCTGACCTGGCCGACCGCCTCGCCCAGTTGCGCGACGGCCGGAGGTGAGCCAGGAAGTCACCCTGGCCCTGCTGCTGGCGGCCTCGGTCCTGCTGGTCGCGGTCGGCGCGGTACGCCTGTCGACCCGGCTGGGGCTGCCGAGCCTCCTGGTGTACCTCGCGCTCGGGGTGGCCATCGGAGAGGCCGGGCTGGGCATCCGGTTCGACAACGTGGAGCTGACCCGGACCCTCGGCACCTGTGCGCTCGTGGTGATCATCGCGGAGGGTGGGCTGACCGCGCGCTGGTCGACCCTGCGCCCGGTGCTGGGGCCGGCGGCCGTGCTGTCCACGGTCGGCGTCGCGGCGAGCGTCGCGGCCGTCGGCGCGGTGGCCCACTGGCTGCTGGACGTGGACTGGCGGACCGCGCTGCTGTACGGCGCGGTGCTGTCGTCCACCGACGCGGCGGCGGTCTTCTCCACCCTGCGCCGGCTGCGGCTGCGCCGCCGGCCGGTGGCGATCCTGGAGGCCGAGTCGGGCATCAACGACGCGCCGGCCGTGCTGCTGGTGACCGTCCTGTCCACCGGGTCGGCGCTGACCCAGCCGTGGTGGCAGGAGCTGCTCGTCGTCGGGTACGAGCTGGTCGCGGGCGGGGTCATCGGGCTGTTCGTGGGGGTCGCGGGGGGGTGGGCGTTGCGGCGCGCCGCCCTACCGGCCGCCGGCCTGTACCCGCTGGCCGCGATCGGGCTCACCGTGCTCGCGTACGCCACCGGTACCGTCGCGCACGCCTCTGGGTTCCTGGCCGTCTACGTGGCCGGCGTGGTGCTCGGCAACGCCCGGCTGCCCCACCGGCAGTCCATCCTCGGGTTCGCCGACGGGCTGGCCTGGCTCGCCCAGATCGGGCTGTTCGTGCTGCTCGGGCTCCTCGCCTCGCCGCAGCGACTCGGGCAGGCGGTGGTACCGGCGCTGATCGTGGGGCTGGCCCTGGTACTGCTGGCCCGGCCGCTGGGCGTGGTGGCCAGCGTCACCTGGTTCCGGGTCGGCTGGCGAGACCAGGCGTTCCTGTCCTGGGGCGGCCTGCGGGGGGCGGTACCCATCGTGCTGGCCACGATCCCGCTGTCCGAGCGGGTACCCGGGGCGGTCGCCCTCTTCGACGTGGTGTTCGTGTTGGTCGTGGTCTACACGCTGGTCCAGGGCGGCACGTTGCCCCCGGTCGCCCGGCTGCTGCGGATCACCGCGCCCGCCGAGGCGACCGACCTCATGGTCGACACCGCGCCGCTGGAGCGGATGAACGCCGATCTCCTGCAGCTCGACATCCCGCCGGGTTCCCGCCTCGCAGGGGTTTACCTGGACGAACTGCGGTTACCAGTGGGGGCAGTGGTTACTCTGGTACTGCGGGATGGTCGGGGATTTGTCCCGGATCGCGACACTCGTCTGCGTACCGGCGACAGCCTCCTGATCGTTGCAACCGCGGAGGTACGTGATCAGGCCGAGCGGCGGCTACGCGCGGTCAGCCGGCGTGGACGGCTGGCCCGATGGTTCGCCGAGAGCGGACAGGAGACGCCCGGCTGACCGGAGGGTCGGACGGATTTCTGTCGAGAAGGTGTGGCACGTTTGTCGGGCGAGGATACAGTCCGTATCCTTGCCACCCTCTGGAGTGCGCGGCGCCCCGCCGCGCGCCCGTTTTGCATCTGGGGGATGCCATGGCCGAGCGGGCAGCTGCCGCGCGGAAGGCCGCATCGAAGGCCGCCGCGTCGCCGGCGAGGAAAACCGGCACGAAGGGCACCACGAGGAGCGCGCCTGCGCCCTCGACCACGCGGGCGGCCGTCGGCGGGCGGTCCGGCGCGGCGAACAACGGCGCCAGGGCGGCGGGTACGGCCGCGAAGGCGGCACCGGCGAGGAGCGTCGACAAGACCACGCCGGCGACCGCTGTCGCGAAGACGACCAAGGCCGCCGCCAAGACGGTACCGGCGAAGACCGCCGCAGCGAACGCCCGACCGGCCGCGAAGGCCGCCCCGGCGAAGGCGGCGGCCGCGACGAAGCCGGCCGCCAAGGCGACGACCCCCACGAAGACGACCGCGACGAAGACGACCGCGACGAAGACCGGCAACGCGACGAAGAAGGCTCCCGCGACGAAGCGCGGTGCACCGACCGAGAGCAGGGCCACCACCGACCAGGCACCGACGACCGGCGCCGGGCAGGCGGCCGAGGGAGTGACGATGGCGAAGTCAGAGACCAGGACCACGACCAAGGCGACGGGTACGGCCGCCGAGGCCAAGGCCACCAAGGTCGCCCCGAAGACCGCCCGCAGCGCCGCGGAGACCGAGAAGATCAGGGTCGCCCTGTCGGCCCGCCTCGACGAGCTCAAGGAGGAGTACGAGGCGACGATCTCGGAGATCACCGAGCTGCAGCGCGACCGGCTCACCGACTCGGCCGGCGACGACCAGGCGGACACCGGTACCAAGACGTTCGAGCGGGAGCAGGAAATCTCCCTCGCCAACACGATCCTCGAGCGGGTGACCCAGGTCGAGCGCGCGCTGGAGCGGCTGGACGAGGGCAACTACGGCTGGTGTGAGCGCTGCGGCAACCCGATCCCGGTCGAGCGGCTGGCCGCCTTCCCGTCCGCTACCCTCTGCGTTACCTGCAAGCAGCTGGAGGAGCGGCGCTGAGCACCGACGGTGTCGTGAACGGACCGGCCGAGGGGGTGGCCCGGATGGACGACGTCGTCCGCCCGGCCGCCGCGCCGGCGCGGCCGTCCCGTCGCGCTGTGATCATCCTCGGGCTGACCGTCCTGGTCGTGGTCGGGCTGGACGTGCTGACCAAGTACCTGGCGGTGTCGCACCTCACCGGGCGGCCGCCGGTACGGGTCCTGGGCGGGCTGCTGTACCTCGACCTGACCCGCAACAGCGGCGCGGCGTGGAGCCTCGGCACCGGGTACACCTGGGTGTTCCCGCTGGTGACCGTCGTCGTGGCCGGCTTCATCGCGGTGCTGGCCCGGCGGCTGCGCTCGCTGCCCTGGGCGGTCGCCCTCGGCCTGGTGCTCGGCGGCGCGTTCGGCAACGTGGGCGACCGGCTGTTCCGGGCGCCCGGCTTCCTGGTCGGCCACGTGGTCGACTTCGCCAGCCTGTTCGGCCCGGACGCCCAGTACTGGCCGATCTTCAACGTCGCGGACGCCTCGCTGTGCTGCGGGGTGGTGCTGGCCGTCTTGCTGGAGCTGACCGGCCGGCGGCGGGACGGCGTACGCGCGGGCAAGCGTGACGCGAGCTGACGGCGAGCACCGTTCGCTGCCCGTACCCGACGGGCTGGACGGGATGCGCCTGGACCAGGTGATCTCCCGGCTATTCGGGCTGTCCCGCACGGCCGCCGCCGCGGTCGTCGAGGCCGGCGACGCACTCGTCGATGGGTACCCGCGGCCGAAGGCCGACAAGGTGACCGCCGGCGCCTGGCTCGAGGTCACCCTGCCACCTCCGCCCGGCGCCCCCGGCCCGGTCGAGCCGGCCCCGGTCGACGGGCTGCGCGTCGTGTACGCCGACGACGACATCGTGGTGGTGGACAAGCCGGTCGGCGTGGCCGCCCATCCGAGCCCGGGGTGGACCGGCCCGACCGTGCTCGCCGGACTCGCCGCGATGGGTCAGCGGATCGCGACCAGCGGCGCCGCCGAGCGGCAGGGCGTGGTACACCGGCTGGACGTCGGTACCACCGGGCTGATGGTGGTGGCCAAGAGCGAGACCGCCTACAGCGCGTTGAAGCGCGCCTTCAAGGAGCGCGAGGTGGACAAGCGGTACCACGCGGTGGTGCAGGGCCACCCGGACCCGCTGCGCGGAACGATCGACGCGCCGATCGACCGGCACCCGGGCCAGGACTACAAGTTCGCGGTCGTCTCGGGCGGCCGGCCGAGCGTGACGCACTACGACACCCTGGAGGCGTTCCCGGCGGCCAGCCTGGTCGACGTGCGGCTGGAGACCGGGCGCACGCACCAGATCCGGGTGCACTTCTCGGCGCTGCGCCACCCGTGCGTCGGCGACCTCACGTACGGCGCGGACCCCACTCTCGCCGAGCGGCTCGGCCTGACCCGGCAGTGGCTGCACGCGCGGGAGCTGGCGTTCGAGCATCCGGGTACCGGCGCCGAGGCGCGCTTCACCAGCGAGTACCCGGACGACCTCGCGCAGGCGCTCGCGGTGCTGCGTCAAGGACAGTGAGCGCAGCGGGGCGCGGGGGCGCTCGGACTGACGGGCGGGTGCGAGCGCAGCGAGCGCGAGGAGCGAAGGCGGCGCATCAGGCGCCTCGCGGAGCGCGCCAGGCGTTGCAGTGAGCGGGGTGCTGGCACGGCTGGGGCGGGGCGCGCGGCGCATCGGCGTACCGCTGGCCGTGGCGGTGGCCGCCCTGGTGGCTCTGGTGCTGACCAGGCATCGGCCGGCCCCACCGGCCTTCAGTGGTACCGACGTGGTGCGCGTCGGGGTCAGCCAGGGCGCGTCGATCCCGGGGTACCTGGCCGACGCGCGCTCCCGGCTCGCCGCGCTTCCCGCCGGTACCGCCGTCTACGCGCTGGTGTCGTTCACCGGGTACCTGCCGCCGGACGCCGTCGGCCCGGTACTCGCCGGGGCGGAGCCCTTCCGCGTCTACACGCGGGTACCGCTGCCCGCGACCCAGACCGCGATCGTCGCCGTCCCGGTGGCCCGGCTCCCCGAGGACCTGGTCGCCGGCATGGACGCGGAGGCGGGGCGGCGGGCGGACGAGGCCAGGCGTACCGGCGACCCGGTGGCGTCGACCGAGGCGGACCGGTACCGGCAGCACTGTGCCTGCGCCTACGCGGCGGTGGTGCGGGCGGACGCGGCGGCCCTGTCGGCGCTCGCCGGCCGTCCGCAGGTGCGGGCGGTGGACCCGGCGCCGGACGTGACCCGGCTGGACCGCGCGGTGTTCCTGCCGCCGCTGCCGGAGCAGAGCGGCACCGCCGGGCCGCCCCAGCAGAGCGCGCCGGCCTCGCCACCGACCGTTGTGACCGCGTCGCCGACCGCGGGTCCACCTCGTTGACCCCTTAGCGCCGCCCACCCGTGGTGGCGTCGCACCAGCCGGACGCCTGGCGCGGGAACGCGGCGAACATGGGAGAGTAGACGTGGCGCACTTGCTCGGGTTGACGATCCGCCGCAGGGGTGCCGGCGACGGGGAGTCCGACAGGCACGGGCGTCGCCGCGGGGCAGCACCGGGCGGTAGGAGGGCAAGCGTGGAGCGCGCGGAGACGGGCTGGACCGCATCCACGCCTACGCCCCGGTGGCGCTCGCTGCTCGACCGGGCGCTGCTCGGCCAGCGCGCCGGGCTGGAGGACGAGGCCGACTATGCGCCGCCCGCGCCGCGCATCCCCACCCAGTCCGCCGGGTACGGGGGGCAGCTCGAGTGGCAGCCTGCCGCCTACGGCGCGGGCGACCAGTTCGCCGCGCAGCTGCGCCGGGACTTCGGCGGCCCGAGGGTGATCGCCTTCGCCAACCCCAAGGGTGGCGTACACAAGACCACGGCCACCGCGCTGTGCGCCGCCACCATCGGCAGCATCCGGGGTCGCGGCGTGCTCGCCTGGGACGACAACGAGCTGCGCGGAACGCTCGGGCTGCGGGCCGGCTCGGCGCGGCACGCCCGTACCATCCGGCACCTGCTGGCCGACCTCGCCATGGTGGAGGTACTCGACGGGGCGCAGCTACATGACCAGCTCGACGACTACCTGCGGCACGCCTCCGACGGCTCCTACGACGTGCTGGCCGGGGAGGAGAGCCCGCGGTTCGCGCAGAAACTTACGCCGCACATGGTGAACCGGGTGCTCGACCTGCTGCGCCGTACGCACGACGTCATATGCGTGGACACCGGCAACAACGTGGAGAGCCCGAACTGGCAGACGGTACTTCAGGCTGCGGACCAGCTCGTCATCACGTCGGTACCCAGGGAGGACGCCGCGTTCACCGCGGACTGGATGCTCGACCTGTTGCACGAGTGGGGCATGGGACAGTTGGCACAGAACGCCGTCACGCTGCTGTCCTGTCCGACTCCGAACCCATCGCCACTGCTCGACGACCTGGCCAAGCACTTCGCGACCCGTACCCGGGCCGTCGTGGTCGTGCCCTATGATCCGACTCTGGAATCTGGTTCGTCCATTGAGTACCCGATGTTGCAAGCGGGTACCCGGGCATCGTGGCTGCAGGCGGCCTCGGTGATCGTGGAGAAGTTTGCGAGGTAACTTCCAGGATGCGTCCCTACACTGCGATGGTGCGCATCCTCGACAACGCCATCGCGATGTTGCCCAAGTCCCTGGTGGACGCCCTGCGTCGACACCATGAGCTGCTGAAGTTCGCGGTAGTGGGTGGCACGACCTTCGTCATCGACACGGCGATCTTCCTGGTGTTGAAGTCGACGGTGCTGGAGTCCAAACCGGTCACCGCGAAGGTGATCGGCACCACGGTCGCCACGGTCGTCTCCTACGTGCTCAACCGGCAGTGGTCCTTCCGGACCCGGGGAGGCCGCGCGAACCACCACGAGGCGATGCTGTTCTTCCTGATCAGTGCCGTCGGCGTGGTGGTCACCTCGGTACCGCTGTGGGTCTCGCGGTACGGGCTGCACCTGGAGACGCCCTATGTGAGCCGCGTCACCCAGGAGGTCGCCGACCTGGTCAGTGCGCAGGTCATCGGGACGCTGCTGGCCATGGCGTTCCGCTGGTGGGCGTTCCGACGCTTCGTCTTCCCGCACGCGGACGCCCGCCCCAGGGGGGAGGCGGCCACCGAGCAGGACGAGCGCGACCTGGACGAGATCGACCTGGGCGCCGCGGAGCTCCTGGGTGACCCGTGGCCGGCGATCGACGAGATCGACGCAAATCGTTCCCGCAACCTGATGGACGCGGATACCGAAGACCCGCTCTCCGCCCGTTCCTGAGCCGCTGGCGGGCTGGCCTGCGACACGCTGCGCGCGGGCCCGCCGGTGTCGGACCCTCGGACTAAGGTGTCAGCGTGGCCTCCGGGGATTCCTTCGTTCACCTGCACGTCCACACCGAGTATTCGATGCTGGACGGCGCCGCGCGGCTGAAGGACCTGTTCGCGGAGACCGCCCGGATGGGCATGCCGGCGCTGGCCATGACCGACCACGGGAACCTCTACGGTGCCTACGACTTCTACAAACAGGCCACCGCCGCGGGCGTCCGTCCGATCATCGGCATGGAGGCCTACCTGACCCCCGGCACGGCCCGGCAGGACAAGACCCGGGTGCGCTGGGCGGACGGCGGCGAGAACGACGTTTCCGGTAGCGGTGCCTATACCCACATGACGATGCTCGCGGCCGACGCCGACGGGCTGCACAACCTGTTCCGCCTGTCCTCGCTGGCCAGCCTCGAGGGCTACTACTACAACCCGCGCGCCGACCGGGAGCTGCTGGAGCGGTACGGCAGGGGCATCATTGCCACCACCGGCTGCCCATCCGGCGAGATCCAGACCTGGCTGCGCATCGGCGACTTCGACAGGGCGTGCCAGGCGGCCTCCGACTTCCGCGACATCTTCGGCCGGGAGAACTTCTTCCTCGAGATGATGGACCACGGCCTGGACATCGAGACCACCGTCCGGGCCGATCTGCTGAAGCTGGGCGAGCGGCTGGGCATCCCGCCGATCGTCACCAACGACCTCCACTACGCCTATGCGAAGGATGCGCAGGCGCATGAGGTGCTGCTGTGCGTGGGGTCGGGCACGACGATGGCTGACCCCAAGCGGTTCAAGCTCGAGGGGCACGACTACTACCTCAAATCCCCACAGGAGATGCGCGACCTGTGGGAGGCGAGGCTCCCGGGCGCGTGCGACAACACGTTGGCCATCGCCGAGCGGATCGGCGACTACTCCAGCGTCTTCGCCTCCCGCAACCTGATGCCCCGCTTCCCGGTACCCGACGGGGAGACCGAGGACTCGTGGCTGACCAAGGAGGTCATGCGGGGCTTGGCGCGGCGGTTCCCGGGCGGGATCCCGGAGACCCACCGCAAGCAGGCCGAGTTCGAGCTGGGCGTGATCAGCCAGATGGGCTTCCCGGGCTACTTCCTGGTCGTCGCGGACCTGGTCGCGCACGCCAAGCAGGAGGGCATCAGGGTCGGGCCGGGGCGTGGTTCGGCGGCGGGCGCGCTGATCGCCTGGGCACTGGGCATCACCGAGCTGGACCCGCTGGCCCACGGGCTGATCTTCGAGCGGTTCCTCAACCCCGAGCGCATCTCGATGCCCGACATCGACATGGACTTCGACGAGCGCAGGCGCGGCGACATGATCCGGTATGCGACCGAGCGCTACGGCGAGGAGCGCGTCGCGCAGATCGTCACGTACGGGACCATCAAGGCCAAGGCGGCGGTCAAGGACGCCGCGCGGGTCCTCGGGTACCCGTTCGCCCTCGGTGACCGGATCACCAAGGCCATGCCGCCCGCCGTGATGGGCAAGGACGTGCCGCTGTCGGGCATCTTCGACCCGGCCCACCCGAGGTACCCCGAGGCCGTCGAGTTCCGCCAGCTCTACGAGGCCGAGCAGGACGTGCAGCGGGTGGTGGACACCGCCAGGGGCCTGGAGGGGCTCAAGCGCCAGGTGGGCGTGCACGCGGCCGGCGTGATCCTGTCCCGCGAGCCGCTGCTCGACGTGATCCCGATCTGGCGGCGCCAGCAGGACGGCGCGATCATCACCCAGTTCGATATGGGTGCATGTGAGTACATGGGCCTGCTCAAGATGGACTTCCTGGGGCTGCGCAACCTCACGGTGCTCGACGACTGCCTGGAGTCCGTCCGGGACAACCGGGGCGAGGAACTGGTACTGGAGGACCTGCCGCTCGACGACCGGCCCACCTACGAGCTGCTGTCCCGGGGCGACACGCTGGGCGTGTTCCAGCTCGACGGCGGACCGATGCGGGCGCTGCTGCGCTCGATGGTCCCGGACAACTTCGAGGACATCTCGGCCGTCATCGCGCTGTACCGGCCGGGTCCGATGGGCGCCAACGCGCACAACGACTACGCCGACCGCAAGAACGGCCGCAAGCCGGTGGTACCGATCCACAGGGAGCTGGCCGAGCCGCTGGCCGACATCCTGGCCGACACCTACGGCCTGATCGTCTACCAGGAACAGGTCATGGCGATCGCGCAGAAGCTGGCCGGCTACTCACTGGGCAAGGCCGACCTG
>CAZYCD010000174.1:0-10331 GCA_964645345.1 uncultured Micromonosporaceae bacterium
CCGGGTTCGCCAGTTTGGCGGTGTTCCCCCCCAGGGTCTTGCGCAGCTGCACCTTGATCCCCTGCGCCGGACTGACCACCAGGGCGTAGTTCGGGGCACCTGGATCGGTGCTGGCGCGCAACATCACCCCCGCCTTCGCACCGGAAGCGGTGTTGGTCTGCGAGATCACGTGGGCGATCACGCTGCCGTCGCCGGAGAGCGTCTGCCAGACGTAGCGGAACTGATCGGAATTGCCAGTGATGTCGGCTCCGCCGGCCTTGATCGTCCAAACCCCGTGGTTGGGATCGAAGGACTGACTTCCCGCGGGCGTGGGCGCACCGATGTCAGCGCAGCTCCATGGTGCCGGGCACCGCTGTGGTGGAGCGGGCGCGGGCGGCCCGGCCGGAAGCGCCACATTGCCGAACGTTGCTGTATAGACCGACGCCGGGTCCCCGGAAGTGACAGCGAGCCCGGCCACCGCGCCGGAGCCAAGGTCCAAGCCCACCGATGAGTTGGGGACCGGGAACCAGACGTATCCGTCGGCGGATTCATAGGTGGTGACGGTCCCGCCGGTGTCGGCCACCCACACGTAGCCCGCACGGCTTCCGAGGAGGCTGGCGACCGTGGCGGCGGCGCCACCCTGGCTGGTGCGATCCTGGACGACCACGTTGCCACCAGGTGTGATCAGCGCGGCGTAGTACGGGGCATCTGGATCGGTGCTGCCCCGAAGCATCACCCCGGCCGCGGCCCCGGCGCCACCGGCGGTCTGCGCGACCACCCCGGCGCTGATCCCATCGCCGGCCGCCGCCTGCCAGGCGTAATGGAACTGATCGGAGGAACTCTGCAGTCCGAACCCGGTGCCGCTGACCGTCCAGGTGCCGCTGCCGGGATCGAACGACTGGGTGCCGGCCAGCGCGGCGCCGCCGACATCGGTGGAGTTCCAGTTCGCCGCCGAGCCGTTCACCCACATCACCCGCGTGGGAGTGGCCGCGAACCTGCCCACCGTGGTGACGCTCGCAGCCACCACGTCCTCACCGTCGCCGGAGCCGGTATAGCTGAAGGCCGCCTGCCCGCTGGGACTGGTCGTCACGGTGCCGGTCAGGCCCTCGTCCGGCCCGCTGGTCACCGTGAAGCTCACCGGAACGTTGCGCAGGCCGCTGCCGCTGCCGTCCAGCACGGTCGCGGTCTCGGCCACCTGGTTCCCGGTGACCCCGGTCACCGTGGCGGGCCCCAGGCTCAGCGAGGCGTCATTGGCCCCGGCGGAGCCGATCGGCCGCCACTGGATCGACTCATTGCGCTTCGGCTGGCAGTACCCCGCGTCGATGCCGCCGGTGTCGAGCACGTGGGTGCTATCGGCCAGGGTGGTGACCACCCCGCCGATCGTGAAGCTGACCGTGGGCGCGACCGTGATCGGCGTGCAGTTGTTGCTGGGGTACCCGCTGGTGTCGAAGTTGTCGTACCCGGGGTTGTTCGCCGGAGGATTCGCGGTCAGGATCACGCTCTGCCCCGGTGGCACCATGAACGCGCCCCACAGGTTGTTGAACAGCTTGCCGCCGGTGACCGAGGAGTGCATGTCCACCGTCACCTTGCTGACCGCTACCGGGGCCGTGCCGTTGTTGTCGAGCCTGAGGGCACCGCCGTCGTAGCACACGGTTAGCGTGCCGCAGGCGGTCTGGCCGGGCACCGTCCCACCGAGAAAAATGGTGTTGGGCGACCCGGCCCACGGCACCGGGAAGGCCGCCGGGTCAGGGGTATTGATCTCCTTGTCCTCGGCATAGCCCACCGAGACCGACAGCCCGCCCACGGGTGCGGTCTTTTTCATGGCGGGGCTGGCCAGGATCGCGGCACCCGGCCGGGCGGCCGCCGCCCCGCCCGGGACGGCGAACACCACCACCACCGGCAGGGCCGCCGCTACGATCATCTTCGCCCGAGCGCCGAACCGTATCCGCATGTCTGTCCCCTTGCCCCGTGGCGGAGCCTATGGTGTGGCGACTACTGAGTTGTAGCCGGCCGTGCTGTACTGGCCAGTGTTGTGCGAGGTCACGGCGAACCCGTCCAGCAGGCCGCCGGTGAGGCTGGCCAGCGTTTGGGTGGAGCCGGGCACCAGCGTCCAGGTGCCGCCATCCGGAGAGGTGTAGGCCGAGTACGTGGTTCCCGACCTGACGATCTTCACGTAGACCGGCACTGTGCCCAGCGTTGTGGCCTGGCTCGTCGTGCCGGCCTGCACCGACCGCCATTGGACTGCGATGCCGTTACCAGGAGTGGTGAATATCGCGTAGTACGGCGAGCCCGGGTCCGTGGTCAGCCGGATCATCAGGCCGCCCTTGGCCCAGGAACTGCTGTTGGTCTGCGACACGATCCGGGCGCTGATGCTGCCATCGGCGGCGAGCGGTTGCGAGACGAAGTGGAACGAGTCCGCGGAGCCCCAGATGTCGTTCCCGAAGCCGGTCACATACCAGCTGCCGCCCGACAGGGTCTGGCTGCCTGGACCGGGGACCACCGTCCCGATGTCGCCGCACGTCCAACCGCTGGGGCAGACGCCCGGCGGCGGCAGTTCGCCGGGTACGAGGGCCACCGTGTCGAGCGTGACGGCCGAGGCCGTGCCCTGCTGATGCGACGTGATTGCGATGCCCGCCAGCAGCGCGCCGGTCATCCCGATCACCTGGGTGGAGCCGGCTATCGGTGTCCAGGTGCTGCCGTCCGGCGAGGTGTAGGCGGTGTAGTACGTCTGCCCGCCGGTGGTGTAACGGCCCACCATGAGATAGGCGGGCACGGTGCCTGAGGCCGGCACCTGGCTGGTCGAGCCGCCCTGCGCCGTTCGCCACTGCACCGCGATCCCGTTGCCCGGGGTCACGAAAACGCCATAGTACGGCGAGTCAGGGCCGGTGGTGGCCCGCATCATCACCCCGGCCTTGGCCCAGGCGGACGTGTTCTGCTGGGCGGTGATGTGGGCCGTGACGGTGCCGTCGGCCGGCAGCGTCTGCCACGCGAAGTGGAACGCATCGGCCGTGCTCCAGATGTCGCCGCCACCGCCGGTCTCGTGCCAGACGCCGTTCACCAGACTGTCCTGGCCCGCGGGCAGGGCGCCGCCGATGTCCGCGCAGGTCCAGTCGCTCGGGCAGATGTTGGTAGGAGCCTGGGTGCCACCGAGGGTGACGTTGTCGATGCCGGTGACCGTGAGGTTGGTACTGCTGTTGGCGTCACTGGCCAGCCCGGCGACCAACTGGCCGGGCAGGGTCAGGGCCGCGGTTGACCCGGGAATGAAGGCCCAGTTCGTGCCGTCGGTGGAGCTGTAGCCGGAGTAGTACACCACGTTGTGGGCGGTGTCGGTGTACCGCACCGCCTTCACCCAGACGGGGGTGGTGGTCGCTGGGCCGAGCAGTTGCTGGGTGCCGGCGGCCTGGGCGGTCCGCCACTGCACGATCACGCCGTTGGCCGGGGTGGCGAAGACCCCGTAGTACGGCGCCGCCGGGTCGGTGCCGGACCGGACCATCACTCCCGATCTCATCCACGGGCCGCCGCCCGATTGCGAGCTCACGCGGGCACTGATGCTGCCGTCGCCGTTGGAATCGCCCGGGAACGGCTGGTAGACGTAGCGAAACTCGTCGTAGACCGACCAGATCTCACCGCCCGCCTGGATCGTCCAGCCGCCGGAGTATTGCTGGTTCCCGGTCGGCACCCCAGGGGCGCCGATGTCGGCGCAGGTCCACGGGCCCGGGCAGGCCGACGCCGGCGGGGTGGCGACCGCGGCCACGCTGAGGTTGCTGAACGTCGCTGAAGTGGTGACGCCGGCCGTACCGGAGGTGGCAGCGAGCCCGGCCAGGTAGCTGGCCTGCCCCATGTCGATGTTCACGGCCGAGCCGAGCACGGGCGTCCAGGTGCTGCCGTCGGCGGACGTGAGCGTGACGAAGTACGTGCCGGCCGGCCTGGCATTGGTGTCGGTGTACCGGACGATCTTCAGGTGTGCCGGGGAGGTGACCGAGGTCAGCGGGATGTTGTGGTTGTAGGCGATGCCGTCGTAGGCGCGCCATTGGATGGTCGCGGTACCGCCCGGCTTGAGATAGACGCTGTACATCGGCGCGGTGGGAGCGGTGCTGGCCCGCATCATCAGTCCGTCCTGGGTTTTCCCGCTCGCGCCAGAGGCGGTTGTCACCTGGGCGCTGACCGACATGTCACCGGTGACGGTCTGGTAGACGTAGTGCGCCGAGTCGGTAGCGCCGCCAAACCCGGCGCCGGTGCCGGCCAGCGTCAGCGTGCCGGCCGAGCCGGTGGTGTCGCCGGGCGGACTCGGGTTGCCGAGGTCGGCGCAGGTCCAGACGGACGGGCATGGGTCGGCCGGCGGAGGCGGGTTCATCGTGGTCGTGACCGCCGCACCCGCGGTGATGCCGCCGAACGTCGCGGACGCCAACGTGGTGGAGGACCCGGAGGCCACGGCGAGCCCCTGCATGGTGGCCGTCGGCAGGTCCACGCCGGCGGTGGAGGCGGGGATCAGGGTGTAGCTACTGCCATCCGCCGAAATGCCGGCGCTAAACAGGTTGCCCTTGCGCTGGATTGTCAGCCAGGTTCCGCCGGCGGCCGCGGGCACCATGGCGAGCAGCTTCGGGCTCTGGGAGAACGACGCGCGGTAGTAGACCCTGACGTCCGGTGGTGTGTCGTTCGGGTAGGCCAGGACCGCGTAGAACGGTGACCCTACCGCAGCGGTCTGCCGGATCATCAGCCCGGCCTGCTGGGTCAGCCCGGAGCCCGCAGCCTGGGATACCACTTCGGCGCTGGTCTGCGTATCGCCGGTGCCCGACTTGCTGATGAACCGGAACTGGTCGCCTGTGCCCTTGATGCCACTGCCCGCGGCCTTGACGGTGAGCATGCCGCCGCTGCTCGATTCGCTCCCCTTGGCCGGGTTGTGGATGTCCTGGCAGGTGAACCCCGACGGGCAGTTCGGGTCCGCCGGCGGCGTGGCCGGGGCGCTGCCCTGGCCGAACGCGTAGAGTCGGCCGCCCAGCGTGCCGACGTAGAACTGGCCCTGCGCCACGGAGACCGCGCCGTAGGCCGCGCTAGGCATCAGGTAGGAATAGAGCAGGCTGCCCGTGCCGGCGTCGAGGACCTCGAACGTGGATCCCTGCACCAGGCCGATCATGCCGTTGACGTTGGCGGGCGTGCCCAGGATGGGCGCGTCGGTCTGGCGGCTCCACAGCACGTTGCCGGTGCCGGGGTCGAGCGCGCTGATCGAACCGTTCGAGCCGTGGCCGTCATGCACGTTGTGGCCGCCGGCGTAGTACAGCACCCCGTTCGCGAAGATGCCAGAGGCCAACACCCCGTCCCCGCAGGTCGGGCAGTTGCCCCCGAGCGCGATCTGGCGCTGCCAGACCGGTCCGGCGGCCAGGTTGTTGCGGTTGAAGGTGTACAGGATCCCGTTCTTGTTGGCGACGGAAAGCAGCTGGTCGCCGCCCGCGTCGGTGCTCAGCGTCGGGGTCGTGCTCCAATCCGAATCCGAGAGGGAAGCACTGAACGGAAGCTGCCACGAACTGTCGTACGCCAGGTTGGAGGCGTTGAGCGCGACGATCGCCTGGGACTGCGTTTGCGTGTAGCCGGCCAGGGTGCCGGTGGATACGAAGATGGTGCCGGTCGCGGGATCGTAGCTGGGCGAGGTCCAGATACCGCCACCCACCTGGCCGTTCGGCACGAAGTTGTAGGTGTTGAGGATCTGGCCTTGCTGCGCGCCGGCGATGGCCACCTGCAGCAGCTGACCCTGCACCAGCGGGTTGTCGCAGTTGCTGGCGATGCCAATGTAGGCGTAGTTGCCGGCGATCAGCGGGCTGGACCAGTTGTAGTGTGCCCCGGCCTGGCTGTTGTCGCCGGTGTAGACCTTCCACAGGACCGCGCCGGTGGTGGCGTCAAGTGCGTACCAGTAGGCGTCGCCGCCGCCGACATACACCACTCCGTTGACCACGGCGGCGGCCGACGTGATGCCGATCGTCGAGGGATTGCAGGCAGGATCGGTGGTGATGCCCAGGTAGGTCTTCCAGATGAGCGCACCGGTGGTGGTGTTGATGGCGTACTCGTAGCCGTCCCACGCCCCCACGTAGGCGGTGGTGCCGACGATGCTCGCGGAGGTGGCGATCGGGCCACCGGCCTGGTAGGTCCACTTGGCCGCCAGGTTCGGCGCCCCCGTGCTGCTGAGCGTGGCATCTGTGGTGGCCGACGACCTGGCCGCGTCGTGCAGGTAGGCCGGCCAGTCCTGGCTCGCCAGGGTCACCGCGATCGCGGGGCTCACCGCTGCCTTGCTGGCCGCGGCGGGTGCCGCGGCCAGCGAGGCCAGTATGAACAGGGCCGCCGTCAGCAGGCCGATGGCGCGGGCGCGCCCCGTCGTCATTGTTCGCATGTGCTCACAGCCCTCAAGGTCCCGGGTTGAAGCTGACGTTGTCGAAGGTCGCGGTGCCGAGCGCCGTAGCGTTGTGCGAGCACTCGAACAGTCCGATGGTCGCCGGGCTGGTGATCGGCAACACCTTGTTCAGCACGGTGGTCCAGTTGACACCGTCGCTGGACAGGTAGGCGGTGATCACTCCGTTGAGGCTGACCAGCTTCATCCAGGCGTTGGGAAACGTGTAGGTCCCGCTGGCCGTCACCGACCCGTTGAAGCTGTACTGGACCTTGACGGTGCCGCCTGGGGAGTCCGCAATCAGCAGGTAGTTGCTGCCCGCCGTGGTGGACTGCTTGATGATCACGCCCGCTTTGGCGTTGGAACTGGTGTTGGTCATGGAGGTCAGCCGGCCGATGATCGTGCCGTTCCCGGTCAGTGGCTGGTCCACGTAGTGGAACTGGTCGCTGGTGCCCCAGATGTCGGTGCCGGCGCCGTTGACGGTGAACACGCCATTGTCGTAGCCGGCCGATCCGGCGATGGCGGGCGACCCCACATCGGTGTCGGTCCACGGCGATGGCAGCGATCCCGGCGGCGGTGGCGGCAGCACTTGGGTGATCTGCACGTTGTCGAAGGCCGCGGAGCTGACCTGGCCGATGTTGTGGGAGGTGTCGAACAGGCCGATGTCCACCGGGCCGGTCATGGACACGGTGGCGGTGCCGATCTGGGTCCAGTGGCTGCCGTCGGTGGATTCATACGAGGTGAAGGTGCTGCCGGACTTGGTCAGCTTCAGCCACTTGTTCGGGCTGGTGAAGCCCGCCAGGGTGGCTCCGGTCTTGCCCCCCGGGCCGGTGGACTGCATCCGCACGCCGTAGCCGACGGCCGGGACCACCGGTGGCAGCGGGGACAGGCAGCCGTCGGCGTCGCAGCCGACGCCGTTGACATCCGGCGTCTTGGGGCTGACATCGGGGGTGACGAGCGCGTCAGCGAAGTTCGCCCCGGTGGCCGTGGACTGCCTGATCATGAGTCCGGCCTTGGCCCACGGCGAGGAATTGGACTGGTACCGGACCCGAGCGACGATGGACCCGTCGTCGGTCAGCGTCTGGTACACGAAGCGCGACTGGTCGTTGGCGCCGTACTCGTCCGCGCCAGCCCCGTCGAGGTAGAAGGACTGGCTGCTGGTTGCGTAGTCTGCCGTTCCCGCGGTGATCGGAGCGCCGATGTCGGTGCTCTGCCAGGGACTGGGCAAGGACGTCTGCCCGGGGTCGTAGTTCGCGGTGTAACTGGCGCGCGTGGCGCTGCTCGTGAAGCTGTCGGTCAGCGCATTGCCGTCCGCCCAGCCGGCGAGCCGGTACCGGATCCCACCTATGACCTGGACCAGCGGCATCCCGGTCAGGATGTGCTTGACGCCCACCACATCCTGGGCACTGTAAGTGCCGGTATGCCAGGCGCCGTCGACGAAGTAGCCCGCGCCGGGCACGCTGGCGCTGACCGACCAGTTGGTCAGGTTCGGGTGGAGGTCCTTGGTGACCACGGTTTTGAGGCCGTGGGAGTTGGTCACGGTCAGGGTGATGCGGTAGAGGCTGCCTGGCACCTGGGATACATCGTCCGGGATCTGGAAGCTGCCGGAGGCGTCACCGGTGGTGGGGCCGTAGAACGAGTACGGGATCTGGGCGGAGTAGAACGGCTGGACAACCCCGTTGCTGATGAAATCCGCCTGCCAGGTGTAGTCGTAGCCGGGCAGCGTGCCGTCCACCGGGTCGGTCGCGGTGCCGTTGAACGACACCGTGTCACCGGCGTTATAGGTGGCCGGGGCGGTTATAGACGCCGTGGGCGGACTCTGGCCGACAACCACCTCGGCGGACGAGGTGGCCGTTTGGCCGCCGCCACCGGTGACGGTCAGCGTGGCGGTGTAGGTGCCGTTCGCCGTGTACACGTGGGACGGGCTGGCGTTGGTGGAAGTGGCGCCGTCGCCGAAGTCCCAGGAGTAGCTGAGCGGTTGGCCGTGGGCGTCGGCCGAGCCCGCGGATGAGAACTGGGCGGTCAGCGGTGCCTGCCCGGCGTCCGGCGTCGCGGATGCCTTCGCGGTGGGTGGGAACGGGCCCGGGGCGGTGATCTCGCTGAACGTGCCCTCGAAGATGCTGACGAAGTACAGGTTCCCGTCCGGGCCCTCCACCAGGTCGGCGATGGTCCCCGCGTTGGTGTCGAAGACGGTGTTGGAGACCTCGGTCCCGTAGCCCGGGTCGAACGTCACGGCCTCGATGTCGTGGCGGTTGTAGTCGCCGACGAAGACCACCTGATCGTAAGCGCTAGGGAAGGTCGAGCCGGAGTAGGCGGCGATCGCCGATGCGGCAGCGTCCACGACATAGTGCCCGTAGGCGTAGACGGGGTTGAGGTAGCCGCAACTGAAGCAGTTGCCCTCGAAGTACGGCCAGCCGTAGTTGCCGCCCGGCTGGATCGTGTTGAGATCCTCCCAGTAGCTGGACCCGGTGTTCTCGACCATGGCCTGGCCGTTCGGCAGGAACGTGAACCGGAAGGGGTTGCGCAGCCCGTAGGCATAGATGGCCGGGACCGCGCCGGGGATGTTCACGAAGGGGTTGCCGGCCGGGACGGTGCCATCGAGGTTGAACCGCAGCATCTTGCCGTAGATGTTGTTGAGGGCCTCGCCGTTGCTAATCGCGGGAACGTTGTCACCCACGCTCCACCAGAGCTCGCCGTCCGGGCCGATCTGGAGATCGTTGCCCGCGTGATGCGGGTTCTGCGACTGGTTTCCCTGGTAGTAGACCTTCTCGGTGGCCGGGTCGATGGTTGCTCCCGAATAGGTGAACCGGGAGAGCCGGGTGAAGGGCTGGGTGACGCCGCTCTTGTTGGTGACCGACACGACGTAAGAGATGTAAACGTAGCCGTTGGCGGCGAAGTTCGGATCGAGGGCGAGGCCGAGGAGGCCACATTCGGCCTGGCTGTAGGTGTTGGGCAGGGTGACCACGGGCGTGGGCTGCACGAAGCCGTTGTGGTAGTCGAGGATCGTCCCGCCTTGCTCGCCGAGCCAGATGTCGCCGCCGGGCGGGAAGGCGATCACGATCGGCTTGTTCAGTCCGTGTGCGAGCTGGGTCTGCTTGAAACCGGAGGGCAGGCCGGGGCTGATCGTGGTGGTGGTGCTGGCCGACTGGGTGAACTGCGATGCGGACTCGGTGCCGGTGACCGTGGCGGTGTCGCTGAGCGTGGTGCCCGCCGGGGCGGTCATCTGCGCGGTGATCCTCACCGTCCACACCTTGCCGGTCGCCAGGCTGGGGGCCGCGCACGTCACCTTGCTGATCGTGCCGTCGTAGCTGCAGCTTCCGGTGCTCGTGGCGAAGAATGGGGCGGTTTTCACGGCCGACGGAACCATATCGGTGATCGTGTCGGTGATCGTGAGGTTACTCGCGTCGGCGCCACCGGTGTTGGCAACCGTGATCGTATATGCCATGGACTGTCCACTGGCCACCGGGTTCGGGGTGGACGTGACCGTGACCGCTACCGCGTCGGCCGCCGCCGCCGCCGGCGCGCTCACCGCCAGCCCCGCGATCAAGGCCGTCACGCCGAGGACCGGGATCACTCGTTCCAGCCTGGTGTAGGGGAGCCGGATGGCCACCCGCCCGTGGCTGTGCTTCCGCGTGGCTATCACTGGCTGATCCCCCTTGGTCCCTGCTTACGGACCCGATGGACGCCTTCTGCCCGGCCAGGCGGTTTCACCCGCTCGTCGGCCTCTGGCACGAAGACGTGCACTTAGGGGTCAAGAGTGACAATTGTCAGATCGGCGGGGGTGGTGATGATGCGTATGTCAACGAAAGGGTTACGTCAGGCCCTCGGCAGTGGGAAGTCCGTGACAAGGCCTTGCGCCGACTAGGTCAGATGTGCCGGTTTGGGTGGTTCACGGGCATTGAGAGAGGCACTCAGGGCCCCCTACCGCGTGTTTCATAAGTCCCCTTCCGGGGGCTTGTGAGTCACCGCCCTTCTC
>CAZYCD010000175.1:0-10308 GCA_964645345.1 uncultured Micromonosporaceae bacterium
CGTGGCAACGCTGGAGCAGCTCATGGGCTGGCGGGCTCCGCCTACTCCACGGCGCCTTCCGATCTAACGGTCATAAGCCGTAGGCGCGGTTGGTCGCTGGATCGTCTACCGGCGGGGTCATCTAACCGGGTGGCGATGGCTGCTCGGATGATCGTCGTCGAGTTCGGGCGACGTCGGACACGGCGATACCGGCGAGGATGAGGGTAACGACAACGGCCAGGATGACGACGGCGGCGCTAGCTACCGCGAGCGGCGGTACCAGGATCATCGCTGGGGTCATGGCGGCGAGGGCGAGCGCGCCGATCAACCGGGGCCGGGAGAAGCGGCCGAACACCCCGTACTCGAAGATGGCCCGCCCGGCCAGGAACAGGGCGGGCCCGCCGAGAAGGATCGCGATCCGGGCCGGATTCGCGTGACCGAGCGGGTGCTGGATGACGAGTTCGTCGCCGACCGCGACGGTGACGACGCCGGCGACCATCACCACGTGGGAGTAGATCGTCAGGACAGTGACGCGCCGAGGGTCGGCGGCCGCTGCCATGGCGTCGGCCAGTAGTGCTCCGGCGCGGTGGATGTAGATGCGCCACAGCAGGGCCGTGGTGGTGAACGCCACCAGGGTCGCGGCGCTGCGGGCGGCCCCGAACGGGCCGTTGGCGAATGTCAGTCCGGTGACCAGGATCGGCTCGCCGAGCGCGATGATGAAGAACTGCTGGAACCGCTCGGCCAGGTGCTCTTCGGAGACCACGACCTCGACTCGACGCGTAAAGCTGCGGCCTAGCCCGGGCGTGGCGAAACCGACTGCGATCCCCACGTACTCCGCCACCGCCGCCACCAGCCACAGCGCGCCACGCGGCCAGCCGTGCAGGACAGCGCCCGCGAGCCATGGCCCGGTAGCGATGCCGACCCAGAACAGTATCCGCACCGCGCTGGGCCGCGCCTCGTGGCCACGCAAGAAGAAGATGGCGGTGGCGAGGCCGCCATACCGAATGAGGAGGTACGCCCCTGCGAAGACCAGGCCCTTGCGGCCGAACGCCTGCGGCGTGGCAGCCGCCATTACGAGGGTGCCGAAGATGATCGGCATGACCGCCGCCTGGACCAGCGGATGCTGCGGGTCGAATGCGTCCAGGAATCTCACCGTAGAGAACCAGACCGACAATACGGCCAGCAGCAACACCAACGTCTGGAGCGCGCCAGTCCAGCTCAGGTGCTCCAGCAGCTCCTGGGAGAGCCGGAAGAACGCGAGGACGAACACCAGATCGAAGAACAGTTCGAGGAATGCAGTCCGCGCCTGCTCGGGTCTTCGCAGCAGTACGCCCAACGTCCCCGTCGTCATTGAACGCCCGTTTCCTCCATTCCTGTCTCCCTTGATGGTAGACATCACGAGCTGGTGAGTCGCGACATGTGCCGAGATAGACCCGCGCAACGACTGCCGCGCGAGGCAACGCTGCCTGCCGACCCGACCGGCGGGTACGCGGGCCTCACGGACGAGCGGGCTGTGCCGCTGGTACCGCGCCGGCCCGACAAGGGCGGTGCCTCCGGCTCAGTGTCAGGCCGGGTTTGCCGCTGTTGCGGTGGTGGGGATCCTGGCCTGTGGTGATCTGGCTCCTGCATCCGGTGCCGCCTGTGCGTGGGGTTGGCCTGTACCCGTTGTGCCGATCACCGTAAGTCCGGATCGACCGGCGTGACTTGATACGAGCGTGTGTGTCGCCCCCGACTGAGCCGTGTCCGCCGGCCGATCCCTTCCGTCCCCTCCTCTTCAGTAAGGACGTCCTCATGATGGTGGTACTGGGTATCGACGTGCACAAGGCCACGCACAAGGCGGTGGCAGTCGACGAGGTCGGCCGCCAGGTCGCGACCAAGACCGTGCCGGTCACCGATGCCGGGCATCGGCAATTGTTGGCTTGGGCGTTGCAGCAGTGGGCCGGCGGTGAGCTGCGGTTCGCGGTGGAGGACTGCCGGGCGGTGGCGACTCGGCTGGAACGGGCACTACTGGCGGCCGGGCAGACCGTGTTGCGGGTACCGCCGCACCTGATGGCGGCGCGCGGCAGTCAGCCCGCACCCGAGGTAAGTCCGATCCGATCGACGCATTGGCGATCGCCAGAGTTGTCCCGCGTGAGCCGCACCTGCCCACCGCGCACCACGACGGTCCGTCGCGCGACCTCAAACTGTTGGTCGATCACCGGGAGCAAGTAGCGCCGGTCTACCCGGCCGGCTGCCGGCTCCCGAACCGGGCCGCGTCCCGGATCGCCATCTTGGGAATCTGGACGATCTGCATGCCGGTACCGGCTGCCTCGACCTCCATGTCGAGCTTCGAGACCGTCGCCTCCGGCATGCCGAGGAACTTCAGCGTTGCCGCGATCCGATGCTCCTCGCGGCTCATCCCGTCGACGGCCGGCGCAACGGTCGTGAACCGGGCCAGATAGCGCTTGCGCGTGCCCTCGATGCGAACCTCGATCTCGCCGAGGGAGAGCCAGTTCGGCTCGGTCGTACCGGGCGCCTCGTGGTCGCCGTCAGCGGCCGCAGGACCCTTCCGGATGATCCTCACGAGGCTGACCCCGGCGAGGATGACCACCACCAGGCCGAAGGCGCCGAGGCCATAGTCGATCCCGTGGGGGAATCCGAACAGCAGGCCGCCCAGCGCGGCGCACGCAAGGCCGGCGACGACGTACGCGACCGCTTGCCACTTGATACGCAGCCAGCTCAGCATGGCGCGCAGTGTGTCACAACCGGTGCCATCCATAACAGGTTGGCGCGGCGACCAGAACAATAGCAGCGGGCTGAAACACGGGCGGATGCGTCGCGCGGCCGGGGCCCTGGCGCTCCCGCCTCGCTCCCGCTCGGCGAGCAACTGCCCCTGGTTTCGCTCGTGCCGAATACGTACCTACGCGCGAGCCTGCCTCCATCTCGGTCTCCGGACCGCGGGAGGAAACGTCTCCGGCGGCGACCGTCAGTGCTGCCGGACATCCGCCGCCGGAGACGTTTCCTACTGCCAGGCCCTGACGTAGTCGACCTTTATCTGCGAGGCCGCGCCGAAGGCACCGTGACTGCCGCTGTAGCCCACATTGAGAATCAGGTAGTGGAGGGCACCACCGTCGTCCGTGGTGTACGACTTCACCTTTGTGCCGTCGAAGTACACGTCGGAGCCGCCGGCGTGCCGGTAAATCGTGTAGGTGTGGAACGCGCCGCACCAGTAGCCGGGAACCGCACCTTGGTTGTGGGTACCCGAGCTCGAGTGGTAGTTAACAGTCATCCGGCCGCCCAGGACCTCGGCGATGTCGTTTTCGCCGTTCGTCGGCCACGATTGACCATCGGTCCACCAAGTCGGCCAGTTGTAGCAATTGGTGCCGTCACCAGGGAAGAAGATTCTCGCCTCTGCCACGCCGTACTGGAATTGGTACCCGGTCGTGGCGCCGCCACGAGGGTTGGTCGACACAGACGCACCCACCGTTGCCGAAGACAGCGTCAGCACAAGATTGCCACCGGACACCGCCACGTTGTCGCGACTGGTGAGCACGCCATTCGAGCTCGCACACGGGTTGAACCAGCAACTCTCCCATTTCGTGGTGTCGAGCGAGTTGCCGTTGAACTCGTCGTCGAACTTGAGGGTCCAGTTGCCGGGCACGCCGGTCGGCACCATGGCCGACGGAGTGGAGTTCGTCGCGGAAGGCGACGGACTGACCGATGGCTGGCTCGGCGAAAGCGTCGGGGTCGGCGTGCTGGAATGAGTCGGCGTCGGCGAATTCGACGGCTGCGGACTCGAGGAATTGGAGGGCGACGCGGAAGGCGACGCGCTAGGGGCGGGATGGTGCTGCCAGTGACGCGAATGCCAGGTGGAATGGGTACTCGCGGAGGCCGCGGTCACCCCAGCGACACTCAAGGTCGCGATCGCGGTGGTGACAATGACGGCTGCACGGAAAGAAGTACGGCGCGGTCGACGATGTGAACGAATGGTACGCACAGGCAACCCTTCGGCACGCCTGTGAGGTTAGCTGTCGGGTTCGGGCGCGAAGGTTGCCCGGCCAATGTGCGGCTTCACCCCAAGGCGCCGCGTTCGCGACGCCGGTGGAGGGTCCCCCACTCCTGCCCATAATCCATTTGCTTTCCGGGAGGTAACGCACACGCCCGGCGGGCAGGACTCGGCGTTCCGGGATGTGCGTTGCCGGGCTAACTGTGCCGGCACGTCTTTCTACCATGAGTAGAAGTACCGGCCGCGATGTGCTTGATCATCTTGTCGGAACGGCGGGCGGACATCGATGCACGGGCGTCCCCTGGATTCCGAATCCTCCTCGCACTGCGTAGTGGCCGGATCCTGAATCCGTAATAGCTACGGCCTCGCGGGTGATTTAGCTCATAATCCTCCGTTCCCCCGATTGATCTCGCTGTCCTGTCACATCCGTCACTTCCTCAACGATCAATAACCCGCGACACTCACGCCACTCGTCGATATCGACCGGCATTGACGACAGCGTATGTGGGGTTCTCCCTGGCCAGCCGTAGCACCAGGGCGACGACCTGTTCGTCCAATCCGCGTCGGTCACGACCGGTGTGCGGGTAGGTCCACCGGCGGGCGATCAGCTCCCGATGCCAGCGCAGCAGCGTCGAGGGCGTGACCAGGAATGCCGCCCGCCGCTCGCGGGGCAGCAGCTTCGCCAGCCCGGCCAGCAACATCCGATGAGCAGGGGTAAACCGAAGACGCGGGAACCTGGCGGCGCAGCACGGCCAACTGATGGCGAAGCACGACGATCTCCACGGCGTCGGCATCCGGCGTCGGACCGCACCCCGGCATCCCCAGAACCCGCCGAACGATCATCAACGCGATCGAATGAACCACCACACCAGCCGAGCCTGCCCCCCACGCCTGCGCTGACCAGCGCCGTCGCCCTGACCTGGCACCCCACACGCAGCCGACGGGAGGGTCGGCGCTGGTGGTGCCTGTCCCTCGGGTTACGGGCGAAGCGGTCCGGTGTTGGCCTCGTCGATGAGCCGCCGGTGCAGTTCGGTTGTCAGGAGGTGGATCTGCCGGGTGAGCTCGGTGTTCGTCTTGAGTTCCAGTTCCTGCTCGGTGAAGTCATGGTCGGCCTTGGCTTGCTGGAATGCCGCTTGGCGGTTCTGTCCGATCATTACGAAGGTGGACAGGAAGATCGCTTCGAGGGACACGGCCAGGGTCAGGGTGGGCCACGGGCTGCGTTCGAGGAACAGCATCCAGACGGCGAACACCGCGATGTGGATGTAGACGAACTGCATCGACCCGGCGAACGCCGTGATCGCGTCCGCGAGCCGCAGTTGTACGCTGGCCGCGCGGTGGGCCTGGTGTTCCAGGACGGCCGGATGGTGTGGACGGTCGTTGCGCCGAACGGGCTTCATGGAGCCTCCAGGATCGAGTAGTGGCGGCCTGCCGGTGGAGGGCCACGCCGGCCCTCCGCCCGCACGATACGGTCACGACGTGGCCGCCTTCGCTTCCGCGTCCTGCCGGGCCAGGACGGCTTCGAGTGCGGCGTACTCGGACTCCTCGATGGGCTGGTGGGTCAAGTGGGTAGAGCGCATCGAGCTGCAGTCAACGCCGTGGTGGTGGAAACCGCCGTTCCCCGACGGCCGACATCCCGCCCGTCCCTTGGGCGGTGCCGGTCCGAAGGGCGGTAGGCGGAGGCCGGGCGGGTCGGTCAGGGGATCGCGGGGCTGGTCGGGTGGTCGACGGTGACGTTCCATGCGGGATGGATCTCCGCCCAGTCCTTCACACTCTTTCCCGGGTATTCCAGGTCATGCAGGAGATTACTGTCCCACACGTAGGGGCCGGTAACAGTGACGTGCGCGCCGGCTTGGGGGGCGGCGGGAGTCAGGAACCCTCCCTCGGTCGCGTTGTTGTCCTCGAACAACCCTTGCCCGTTCTGGGGAATGATCTCGACAACGAGGTGCGGATCTTTCTGGTTGGGGCATTGCTGCAGCGCGTTCGCAGGGGTGAGCAACTTCCGGTAAGGCGGATCCGGGCGAAGGCGGATGTGAATGTCGCCGTCGGGCTCCGGCTGCACACAGTCGACAGTACCGGTGACGGTGGCGCAGGCGTTCTTGACCGCGAGTCTGGACGGAAGGTAGACCCCGGCGAGAGGATCACCGGGCTTGCACTCGCCCGACCTCAACTGCGGCGGCGCCTGACGGCAGCCGCTGAGCGCGGGCACGAGCAGGAGCGCGGTCATGGTCACCGCGACCACCGTGTGGGGGGACACGTCCCGTGTCCCGTGGCCGACCATATCTTGAGCGTAGGCGAGCGGCGCCGCCTCGCAATCCGTGCCGCCCATCGCCGTCGCGAGCCAGGCGACACAGGCGATGGGCGCGATCCGGCGGATGCCGCTACGCGTGCCTGACACCGGCGGCCTGATGCAGGTCGAGGATGTCGATGGACTTTTCGCGCATCTCGCCCCTACCGCGGAGGACCTGATCGTGCTCCCCCGACACCGCCCCAGGGCAGGTCCTATTGGCCTAGCGCATGACGAATCTTTTCGAGACCGCCGGCGACGTGGCCGGGTGTTGTGACGGGGTGCGCGGTCCAAGTGGAGAGCATGAAGCCGGGCAGCGCGCTGAGCGTATCGGCCAGAGCCTCTGCGGTATCCGCGTCAATGAGGAACGTGGTGGCCCGCTCGTCGACGTGCGGCCAGACCCCCTTGATGGCAGGTCGTCGCCGCGAGCGAGGATCTCGAAGGTTGCCTGGTAGGCGCCCAGGGCTTCTTGCGCTGGGATGGGGAGTCCGTCAACAGCGCGGCCAGTGACGATGAACTGCATCGGTCTTTCTCCAGAGCGGTTGAGGTTGGTGTGTTGTCGTTCAAATGGCGACGGCGGGGTTTGGCGTCCGCCCCCGTACCTCGGCGGCGAACGCGGCGACGGCGCGGGCGAAATCGTCGGGTCGCTCGGCATATGTGACGTGCCCGGAGCCGTCCAGTTCCGCGAAGCGCACGTCGGGCAGCGCCTGGACCAGCCGAGCGGCTATGGCCCGCAGGGCCGGGTGGCTGTCGGTGCCCGCGATGACCAGACAAGGCAGGTGAATGTCGGCGGCTCCGTCCGGGGTGAGCTGGTAGGCGGGTCCGGTGAACTCGGCGAGCATCATCTGCCCGTTGGCCCGGTAGCGGTCCTTGGTGGGCTCGTCGATCTGTGACCACAGGCCCGGGCAGGCCACCGGGAAGAAGGCGTCGACGGCGGCGGCCGGGCCACCGGTTTCTGCTGCTGGACCGACGACAGCAGCGATCTCGGCCATGAACGCTTGGCCGGCTTCCGCTTCTAGACTGAAGATCGGTGGCTCGGAGAATACGGCGCCGGCGAGCAGCTCAGGGCGGGTTCGGGCCAGCTCGACGCCGATGCGGGCACCGCCGGAGGACCCGACGACCACCGGCCGGTCCAGTCCGAGTTCTTCGATGAGCGCGGCGGCGTCGGCGGCGTGAGTGGCAACCGACTCCGGCGCACTGCCGATCGGGCTGCGGGTGTGGCCGCGCCGGTCATAGGTGACGCACGTGAACCGGTCGGCGAGGCGCTCGACCTGCCCGGCCCACACCCGGGCGTCCCCGCACATGCCGTGGATGAACAGCAAGGCCGGGCCGGTCCCGGTGTGCTCGTAGTAGATAGTGGTGTCCCGTACTGGAATCTCGGGCATCAGGGTCCTCCTCGGCTTGTCCTGTGAGGAGGATGCGCAGGCCGAAGCCGCCGGCTCATCGGGTGAACACCCCAATTCGGGAATTCCCTGGGTCAGGGTTCGAGCAGGCGGTGCTCCATCGCGAATACCGCGGCTCCGGCCCGGGAGTTCACGCCGATCTTGGCGTAGAGGTTCTCGACGTGGCGCCCGACCGTCTTAGCCGACACGTACAGGGTGGCGGCGACCTCTTTGTTGGTCCGACCGCGCGCGATCAGGCGCAACACGTCGACCTCACGCTCGGACAGCCCGGCCGGCCAGTCGCGACGGCGGCCGGTGCCAATCCGACGGTGGCCGGCCGCGGCAAGCACGGCATCGGCCGCGACCCGATCGAGGCGACCCTCGTTCACCTCGGCCCGTACCGTGTCGGCGATTTCGGCCGATCCTGCGGCGGGTCGATGCGGACGAGCCTCGCCCATGGCGGCCACCACATCCGCCGTTGCTAGCAGCCGCGCCGCCACATCCAGCTCGCGGGTGCCGCGGTGGTACCCGGAGCCGTCAAGGCGTTCATGATGGGCACCGCCCAGGCGCCCGAGATCGGCCAAGGCGGGACAGCACGCCAGGACCGACTCGGTCAGGTAGGGGTGTAGGCGGACCCGTTCCCATTCGGCCACCCCGAGCTGTCCGGGCCGGTCCCAGATCCCGTTCGGAACGCCAACGCGGCCGAGATCGTGGACGAGCGCCGCCCAGCGCAGCCGGCTCGCATCCTCCACGCCGGTGCCCAACTGGCCCGCGGCTTCGAAAGCGAGATCCGCGACCCGAGGCGAATGCCCTCGGGTCCACGGCGACTTCAGGTCCACGAAATCGGCGATCGCTCCCAAAGCGGCATCCAACCCTGAACCGGCGACCTGGTCACCGGACGTTGCAGCGGCATCGAGCATCCGCTGCCAAGGATCGGACGAATCCAGACCGCTCAGCACCTCACCTGCGACAGATGTGCAGGCGTCGACGACCGTCGGGTCATAAGCGTGCCCTCGACGTGCCAGCAATACCTCGGCCATCTGCGCTGCCCCGCCGCGCCACCACAGATCCGCGTCCCGGGCGACCACACAGATGCGCACCGCCATCGGGATCTCCTCACCGGACAGTCCATCCGGGAAGCCGGCGCCGTCCCAACGTTCATAGCCGTGCGCCAACGCCTCCCGCACCGCAGGCGCGCTACCCAGCCGCTCGGCGAGCAGGGCCGCCACCTCGCAGTGCGAGGACAGCGAACGTTTGGCCCCACCCGGGTCGGCGAGTGCGCCCGCTACCAGGCGAGCCCGCCGCACCGGACCAGCCCCGGCCCCGACGGTACGCATCAGCTGGCGGCCCATCTCCGACTTGGCGCCCATCGCGGCCGACGCCATGCCGGACAAGAACGCCAGGTCGTCGCCCCCGGTCATCCGGGCGGTTTGCCACGTATCGGCCGTGCAACCCAAGAACCTCAGCAGGGCGACCTGCTGGACCTCGGCCGCCGTGGTGGCATCCAAACCCAGCTGCCGACCGATGGCTACAGCCAGCACCGAGGTCCGCACCCCGTGGAACGAGGGCTGGCCAGTCCCCAAATCGGTAGCGAGCGAGATGGCACCGAGCAACTCCACTCGGCGCGGGGCTCCAGGTCCGGGTTCAGGCGACATCGAGCAAGTATTCCAATCGTCCATCCGGTCGTTGAAGGACAAGGTCCGTGCTCTGACCAACAGGTTGTCGCAGCAGCCGCTCGGGGACGTGCTGATCCGGCTCAACCAGATCATGCGCGGCTGGGCCAACTACTTCAAACACGCGCTCTGCAAACACACCCTCAACACCCTGGCCACCTTCGTGTGGAACCGGGTGATCCGATGGTGGATGAAGCTGCGCCGTTGGAGGTGGAAGGACGTCCGCCGTCACCTCGTCGGCCCCACCGGCCGATGGAAAGACCGACCGCGGATGGGATCGAACTGTTCAACATCGCATCGGTGACGGTCACCCACTACCGATACCGCGGCAGCAAGATCCCCAACCCCTACACGCGACTCAACCACGCCTAACGGCAGACACCGTGGAGAGCCCGCTGCCGGGAGACTGGCACGGCGGGTTCGGCGAGCGGCCTGGGGAAACGGACCGGGAGCAACCCCGACACCGCGTCCTAGGCCGACTCAACCTGACCTGCTGCATGCGCAGAGCGGGGGCACCGCTCATTACCGGGAAGTTGTCGGCGAGCGCCGCGGGCTCAACAGCTCTCGTAGGTAAAGGACCATGAGGGCTCGAAGCCAGATGACCGCGAACCTCGGACCGCCGGCCGCCACGGACTGTTGGCTGAGGAACCTGGTGGCCAGGAGCACCACAATCCACGCGATCACCCCACCAACGACTGCGAGCGCCACAGCCACCAGCCAGAGCACCACGAACGTGTGACCGGGCATGCCCGCCACCCCGCCAACCACAAGCCCTACCCACGAGACCAGGAACCCAATGGCTGCGATCCGAGCGCAGACAATCGCAACCCGGCACGCAGGCAGCGACATTAAGCGCGACCACGCATCGCTCATCTCGTTCATGCGCGCCCCCATCCGCTTTCCATCACCGAATGTACGACAGGAGGGCACGGCATCCGCGGCGCTCCACCCTGACCCGGCCGGCCCGCCCGAGGACCTGGCACCGGTGAGGGCGACGCCCCGGTG
>CAZYCD010000176.1:0-10235 GCA_964645345.1 uncultured Micromonosporaceae bacterium
CTCTACCTGCCGAAAAATGCTCCGTCCTGGGTCAAGTCTCGTCATGGTCACCGAGACTGGTCATGCAGCTGTCGCCTTGCGATCGGTACCGGTGACTACGGGAGGTGCTGTTGCCTTGCCGGATCGGTGGACGTAACAGCACCCCGGCGAGCAACCGCAAGATCGCACGCAGGGAACCCGGGGTGGCGAGTTTTTGGCGAAAGAAGGGCTTGAAGTCTGTACCAACCGACTTAGAATATGTGTGTTGGTTGGGTCATGGTTCCCGTGAGACGACTCCGGTCCGACAGGGGGTGATCATGGTGGCCTTGCTGGTTCCAGCCCACTACCACCGCCGCCGCACGAGGGTGCGGTTCGGCTGCCGCCGACCACCCAATCGGTGGCACTGACCCGGCGTCCGGCCGGTGCCCGGTGTGACGCCAGGTCCCCTTCCCGCTTCACCACTTGTATTTCGGGAGTTCCCGAGCCCGTTCACTGTGGAGGTGTGTTGATCATGCAGTCGCTTCGTTTCGACCCGTTCCGTGACTTCGACCGGCTCGCCGCCGAGGTGTTCGGCACCGCCCGCACCCCGGCGATGATGCCGATGGACTGCCTGCGCACCGGCGACCAGTTCGTCTGCCGGTTCGACCTGCCCGGCATCGACCCGGACTCGTTGGACGTGTCGGCGGAGAACAACCTGCTCACGGTGCGCGCCGAACGCCGCCGCCAGGACCCGGAAGACGCCACCTACCTGGTCTCCGAGCGGCCGTCCGGCGTCTACAGCCGGCAGTTGGTCCTCGGCGACGGCTTGGCCGTCGGCGACATCCGCGCCGACTACACCGACGGCGTGCTCACCCTGACCATCCCGGTCGCCGAGCAGGCCAAACCCCGCAAGATCGAGATCGGTCGGGGCGGCAACACCGCGATCGGCTCCCACGCCGGCCACAAGGTGATCTCCGGCCAGGCCGGCCAGGACAAGACCGCGGACCGCCAGTCGGTCGGCGCCAACCCCTAACCCGGCGCCGATTCGACCCGAGGGGGTGGTCGACACCCGGTGACGTGAACACCGACGTGGCCTGCCCCGGGCGGCGCCGTCGCGGGATGAAGGTCAGTCCCGCGCCGGCCGCACCCGCCCGGGGCAAGCCACAACACCCAACACCAGAAGTACCTACGTGGAGGTGACCCCGTGAGGCAACCGCCCCGGCCGGTGAGCAAGGCGTCGGCGCTCGACGACGGCGCCTTCCCCGGCTACGCCATCGGCGCGGCCGCCCAAGCCCTCGGGGTCACCCCCGCATTCCTGCGCTCCGCCGAGGCCGCCGGCCTGTTCTCCGCCCACCGCTCGACCGGCGGGCACCGCCGCTACAGCCGGGACGACCTGCAACGCGCCGACCGTACCCGGCGGCTGGTCGACGAGGGCATCCGGATGGATGCCGCCGTACGCATCGTCACCCTCGAATACCAACTCGCCGCCGCCCACGCCATGATCGACATCCTGCGGCGGCGTTCCGACCCGGGATCCCGGCGAAGAGGTGAACCGTGATGGCCCTGCACCTGAACCTGGACACCGGCGGACGGGTCTACTTCACGATCACCTGCGACGACTGCCAACAGCTGTTCGCCTGCTACGACGACGGCTGCTACAGCCTCCAGACCCTACGCAACGAGGCCGTGTTCGCCGGGTGGGACGCCGCAGCGCGCCGGCAGCGGCCGCACCGCTGCCCGGACTGCAGCGCCGACCGCGTCAATGACGCCCGCCGAAGCCTGCTCACGCTGTTGTGAAGGCCTGGTCGCCGCCGTAGGCGTGCCGCAGCATGTCAAGCTGAGGAATGTGCCCGACGTTGCCGGCGCGGCACCCGGGGATCCGGTGATCGACGGCTGTTCGGGTCGGCGGCCGGGCCACCCTGGTCATGGCGACGGTTCGTGCCGTTGGGCGTCGTTGAGCCGTAAGGCTTCTTCGAGTTGGTCTTCCAGAATGATGATCCGACAGGCCGCGTCCATCGCGGTTCCTTGATCGACCATTTGACGGGCTCGGGCGGCCAGGCGCAGCTGGTAACGGGAGTAGCGGCGATGCCCGCCGGCCGAGCGCAGCGGGGTGAATAGTTTGGCTTGGTCGAGCCGGCGCAGGAAGTCCGGCGTCACCCCGATCATCTCCGCGGCGGCGCCCATCGTGTAGGCGGGGTAGTCCTCGTCACCGAACCGGTCGTCCGGTTGGCCCATAGTCACCTTCCAAGTTGGGACCTCCATGTGGTCGAGGGCCCCGGTGCTTGCGTAAGCACCGGGGCCCAGGGTTGTGGGTCAAGCACACCAACACCGGCAGCTACGCCGGGTTCCTGATTCGCGCCGACCGTCGGCGAGACGGCTGCGGAGCGCGAAGATCGCGTCAGATTGACCGGAGACCACCTTTCGTACGATGGGACCTGCGGTATCCGCCCGGGCCTCAACCATCGGCCAGGGGCGGGCGATCAAACGGTGTACGGCCCTCCCTTTCCTCTGTTCCACTTCCCTTGCGCAACGTTGCGGTGTCGCTGTCCGCCGACGGCCAGGGCCCCATCGAACGCTTGCTGGCCCCGTATATGTACGGCGAACCCGCTCCCACCGCCCCGGGCCGACGTAATGCCCGGGTCTTGCCGTACGCAGCTAGCCCGCCGAACCGCTCGGGCTCTTGGTCGTTCACGCCCACTGGGTGGAGCGCATCGTCAGCGTGTCTTGCCGACCTCGTTCCTCAACACCAGCAACGTTAGCTGGAGCGTCCGAGGATGTCTAGCACCTTCGTCAGAGATTTTCTGGCCCAGCTGTGCTGAGCCGCGCGCCGGCGCGGCGGGCGCCCACTCGGTACCGGCCGGTGTGGTGTTCGGGGTGGCCCTGCTCCTGCTTGCTGCCGCGCTCGGCTTCGGGCCGCCGGCGCTGGGTTGGCGGCAGTGGTGCTGGGGAGTGGGCGGTGCTGTGCCTGCCGCCTGTGCTGCATCACCTTGCGCATCCGGGAGTGGCGGCGCCGGTTGGTCTGCTGCCCGGCTGGGCGGCGGTCGTCGCCCTGGTCCGGTCGGATGGTCGCCACCGCCGCCGCGACCACGGACCTGCCCGCCGACCAGCGAACCGACCTGCAGGCCGGGGCCGACGCGCTGCTACAGGCGGCCGCCACACCCACACCCGACCCGCTACAGATGCGCCGGCTCGCCGAGGACCTCCTCGCCACCCTGCGCACGACCACTCCCACCCTGGCCAGCCAGGCCGCCATCGCCAAGGGCGAACAGGCCCTGCTGCTGCGGGGCTGAGGACGCCGTCGCCTCCCGCAAAGTCCAGCTCGTTCATGCCGGAGACCGCATATCACCTACACGACCGTCCACGCGAGCATAGGGTGATAGTGCGAAACCGGACATTAGGTTCGGAAGCGGATAGCGAGAGGACGAGCGATGACAGCGGCTACCGACCACGCGACACACACCCTTCACGACCATGCCCACGGCGACGGCTGCGGCCACGCCCGAGTGGAGCACACGGACCACGTGGACTACCTGCATGACGGGCACGTCCATCGGGTGCACGGTGAGCACTACGACGAGTGCGTGCTTGATATGCACGTGCGGGCCGAGGTGCACACCCACACGCACGGCCCGGGCTGCGGCCACGAGCAGGTGCCACATGGCGACCACGTGGACTACCTGCACGACGGGCACCGGCACGCCGGCCACGACGCCACTTCGACGAGCACTGAACCGGCGCACCGGTCGGCTACGGCGCGGCCGGCACCGTCGCCTCGTCCGGGCGCGCGGCCACCGGTTGCCCGTCACCGGCCCGTGCGGCGCGCCGTAGTCGGCTGACCGCGATCGCGGCGAGGAAGGCTGCGGTGGCGACGACGAGGATGGCGAAGCTGGGCGGCATCCTGGGGACCAGGTAGCTGGCGGTCAGGCCGATCCACGTGCTGCCGACCGCGATCGCCGCGGACAGCCCCATCGCGAAGAAGGGTCGCGCGGTCAGCCGGGTGGCCGCACCGGCCGGGGCGGCGAGCAGCCCGAGGATCAACAACGCCCCGACGACCTGAGCGGACTCGGCGGCGGTCCCGCCGACCAACGCCAGGAACCCGAGGCCCAGCAGGCGTACCGGTACCCCGCGGGCGGCGGCGACGTTCTCGTCGAGGCTGGCGAACAGCAACGGCCGGGCGATCACCAGCATGACGGCGGATATCGCTAGTGCGACGATCGCGGCGAAGGCGGCGCGGCCGGCGGACAGGCCGAAGATGGAGCCGAAGAGCACGGTGACGCTGGCGGATCCGTTGCCGGTGCCGCTGCGGGCGGTGGTGTAGAGGGTCAGGAAGAGCACGCCGAGGCCGAGGATCCAGGCGAACACGCCGCCGATGACCACGTCGTCGGGGCGGCCGCGCCGGCCGAGGGTTCCCATGCCCAGCGCCACCAGGATGGTGACCGCGAACAGGCCGATCCGCGCGTCCAGGCCGGCGGCCAGCGCGGCCAGCGCCCCGGTGAACGCGACGTGGGACAGCGCGTCGGCGGTGAACACCTGGGCGCGCAACACCAGGAAGTAGCCGACCAGCCCGGCGGCGAGCGCGACGGCGGTGCCGGCGAGGAAGGCGTGCTGCATGAACGGGTGGGCCAGCATGCCGGTCATGTCGCGGTCACCGGTTCGAGTCGGCGGGCCCGGCGGCCGAGCCGCTCACGCAACCGGGTGCCGGCGTAGGTGAGGGCGTAGAGGCCGAACCCGATGGTGGTCAGCCAGAACCCGATCGGGTACGGCGAGTAGTAGGCGACGAACAGCGCCACCCATACGGTTGCCAGGGCCAGCGCGACGGACAGGGCGAGACTTACTGCGGGGCGTGCGGTGAGCAGTTGGGCGGTGGCCGGCGGCAGTACCAGCAGGGCGAAGACCAGCAGCGCGCCGGTGATCTGGCTGACCTCCGCGGCGGTGGCGCCCAGCAGCAGCAGGAACGCGGTGGCCAGGAACCGGGTGGGTACCCCGTGGGCGCGGGCCACGTCGGCGTCGATGGACGCGAACAGCAGCGGCCGCCCGATGGCCGCGAGGACGGCGAGGACCGCGACCGCGACACCGGCCAGCAGCAGCACCTGCCCGCCGGTGATGCCGAGGAAGGTGCCGAACAGCAGCGCACTGGTGCCGCCCAGGAAGCGCCCGGCCAGGGCCAGGAACAGCGTGCCGGAGGCCAGCGCGAAGGCCTGCACGGTGCCGATGACCGCGGACTCCTCCCGGTAGCCGCGGCCGGTGCCGCCGGGCAGGGCGGCGATGAGTAGCGCGGCCACCACACCGAAGGTGAAGTAGCCCAGGGCGGCACCCAGGCCGAGCCAGACCGCGGCGGCGGCGCCGGGGAAGCCGACGACGGCCAGGGTGTGCCCGGCGAAGGACTGCCGACGCAGCACCATGAACCAACCGACCACGGCGGCCAGCACCGCGACGACGGTGCCGGCGCGGAACGCGTTGACCATGAACGGCAGCGACCACATCTCCTGCAGGTCGGCCCACAGGTTCCACGAGAACACGGCGGTCATGACGGGTTCCCGTGCCGGTCGGAGTGCATGGCGGGCGCTTCGGGCTGCCCGACCACGACGAGGCGTCCGTCCGATGTGGACAGTACCTCGATCGGCGTGCGATACAGGGCCGTGAGCGTGTCGGAGGTGATGACCTGGGTCGGGGTGCCGGCGACGGCGCCGCCGGAGCCGAGGTAGATGACCCGGTCGAGGTAGGGCAGGATCGGGTTCACGTCGTGCGCGACGATGATGACGGCGACGTTCTCGGCGCGGGCGATGCGGGAGATGAGCGCGGCGACGGCGGCCTGGTTGGGCAGGTCCAGGGAGTCCAGGGGTTCGTCGAGCATGAGCAACCGGGGCCGGCGGGCCAGGGCCTGGGCGATGAGCAGTCGTTGCTGTTCCCCGCCGGACAGTTGCCCGATCGGCCGGTGGGCGTAGGAGCCGGCGCCGACGAGGTCCACCAGTTCCGCGATACGGGCGGTGGCGGCGCGCGAGCGCCGCCCGGGGATGGGCAGTCCCCACCGGTCGCCGTCCAGGCCGAGGCGCACGACGTCCAGGCCGCGTACCCGCAGGGAGGCGTCGAAGCTGCGCCGTTGCGGCAGGTACCCGATCTCGTGGTTGGCCTGCCCCGGCTGGCGGGCCAGTAGCCGCACCTGCCCGTGGGCGAGTGGGACGAGGCCGAGGATGGCCTTGAGGAGGGTGGATTTGCCGACGCCGTTGGGGCCGAGGATGGCCACGAACTCGCCGGCCGCGACGGTGGCGTCCACATTGGACCAGATGGTCCGTCCGCCGAGGACGGCGGTGGCATTGCTGACTTCGACCAGGGCCGGGCGACCTGGGTCGCCCGGCCCGGTGGCGCCGTCGACACGGGCCGGGTGGGGGGTGGCGGCCAGCGTCTTGGGCGGGGTGGCGGACACGAGGTGCTCCTTACTTGCCGGTGGCCTGGCCCAGCGCCTGCTTGAGCGCGCCCAGTTGCGCGACCTGCCAGTCCTGGAAGGACGCGCCGGCCGGGGTGAGGGTCTCGGTGATGGTGGTGACCGGGATGCCCGCGGCCTTGGCCTCGTTCACCTGTGCCTGGACGTCCGGGGTGGCGTTCTGGCTGTTGTACACGTACACCTTGATCTGCTTGGTCTTGATCTGGTTGTCGATCGTGCTCTTGTCCTGCGCGGTCGGGTCGTCGCCTTCGCTGATCGCCCTCAGGAAGTCCGGCGGGGTGAGCAGGTTGAGTCCCAGGGCCGGGGACAGCATCGCGAAAATCGACTCGGAGGCGCCCACCGGGGTGCCGGCGTAGTTGGTCTTGATCTGGTTGATCGCGTCGAAGTACGCCTTGAGGTTCGTGTTCAACACGGTGCCGTGCTGGCTGTCGAAGAAGGAGGCGTCCGCCGGGTCGGCCTTCTTGTAGTCGGCGGTGATCTGGTCGATGACCTGCTTGACGTTGTCCGGGTTGTACCAGCGGTGTGGGTTGTCGCCGTCTTTCGCGCCGACCAGGTCGCCGACGGTCAGCACGGTCAGGTTGGCGCCCTTGTTGGTGTTGGCGAGCTGGGTGGCCCACGCGTCGTAGCCGACGCCGTTGATGATGGCCACCTGCGCGGCAGCGATCGTACGGCCGTCCGCGGCTGTGGGTTCGTAGGAGTGCGGGTCAGCGTCCGGGTTGTTGATGATGCTGGTGACCTTCACGTGCGAGCCACCGAGCTGTTGCGCCAGGCTGCCCCAGAAGTTCTCCGCCGCGACCACGTTGATCACCGTAGCGCTGCCGCCACCAGTCGTCGCCTTCGACGAGGTGGAGCAGCCGGCAAGCGCGAGGACGGCCAGCGCCGCGCCGCCGACCACCAGTGCGAGACGTCGGGACGAGCCCAGCAGAAGCCTTGATGACACGGGAAGCCTCCGTGAGAGATGTCAGCTGTCGAGGGCGACGTTAACGAAAACAACAACCGTTATCAAATGCAGTAGTTGGCATGGAACGAGGGGTGGACAGGGCGGGTAGCTACGGAAGCAGGAATACAAAGCACAGGGGGACCGGTGGCGTCCGGTCCCCCTGCGCGGTTCGGTCAGCAGTTCCGAAGCTCCGGTGACTGGTTGAGCAGTTGGGCGCGCGGCGAGATGAACGCGCGGTACCGCTCGCTGTCGCCGACGCTGAATGCCGCGACCCGGTGGCAGTTCTGGAAGGCGAGCTTGACGCCGAAATGCCGCTCCAGGCCGCCGCGGATCGCGTCGCTGGCCAGGGCACGCAACAGCTGCCCACGGTCGGCCTCGCTCGGCGGGGGGACCGCATGGTCGGCGAACTGGCCGTCGCCGGCGTGCAGGTCGGCGGCGACCTGGCTGACCACCTGCCAGGCGTAGGGCAGGGATTGGCGTACACAGTCGAGGAACTCGGCATCGGACACGTCGCCGGCTTCGGCGCGTTCCAGCAGGGCGGTGGGTACGTCCAGGGACATTGGCTTCTCCCAACAGTTGTCGGAAACGGGTTACCAGGTTGTGGCGGCCACGGCATGCGGTCCGAGCACGAAGTCCGGGTCGATCTGGTCGGCGAGGTCTTGCCCGGTCTGGTCGTTGGCCCATGCCTGGGCGTTGCGCAGGTGGAACTGCACGGCTTGGCGGGTGAACCGGGCCCAGTCGCGGGGCGAGGCGTCGACCGTCTCGCGCATCGTGTCCAGCACAGCCCGGTTAGCCGGTTCCAGGTCGGCGATCGGCCCGGCGTGGCCCTGCTCGGCGGCGCGCACATGTCGCGAGGTCCCCACGCAGGCCAGTAGGTCCTCGGCGACCTGCTCGCGCAGGAACGCCTCGTCGGCAGCGTCGGCGACCTTGTTGCCGACTACGCTAATCGCGACCTGGAAGTCAGCGGCGTAGTCCTGATACTGCCGGTACACCCCGACACCGCGCACGGTCGGCTCGCAGACCACGAAGGTGCGGTCGAACCGGGTGAACAGGCCGGACGCAAACGCGTCCGCACCGGCCGTCATGTCCACCACCACGTACTCGTCGTCCCCGTCGACGAGATGGTTGAGGATCAGTTCAACCGCGCCGACCTTCGAGTGATAACAGGAGACCCCGAGGTCGGACTCGGCGAACCCACCCGTGGCCGACCACCGCACGCCGTCCACGGTGGACCGCAGGCACCGCCGGTGCACCGGGCTGTCCTCCACCACCCGCAGCAGCCGCGAACCGCGCCCGGGTGGGGTGGTCTTCACCATCACCCCTGTCGACGTGATACGGGGATTGGCGCCCCGTAAGTACTCCTTGATGTCGTCGAGGTGCTCGCCAAGCGTCGGGGCCAGCGCGGCCTCGTCGGGATCCTCCCCCAGCGCCGCGGCGAGGTTCTGGTTGATGTCGGCGTCAATGGCCCACACCGTGCGGCCCTGCGCCGCCAAGTGCCGGCTGAACAGCGCGGCCAGCGTGGTCTTCCCCGCGCCGCCCTTGCCAACAAACGCAATCTTCATTAATGGCATCTTTCCGTCAAACCCATTGAGTCAATGAGTTTGATACCCATTTTCAATAGCCGTGTCAAGGGACCCACCGGCGAGTCGCTCGAACGGTTGGCCATGTCCCGGCCTGGGGGCTACACCGCCGGCGCCGGACGACAGCGCCCGCACACCCCGTAGAGGTCGCTGCGCTCCACGTTGGCCACGAAGTCGGCGTCCTCGCGTGCCGCGGCGAGCCACCCGCGCACGGTGTCCGTGGGCCGTTCGATGACCCGGCCACACTCCTCGCAGACGAGGTGGGCGTGCGAGCCCGCTGCGCACATCCGGAAGTGCTGCTCGTCGCCGGCGAACACATGCACCACCCCGGCGGACGCGAAGGAGTGCAGGACCCGGTACACGCTGGGCAGCCCGAGCCGTGAACCCTGGCGGCGCAGCACGTCGAACAGCTCGCCGGCGCTCAGCGGCCGGTCATGCCCGAGCAACGCCTGGTAGACCTCCCGGCGGGGCGCCGTGACCGCCAGACCCGCGGCCCGCAGAACCCGATCACTGCCATGCGCCGCATCCGCGTACCGGCGCATCGACATCAACCCTGCCCTGCCGGGCACCGAACGCCGCCAACTCCACCCGATGACCGCGCCCGCCAGCGGTTGCGACGGTCCGGGCCACCGCGCACGAAGTGTTCGCGCATAGCACTATGACAGCGCTAATGGAAACGGTTGTCAACTTCTGTTGCGTGGGTGGCTGGCGGAAGGCGCGTCGAGATTAGGCCCGGGCGCATTCTCCGCAGGTACCCACGATCTCCAGGGTGTGGTCCACGTCGACGAATCCGTGTCGGGTGGCCTGCGCCTGCGCCCACCGCTCGACGGTCGGACCCTCCACCTCACGGGTGGTGCCGCAGGAGCGGCACACCAGGTGGTGGTGATGGGCGGCCTGTCCGCAGCGGCGGTAGAGCTGCTCCCCGTCCGGCAGCCGCAGCTGGTCGACCTCACCGGCGTCGGCCAGCAGCTGCAGCGTTCGGTACACGGTCGTCAACCCGACCTGGGCGCCCTGGTCGCGCAGCAGGGCATGCAACTGTTGGGCGCTGCGGAATCCGTCCGTCGCCTCCAGCAGCGCAAGCACTTCGGCCCGCTGTCGGGTGTTGCGGGTGGTACCCGGCACGACGCTCGTCACCGTGTTCTCGCTCCAGTCACTCCAGGCTCGCACCCGCTCGGCCGATGCGTTGTCGCAGCGCGGTGTTGGCGCACGACATGCGCGATTCTATCGTCGCTCCGAGCCGGACAACGATGTGACGCACGCCGGTCGGGCTCCACGCAGCGCACCGGGCCGGCGACGGGTCAGGGCGTCGACGGCC
>CAZYCD010000177.1:0-10232 GCA_964645345.1 uncultured Micromonosporaceae bacterium
GAACTCGCTCATGTCCAGGCGCACCATCCGGTCGTCGTCGCCGAACAGCGCCTCGGCCAGCGCCCGGGCCAGTTCGGTCTTGCCGACGCCGGTCGGGCCGAGGAACAGGAAGCTGCCGATGGGCCGCTCCGGGTCGCCCAGGCCGGCCCGGGAGCGGCGTACCGCCTCGGAGACCACCTCGACCGCCTCGTTTTGCCCGACGACCCGCTCGTGCAGGTTGCTCTCCAGGCGCAGCAGCCGCTCCCGCTCCTCCTCGGTGAGCTGGCTCACCGGGATGCCGCTGATCCGGGACACCACCTCCGCGATGTCCTCTGTGGACACTTCCGGCACCGACGGCCCGCCCCCGGCCATCTGCTGCATCTCCTGCTGGACGTCGCCCATCTCGTCACGCAGGGCGGACGCCTTCTCGTACTGCTCGTCCGCGACCGCCTGGTCCTTGTCCCGCTTGATCTGCTCCAGCCGGCGCTCCAGGTCCCGCACGTCCGATCCGGGCGTCTTGATCCGCAGGCGTACCCGCGCACCGGCCTGGTCGATCAGGTCGATCGCCTTGTCCGGCATGAACCGGTCGGCGATGTACCGGTCGGCCAGCTCGGCGGCGGCGACCAGCGCCTCGTCGGTGAACCGGACCTGGTGGTGCGCCTCGTACCGGTCGCGCAGTCCGTGCAGGATCGCGATGGTGTCGGCGACGGACGGCTCGGGTACCAGGATCGGCTGGAAGCGCCGGGCCAGTGCCGCGTCCTTTTCGATGCTGCGCCGGTACTCGTCGAGCGTGGTGGCCCCGATGACGTGCAGGTCGCCGCGGGCCAGGGCCGGCTTGAGAATGTTGCTGGCATCCATCCCGCCCTCGCCACCGCCGCCCGCGCCGACCACGGTGTGCAGCTCGTCGAGGAAGATGATCAGCTCGTCGCCGTGCTCGCGGATCTCGTCGATCACCCGCTTGAGCCGCTCCTCGAAGTCGCCGCGGTACCGCGTGCCGGCGACCATGCCGACCAGGTCGAGCTGGATGACCCGCTTGCCGGACAGCGTGCTCGGCACGTCGCCCTCGGCCACCCGCTCGGCGATACCCTCCACGATCGCGGTCTTGCCCACGCCGGCCTCGCCGATGAGCACCGGGTTGTTCTTGGTGCGCCGCGACAGTACCTCGATGGTCTGGTCGATCTCGTCGGCCCGGCCGACCACGGGGTCGATCTTCCCCTCCTCTGCCAGCCGGGTCAGGTCCTGGCCGAACTGCTCCACTGTCGGGATCGTGCTGGGCTGGGCCGGGGCGGCCTGTTGGGTGCCCGGCTGGGCGGCCGGGCTGCCGCCGCGCTCGCCCCCGGCCAGCAGCGCCTGCGGAGCGATCCTGGCCGCCGCGAGCATGCTCCCGGCGGCCGACTCCGTGTTCAGACCCAGCGCTACCAGCAGGTGCTCCGGGCCGATGTAGGACGAGCCGGTGGCCCGGGAGATCTGGTGGGCGTCCAGCAGCGCGCGCTTCGTCGCCGGGGTGAGCGCGAGCGCGCTGGGCAGCGGGTGCTGCGGATCGCCGGCCGGGGTGCGCTCGTCCTGCTGCCCCTCGCCCTCGCCCTGCCGGCCGGCCTGGCCGCCCTGGCGACCGCCGCCCTGGGGCGGGCTCGGCCGCGCCCGCTGCTCGCCCGCGTCGGCCTCGGACGGCCGCCGCCCCGGCGCGGAGGTGCGCCGCTCGAGGTCGCGGATCATCGCGTCGGGGTCCCCGCCGGCCCGGCGCAGCAGGTCGCGCAGTTGGTCGCGCTGCAGCGCCGACCACAGCAGGTGGTCGGTGTCCAGGTCGCGGCTGCCGGTGTCGGCCGCGCGGCGGGCCGCGTCGATGACCACCTCACGCGCCTGGCCGCTCATCAGCCGGCTGATGTCCACCCGGTGGACGGGGCGGCGCGCCGGGCCGGAGCCGAAGAACCGGCTGAAGAACTCGTCCCAGGAGCCCGGCTCCTGGCTGCCCGGGTCCCACGGTCCATTGGTCATGCCACTGCCTCCTGCCACCCGTCGCCCGGGATGGGCCGGTCGCCAGGTGATTTCCCGGCAGGTCCGGGGCAAACCTCGGCCCGCACTGCCGTGCGGCGGGCGGCCGCCTCCGCTAGCCGAACGCTGGCGGGTGTCGGCTGCGTGGGCGTCGTCGGTCAGGTGGCCCGTCGGACCGGGATGCTGCGCCAGAGCGGGCTGGTACGGCCCGGCTGGTACACGCCGTCCAGCCGCTTGGCGAACAGGCCGCCGGTACGCTGGGCGCGGGCCGCGTCGCGGGCGAACGCCCCGCCGCCGGTGAAGTGCGGCGGTACCTGCCAGTGCGGCCCCTCCGGCGGCAACCCGCCGAGCAGCTCCCGACGCCGCGCGTACGGAAGGTCCACTGTGGACACTCCGTCCAGCCAGAGCAGGTCGACCAGGAGGTACTGCACCGGGTGGCGGGAGGCGAGCCGCCGGGCGGCCTGCGAGTCGGGCGCGCCGGTCGGGCCGGTACGCGCGGCAAGGGCGGACGGGCTGATGTGACCGTCGGAGTCGAAGGCCACCACCACACCGTCCAGTACGCACTCGGTGGGCGCCAGCGCCTCGGCCAGCTCGCGAAGCTCCGGGTACCCGCCTGTCCGGTCGGTGCCCTCCGCATCGCGCAGCTCCAGCCGCCCACCCGACACGTACCCGAGCATCCGCTGCCCGTCCCAGCGCAGCTCGTACCCCCAGGCGTCGTCGTCGGCGGGCAGCCGTGCCGCCCGGGTCGCTCGCATGGGCCGCAGGTCCTCGGGGGCCGGGGTCCAGCCGTCGGGCGGCGGGTCCATCCGGTGCACCATCCAGTCCCTGCCGCCCGTGCGGAACAGCGCGTACCGGCCGGACACCCGCTGGCCGCTCAGCACGACGATGACCTCGTTGTCGCGCCACTTCTCCGTCCGGTACGTGCCCCGGTCATAGATGGTCATCCGGCCGCCGCCGTACTCGCCGGCCGGAATCTCGCCCGAGAAGTCCAGGTACTCCATCGGGTGGTCCTCGGTGTTGACCGCGAGGTGGTTGCGCCTCGGGTCGCGCGGCAGCCCGCGCGGCACCGCCCAGGAGACCAGCACGCCGTCCCGTTCGAGCCGGAGGTCCCAGTGCAGCGAGCGGGCGTGGTGCTGCTGGATGACGAAGGCGTCGCCGGCCACGCCTGCGGAGCCGGTGCGGGCAGCGCTCGACCGCTCGCCGCCCGCGCGGGGCCCGCCAGCCGGTACCGGCTCCGGTGTCCGGGCCGCGTTCCGCTTGCGGCGGTACTCGTCGAGCCGGTCGGCCATCAGGTGAGCGGGAGGGTCTCCAGCGCGGCCAGCGCCGCCCCCCGGGCGCCGGCCATGTCCAGGTCCGGTACCAGCGCGAACGAGGTCGCCAGCCGCTGCTCCTCGCGCAGCTGGGTGTGCGCCTGGACGGTCTGCAGGAACCACTCGCGGAACGTCGGCGCCGCCTCGACCACGCCGCCGCCGACGAAGTAGGCCGTCGGGTCGGTGAAGTTGGCCGCGATCGTGAACAGCCGGCCCAGCGCGATTGCCTGCTGCTCGAAGATCTTCAGCGCCAGCGCGTCGCCCGCCTCGCCCAGGCCGCGCACCAGCTTGGCCGCCTTCGCCAACGGCGCCCCGGTCAGGTCGTGCCCCGGGAAGTTGTCGAGCCAGTACGGCAGCAGGTTCTTCTCGATGCCGGTCAGCGACGCGAAGCTCTCCGCGTCGCCAGACAGCCCGCAGTTGCAGCCGGGCATAGGCTGGCCGGGCACCAGCAGGCCATCCGTCGGGATGGGGATGTGGCCCAGCTCCCCGGCCATGCCCGAGGCGCCGCGCACCACCCGGCCCTGCTCGATCACTCCGCCGCCGAGGCCGGTGCCGATGATGGCCGAGACCGATGAGGTCGTGTGCGCGGCCGAACCGAAGAAAACGTGGTGCGCGTAGAGCGCGGCCGCGTTGCCGTCGTTGTTGTAGACGACCGGCAGGTCCAGCCGCTCCTCCAGGGCGCCGCGGAAGTCGAACCCGCGCCACGCGTCGTGCGCGAAGTTGGTCGAGCCCTTGCTGGAGATCACCCCGTCGGCGCTGGCCGGCCCCGGGCTGTCCAGGCCGACCGCGAGCACCTGCTCGCGGGGGACCCCGGTCAGGGTGAGGATGTTCTCGGTGGCCCGGACGAGCGCTCCGACGGCCACCTCCGGACCCTCGCGGACGAGGCTCGGCGTCTCCACCATCCGGTCCACCAGGAACCGGCCGCTGGCGTCCAGCACGGTCGCGTTGTTGCTGGTGCCGCCGTTGTCCAGGCCGATCACCACCGGACCCATGGTGCCCATCGCGTCCCCTCAGTCGGTAACCGCGAGACTGTGCTCGCCTCCGCGCAACCCGGCTCGGGCTGCGCTCCGTTGGAAGCCCAATCGTAGGCGGAGGCGCGCGCCGCCGACTCCCCCGAGCGTCGCCGCCGGCGGGGCCGTCGGCCCCGGTAGGCACCGGCCATCATGACAGGCATGACGTTACTGCCGACGCTCGCCGGCCGGTACCCGGACCGGGCCGACGCGGTACGGGTGGGCGGTGCCGCGATGTCCTGGGAGCGGCTGGCCGGGGCGGCCGGGGCGCTGGCCACCCGGATCGCGGGGACACCGGCGCTCGCGATCGACGCCGAGCCGACCCTCGCGACCGTGGTCGCGGTGGTGGCCGGGCTGCTGGCCGGGGTACCGGTCGTGCCGGTACCGGCGGACGCCGGCCCGCTGGAGCGCGACCACCTGCTCGGCGACTCCGGCGCGGTGGCCCTCGACGCCGCCGAGGTGGACCTGGGCGCGACCGGCACCGGCACGCTGCCAGAACCGCCGGGCGGGGCGCCCGCGCTGATCCTCTACACCAGCGGAACCACCGGGCCGCCCAAGGGCGTGCTGCTGTCCCGCGACGCGATCGCCGCCGACCTGGATGCGCTGGCCGGCGCGTGGGCGTGGAACGCCGACGACACCCTGGTGCACGGGCTGCCGCTCTACCACGTGCACGGCCTGGTGCTCGGCGTGCTGGGCGCGCTGCGCACCGGGTCGCGCCTGGTGCACACCGGCCGGCCAACCCCGGGCGGGTACGCGGCGGCCGGCGGGAGCCTCTACTTCGGGGTACCCACGGTGTGGTCGCGCATCGCCCGGGACCCGGCGGCGGCCCGCGCGCTGCGCGGCGCCCGCCTGCTGGTCTCCGGCAGCGCGGCGCTGCCGGTCCCGGTCTTCCACGCGCTGCACGCGCTGACCGGCCTCCGGCCGGTGGAGCGGTACGGGATGACCGAAACGCTGATCACGATCTCGGGGCGCGCGGCCGGCGACGCTCGCGGAGCCGGCCCCGATCAGCGTCCGTCAGCCGGGCCGGCCGTCCCGGGCGCGGTCGGCCCGGCGCTGCCGGGCATCGGCGCGCGGCTGGTCGGCGACTCGGGCGCGCCGGCGCCGGCCGACGGCGAGACCATCGGCGAGCTGCAGGTGCGCGGGCCGACGCTGTTCAGCGGGTACCGCGGCCAGCCGGAGCTCACCGCGGCCTGCTACACGCCCGACGGCTGGTTCCGTACCGGTGACGTGGCGACCGTCGACCCGGACGGGGTGTACCGCATCGTCGGCCGCTCCTCGACCGACCTCATCAAGTCCGGCGGGTACCGCGTCGGTGCCGGTGAGGTGGAGAACGCGCTGCTGACGCATCCGGCGGTACGGGAGGCGGCGGTGATCGGGGTGCCGCACGCGGACCTCGGCGAGGAGATCGTCGCGTACGTGGTGGCCGGGGAGGTGACCGGCACCGAGCTGATCGACTTCGTGGCCCAGCGGCTGTCGGTGCACAAGCGGCCGCGCACCGTGCACCTGGTCGACTCGCTGCCGCGCAACGCCCTGGGCAAGGTGCAGAAGAAGCTGCTGAGGCAATAGCGCCGACACCTCGGACCGCTAACCGTCGGCGTCCGGCAGCAGCACGGCCGCGCCGTTGACCCGGTCGTAAGCCAGGTCGGCTAGCGCGCGGTCGGCCTGCGCCAGCGGGTACGGCGTGGTGGTCACCGCCAGGTGGTGCTCGCCGGCGATCTCCAGGAACTGGCGGCCGTCCTCGCGGGTGTTGGCCGTGACGCTGGTCAGCGTCCGCTCCTGGAACAGGTGGACCTGGTAGTTCAGCGGCGGGACGTCGCTGAGGTGGATGCCGGCGACCGCGAGGGTACCGCCGCGATCCAGCGCGGCCAGCGCCACCGGTACCAGCTCACCGGCCGGGGCGAACAGGATCGCCGAGTCCAGCGGTTCGGGCGGCGCGGCGTCGGCCGGGCCCGCCGAGGCGGCGCCCAGCGACAGGGCCAGCTCGCGCGCCGCCGCCGCCCGGGTCAGCACGTGTACCCGGTGCCCCTGCGCGATGGCGACCTGCGTGGCCAGGTGCGCCGAGGCTCCGAAGCCGTAGATCCCGAGCCGGCCGCCGGGCGGCAGCTGGGCCCGGCGCAACGCCCGGTACCCGATGATCCCGGCGCACAGCAGCGGCGCGACCTCCTGGTCGGAGTACCCGTCGGGGAGGTGGTACGCGTAGTCGGCAGGCGCCACGGTGTACTCCGCGTACCCGCCGTCCGCGTCCCAGCCCGTGTACCGTGAGTTCGGGCAGAGGTTCTCCGCCCCCCGTCCACAGTAGACACACGTGCCGTCGGTGTACCGCAGCCACGCGACCCCCGCCCGGTCGCCGACCGAGAAGCCGGTGACGCCCGGGCCGAGCGCCGCGACGCGGCCCACGATCTCGTGCCCGGGCACCACCCCGGGCCGGTGCACGGGCAGGTCGCCCTCTGCCACGTGCAGGTCGGTGCGGCACACCGCGCAGGCCAGCACGCGCAGCAGCAGCTCGCCGCCGGCCGGCTCAGGTACCGGCACGTCGGCGCGCTCCAGCGGGTGCGAGGCGATCGGTCCGGGCCGGTTCACGTGCCAGGCGAGCATGACCTCATTCTGCCGGCGGTACCGCGATGGCGGTCAGCATCAGCCCGTCGCGCACCAGCCAGCGGCCGGTGAAACCGGCGACCGGCCCCGGTACCAGCAGGGCCGCGGTGAACTGCCCGGACGGCTCCAGCTCCACGTCCGCCTCGGCGAAGTCCAGCCAGGCCCGGGTCAGCGGGTACCACGCCTTGTAGACCGACTCCTTGGCGCTGAACAGCAGCCGGTCCCAGCAGACCCCGGGCTCGTCGCCGGCCAGCCGGCGCAGCCGGGCCCGCTCGGCCGGCCGGGACACCAGGTCCAGCACGCCGGCCGGCAGGGCCTCGTGGACCTCCGCGTCGATGCCGATCGTCGCCACGTCGCGGGCGTGTGCCAGCGCGGCCGCCCGGTACCCCACGCAGTGGGTCATGCTGCCCACCACGCCCGGCGGCCAGCCCGGTGCCCCGCGCGGCCCGGGCACGATCGGTGCCGGCGGCAGGCCGAGCACGGCCAGCGCCGCGCGGGCGCAGAACCGGACGGTGGTGAACTCCCGCCGCCGCTTGTCCGCCGCCCTGGCGATGACCGCCTGCTCCTGCGGGAACAGCACGGCGTGCGGCGGGTCGTCGAACTTCTCGACCGCGGCGACGGCCGCGGGCAGGATCTCGCCGATCACGCGGGGGCGGCCCGGCCGGTCGCGGCGAGGATCTGCCGCGGTCCGGACGGCGGCTTCGCGCGGGCCTTCCACTCGCGCGGGTACCCCAGGGACACCTCGTCGAACGGCACCCCGTCGCGCCAGATCCGGCGCGGGATGTGCAGGTGCCCGTAGACCATCGCGGCCGCGTCGTACCGGCGGTGCCAGTCCTCGGTCGCGGTCGTGCCGCACCACTGGGCGAACTCCGGATACCGCAGGATGTCGGTCGGCTCGCGGATGAGCGGGTAGTGGTTGACCAGCACGGTCGGCAGGTCCTCGTCCCGTTCGGCGAGCCGCCGCCCGGTCAGCGCCAGCCGGGCCCGGCACCAGTCCGCGCGGCCCGGCCACGGGTCGGGGTGCAGCAGGAACTCGTCGTTGCAGACCACACCGACCTGGTAGGCGCGGGCCAGCGCGGCCTCCGGGGTCGGGTATCCCTCCGGCAGGTAGCTGTAGTCGTAGAGCAGGAACAGGGGCGCGATCAGGGCCGGCCCGCCCTCACCCGTCCAGACCTGGTAGGGGTCCTCGGGAGTGGACACGCCGAGCGACCGGCACAGCGCCACGAGAGCCGCGTAGCGCTCCTCGCCCCGCAACTGCACGGGATCGCCCGGCGGCGTCCACAGCTCGTGGTTGCCGGGCGCCCACACCACTCGGGAGAACCGCTGCGCCAGCAGGCGCAGAGCCCACTCGACGTGGGCGAAGGTGTCGCCGACATCGCCCGCGACAAGCAGCCAGTCGTGCTCACCGTCCGGGGCCAGCTCGGCGACGATCCGGCGGTTTTCCTGGTACCCGACGTGGAGGTCGCTGATCGCCAGGAGCTTTCCCGGGCCGGAGGCGGTCACGGCGCCGATGGTACCGGTGCCTTGCGGCGCTGGACTGTCGCGCACCTGTCCGGGCGGGCGGTTGGGTCCACAGTGGACGGATTGGTGGGACTGTCGCTATTGGTAGGCGTTCCGGTACGGGAAGCAACTTAGTTATGAATGCGTGACAATCCATGGTTCGCGAGTATGGTGACTCCCGCAGGCAGCGATTTCCACCAATGTACCGAGGGTCGCGGAGCCGTTACCGCAAGGGTTTCCGCGCATCCGACGGTTCCCGAAAGGGGCGGACCAAGGTGGCGGGTCACCGGCGCGACGACGACGCGGAACTCATCAGGTTCGTCGAGGACCTGTCGCCACGCCGCCGGATCGTCCGGCCCAGCCTTCGGCGGCGCGTACCGCAGCCGGCATCGCAGCGCTGGAAGCCCGCGTTCGTCGCCGTGGTGGCCGCGGTCTTCGCGATGGGCGCCGGCATCGCGCTGGCCGCCACCGCGACCCCGGCCCCGGCCGCCGCCGTAGTGAGCTGCACCCTCGTGGTACCGGCCGATCCGCTCAGCGCCAAGGGTCTGGCCACCCCGTACCGGCTTCTCGCGCCCTGCCACGAATCGGACTCCGGCGACTCGGCCTTCGTACAGGCGACCGTCCTCGATCCGGCAACCGGCGCGCTGTCCGTCTACAACCCGCTCGTGGTCGACGACGGCACCACCCCGGCCGCTCCGCCGGTGGTACCGCAACTGCCCGCCAACGCGGTCGTGGGCATCTGGTTCGGCTTCAACGGGGACAACCTCGCCCTGCGCGGCAACGGCGACAGCCTGACCGCCGGCCAGTGCGTCAACGGGCTGGGCACCTCCATCTTCGGCCAGTACGCCTACTGCGCGGCACCCGCGTTCTTCACCGCCGCCAACGCCGCCATCGCCGCGGGCAAGCTCGCGGTGCCCGCCCTCGGTACCGCCAAGGACGGGCGGCCCTGCCCGAGTACCCGCGACTTCGGCATCGTGGACATGGACCAGAGCGACAACGTCACCGCCACCTACCTGGTCCTGCCCGACGGAACCACCGCCCAGAACACCGCGGCCAACCAGGCGGCGCTCGCCGCCAAGGGCGCGCAGGTCCAGGTGAACGGTAGCGACGAGGGCCTGCTCGACAACTTCGTGATGCCGGCCCTGGGCTGCGCGCCGTTCACCGCGCGGGACCTCGCGGACACCGGGCATCCGGTCTCCGCCCTGGCCCTCAACGAACTGCAGGCCGCCGCGCACCAGGGTCCGCCGCTCGCGCTGGTACCGGTCACCGACCCGATGGCGCTCGTCGACGGGAAGACCAGCGTCGCCAAGACGAACCTGTACCGGGCCGGTGTCAACATGGGCCCGATCGACACCGCCACCGAGACCCCCGCCGAGTACTGCCGCAACCTCGTCGACGTGGGCGTGGCCCGCACCGACCTGGACCGCCGGCTCACCACGGCGATGAGGTCGCCCGACGCGGCCGCGGCCAACACCCTGTTCACCTTCCTCGCCCAGCGGCTGTCCGGCAGCTTCGACGAGCTGGGCTGCGCGCGACTGCTGCACCTGGCCAACCCGGTCGTGCTGAAGACCGACAAGAACGGGGTGACCGTGGACGCGCGCTTCGTCCTCCCGTCCCCGTCCCCGTCGCCCCAGCCGTCCCGGTCGGTACCGCCCCGCCCGTCGGCGTCCCCGTCGGCTCCGGCCAGCCCGTCGCCCTCGCGCCCCGCGCCGTCAGCGGCATCGCCGACACCGGCCTCGCCGAGCCCGACCCGACCGGCCGCCCCGGTACCGGCGCCGCCTACCACCCCGCCTGCCCCGCCGACCCGCGCGGCGACCCAGCCCCCGCCGCCCGCTCCCCCGACCAC
>CAZYCD010000178.1:0-9906 GCA_964645345.1 uncultured Micromonosporaceae bacterium
ACGCGGCCGCGATGTTCCTCGTGACGCAGCCCCAGCGGTACGACGTGATCGTCACGGACAACCTGTTCGGCGACATCCTCACCGACATCGCCGCGGCCGTCACCGGCGGCATCGGGCTGGCGGCCAGCGGCTCGATCAACCCGGAGCGCCGGTACCCGTCGACCTTCGAGCCGGTGCACGGCTCCGCGCCGGACATCGCCGGCAAGGGCATCGCCGACCCGGTCGCGGCCGTGCTGTCCATTTCCCTGCTGCTGGACCACCTCGGTCACCCCGAGCCGGCCCGGCGAGTAGCCGAGGCGGTCGCCGCCGAGCTCTCCGGACGCACCACGGGAGCCCCGCTGCGCACCGCCGAAATCGGCGATCGACTCGCGCAGCTTGCCGGCTGAGGCAGCCAACAGTCCCTTTTCCCGGGCGCGCGACGACGACGGTCGCGCGCCTCTTTTTCGGTACGGGCCGGGGGCGGCGTGACCGTGATCACCCGTTGAACGACCGTTCGGGGTAGGTTTTACGTAGGCCCGTCAGAGTCATACGGAGGATCGCGCAGAGATGAGCGTCGATTTCGAGATTCACCCGAACCCCAGCCCGGTGTCGGACGTCGAGCGGGCCGCGTTACTGGTCGACCCGGGCTTCGGTCGGGTATTCACCGACCACATGGTGACCATCCGGTACGCCGAGGGCAAGGGCTGGTACGACGCCCGGGTCGAGGCCCGCGCGCCGATCCCGATGGACCCGGCGACCGCGGTGCTGCACTACGCCCAGGAGATCTTCGAGGGGCTCAAGGCGTACCAGACGGCGGACGGCGGGGTCAGCATGTTCCGCCCGGACGCGAACGCCGCCCGGTTCCGCCGCTCGGCCGAGCGGATGGCCATGGCGCCGTTGCCCGACGAGATGTTCCTCGCCTCCCTGGAGGAACTGGTCCGCATCGACCGGGCCTGGATCCCCAGCGACGAGGGCGGCAGCCTGTACCTGCGCCCGTTCATGTACGCCTCCGAGGTGTTCCTCGGCGTCAAGCCCTCGGCGGAGTACCTGTACCTGGTGATCGCCTCGCCGGTCGGCTCGTACTTCAAGAGCGGCGTCAAGCCGGTCGGCGTGTGGGTGTCGCAGGACTACACCCGGGCGGCGCCCGGCGGCACCGGGGCGGCCAAGTGCGGCGGCAACTACGCGGCCAGCCTCAGCGCCCAGGCGCAGGCGATCGAGCACGGGTACGAGCAGGTGGTGTTCCTGGACGCGGTCGAGCGGCGCTACGTCGACGAGCTGGGCGGCATGAACGTCTTCTTCGTGTACGACGACGGCACGCTGGTCACCCCGCCGTGCGGCGGCACGATCCTGGCCGGCATCACCCGGGACTCGATCACGACCCTGGCGAAGGACAACGGGCTGCGCGTCGTCGAGCGGCCGTTCGCCTTCGACGAGTGGGTCGAAGACGCCCAGGCGGGGCGGCTGACCGAGGCGTTCGCCTGCGGTACCGCGGCGGTGGTGACCCCGATCGGCCGGGTCGGGTGGGCGGGCGGCGAGTTCACCATGGCGGCCGGCGAGGTGACCGGCCGGCTGCGCTCGCAGCTCGTCGACATCCAGCGGGGCCGCGCCGAGGACCGGTACGGCTGGGTGCACAAGGTTCTCTGAGGCTTCCCGAGTCGGGGCGGGCCGGCGCCCGCCCCTCCTCATGCCAGCAGGTGCGCGCGCAGCGAGGCGAGGTCGCCCTCGGTCAGGCCCGCGTGCGCCGCGAACGCGAGCACCGACCCGTGCCGTTCCCGCAGGCCGCTCAGGAACAGCAGGATGGCCTCGGGCGGGCAGACCATGAAGGCGATCGGCGGCTCGGTCCGCTCGCTGCCGTCCTCACCGGCGTCGGCGAGGATCTGCGCCGACACCGAGGCCTGTGCCCGCTCGCTGAGCGCGTAGTCGGTCGCGATGTGCGGGTCGGGCACGCCCAGCAGGGACAGGGTCAGCGCGGCCAGCACTCCGGTGCGGTCCTTGCCTGCGAAGCAGTGCATGACGACCGGGGCATGCCGGGGATCGGCGATCAGCCGCAGCGCCTCACCCAGGCCGGCGGCGCCCTCCTCGGCCATGTCCAGGTACCGGTCGGCGAGGAACCGGGCCGGGCCTTCGGCCGGGTCGTACCGGGCGAGGTTCCACTCCCGGTGGACCGGGTGGATGTTGAAGTACGCCAGTCCCGCGGTGTCCCGGATGCGGCCGTCCCGCTCGATCTCGTACGGCCGGCGCAGATCCAGCACGGTACGCACGCCGAGGGTGCACAGTTGCGCGCACTCCCCGACGGTCAACCGGTGCAGCGAGTCCGACCGGTACAGCCGTCCATAGTGGACGGTACGGCCGTCGACCGTCGGGGCGCCGCCGAGATCGCGGAAGTTGAAGACGGTACCCGGGGAGAAGGCGGCCTGGTGCTGGTACACGCCGACGACCCTACTTCGCCGCCGGTACCCGCGCAGGTGACACGACCGGGGGACGGGCGTTCCCGTCCCCCGGTCGCAGGCGTGGGCGCTGTGCGTTACGTCGCGTCGCCGTACGTGTCGCGGTAGTAGTCGCCGACCTTGCTCCGGTACTCCGGCGAGTTGTAGGTGTCCGGGTGGAACTCGGGCGAGTCCTTGATCTGCGCCTTGGTGCGGTCCACGTAGACCTTCTGGTCCAGCGGATCGACGTGGTTGACGGTGCCGGCCGGCAGCAGGACCTTCTTGCCGAAGATCCAAGGTCCGGTGTCGACGACCAGGTACTGCTCGCCGACCAGGGTGCTGGACTCGTCGATCTTCCCGATGTGCCCGTCGATCGCTTCGATCCGGTACCCGACGAGGTCGGCGCCGTTACCGACGCCGGCGTCCGCCGAGAAGTTCCACGCGTCGAAGCGCCGCAAGGTGTGCGGTGTGGACATCGGGGGGACATCGCCACCGGTCGGACCGGTGCTGGCGTCCGCCGGGTCGGGGACGCCCGGCAGCGGGGTACCGCCCAGGGGTTCGGTGTCCCGGGTCGGCACGCCCGGCGCCTCCGGATCGTGCGTCGGCGCGCCGGTCTGGGGAGCGGCCGGGTGCGGGGTCTGGAAAACGTTGGGCCTGTCCACGGTGTCTACCTCCCGTGCGTAGGTTGTGCCCCGATGCCTCGGTACCCCCGGACTGAGGTCAATAATCCCGAAAGGCCGGCGGTGACCCCGGTCACCACGGTGTCCACCATGTGGGAGGGCGCTACCAGGAGGCGGATGGTAGTGGGACGCTACCGGACGTGACCCGCCCGTACGACGTACTCATTATCACGTAGCGCGCGCAGCCCGTTCCCTGCGCGCGCAGACCTCCCGCATCCCGGCGGGGGGTCTTTTTGTTGGAACCAGGGACCCGCCCGCGAGGCCGCGGGCACGCCCGCCACAGTCCGGCCCAGGACAGGAGAACAGCCATGGGATACCAGGTCTTCGACACGACGCTGCGCGATGGGGCACAGCGCGAGGCAATCAGCTACTCCGTGGTCGACAAGCTGGCCGTGGCGCGGCTGCTGGACGAGCTGGGCGTGGGCTTCATCGAGGGCGGCTGGCCAGGCGCCATGCCCAAGGACACCGAGTTCTTCAAACGTGCCCGAGCCGAGCTCCAGCTCGAGCACGCGGTGCTCGTCGCGTTCGGCTCGACCCGCAAGGCCGGCATCGCGGTCGAGGACGACCCGCAGATCCGCGCCCTGCTGGACGCGCAGACCCCGGCGGTCTGCCTGGTGGCCAAGTCGGACATCCGGCACGTCGAGCGGGCGCTGCGCACCTCGGCCGAGCAGAACCTGGCAATGGTCTCCGACAGCGTCGCCTACTTCGTGTCCCAGGGCCGGCGGGTGTTCCTGGACTGCGAGCACTTCTTCGACGGGTACCGCTTCGACCCGGACTACACCGCGTCGGTCGCTGCCGCCGCGCTGGCCGCGGGCGCCGAACGGGTGGTCATGTGCGACACCAACGGCGGCATGCTGCCCTCGCGGATTACCGCGGCGGTCACCGAGCTGATGGCCCGCCTCGGGGTGGACGGCGACCGGCTGGGCATCCACTGCCAGAACGACACCTCGTGCGCCGTGGCCAACACCGTCGCCGCGGTCGAAGCCGGGGTGACCCACTTCCAGTGCACCGCCAACGGGTACGGCGAGCGGCCAGGCAACGCCGACCTGTTCGCCGTGCTCGGCAACCTGCAACTCAAGCTCGGGCTGCCGGTCCTACCGGAGGGCTGCCTGGAGAAGATGGTGCGCGTTTCGCACGCCATCGCGGAGATCGCCAACATCGCCCCCGACACCCACCAGGCGTACGTCGGGGCCGCCGCATTCGCCCACAAGGCGGGGCTGCACGCGAGCGCGATCAAGGTGGACCCGTTGCTCTACAACCACGTGGAGCCGGCCGTCGTCGGGAACGACATGCGCATCCTGGTGACCGAGATGGCCGGCCGGGCCAGCATCGAGCTCAAGTCCCGCGAGCTCGGGCTGGATCTGGCCGGCCACCCGGAGGCGCTGTCCCGGGTCACCGACCGGGTCAAGGAACTGGAGGCCCACGGCTGGTCCTTCGAGGCAGCCGACGCCTCCTTCGAACTGCTCGTGCGCTCGGAGCTTCCGGAAGGGGTCTCCCGGCCGTTCAGCCTCGAGTCGTACCGGGCGAGCGTGGAGCACCGGGAGGACGGCTCGGTGGTGTCCGAGGCGACGGTAAAGGTACGGGTACGTGGCGAGCGGGTGATCGCGACCGCCGAGGGCAACGGACCGGTCAACGCGCTGGACGAGGCGCTGCGCCAGGCGCTGCTCCGGCACTACCCGGCGCTGGCCGCCTTCGAGCTGGCCGACTACAAGGTGCGCATCCTGGAGGGGTCGCACGGTACCGGCGCGGTGACGCGGGTACTGCTCGAGACCGTCGACGCGGGGCGGGACTGGACGACGGTCGGGGTACACGAGAACGTCGTCGAGGCGAGCTGGCAGGCCCTGGTGGACGCGCTGACCTACGGTCTGGCCCGGGTACCGGCGGCATAGCCCTCAGCGGGCGGTGCGGGCGCGGCGGGTGCGGGAACCAGTACCGGCCCGCCGACCGGACCCAGGTCGTCGACCACGTCAGCCGCCCGCGGAGGAGGTCGAGTCCCCGGCTGGCAGCGCCAGGTCGGCGACGACGCTGCGGTGGTCGGTGTCGCGCACGGCGTGCAGCGACAGGCTCCGGACCGCGATCCGCGGGTCGGCCAGCACGTGGTCCAGGGTCACCGGCGGCAGGAGGGTGCCGTCGTACGGCCAGGACGTCTCGAAACCGTCGCCGAGCGTCGCGGCCGCGTCCCGGTACCCGGAGCGGAGCAGCGACTGGAGCGGCGCGTGGTCCAGGGTCGCGTTGAAGTCGCCCATCAGCAGCCGTACCGGCCCGCTGCGGCTCGCCCTCGGCTCCTGGGCCAGACCGTCGCGCCAGCAACCCATCTGGTCGCCCGCCGACGGTGCGCACGGATGCACCGACTCCACCAGTACCGGCGACGCGCCGGGTACGTGCACTGTGGCGTACGCCTGGCCGAAGTATTCGGACAGCTTCCGGTACCCGGTGTCGGTCAGCGGGAACCGGGAGTACAGCGCGGACCCGCCCGGCTGGTCGGACTTGAACCCGTACTGGACGGACACCGGCAGGAGCGACTCCAGGCCGGCGGCCTGCAGCGCCCGGGAGGCCCGGCTCGTGTACTCCTGCAACGCCAGCAGGTCCACCTTGTTGTCCCGGACCAACTGGACGATCTCATCGGGGTCGGCAGCGCCGAACTTCATGTTCATGGTCATCACGCGCAGTTCCGGCCCGCTCGCGGTACCGGCCGGATCCGGGCCGCCGAACCCGCGCGGCAGCACGACGGCGGCCAGGGCCACGGCCACCGCGAGCGCCACGCCCGCGGCCCACCACTGGCGCAGCAGGAGCGTGACCCCGAGCGGTACCAACGCGGCGACGAGCGCGTACGGCGTGAACGCCATGAGTGGGGCGAGCGGCCAGCCGACCGCCAGCCCGGACAGTCGCAGCGCCGTCCACAGGACGCCCGGAACGACGATCAACCACGCGATCACGGCTCTGGACACGTGCCGAAGCTAGCAGCCGGCGATCAACGTACCGGCCGGGAGCGCCGAATCGTCACCGGATCTTCGGCTTTCTCTGACACGCTGTCGGGCGCAGAATGGCGCAATGCCAGACGTACCTCCCGCCGAGCCGCCCGCCGGCCCCGCACAGCCCGCCCCTGAACCGGCGGCCACCGAAGCGGAGCTGCTCGCCTTCGAACACGACCACGAGCACGCCAACGAGGTGGACCACCAGCGGGATGCGGCCGCGCACGCGGCCATGAAGGTCCGACTGGCGCGGCTGGAGCTGCTCGCCGGCTTCGGCCACACCGCGGCCGGTACCGCCGCCCACCACCTGCCCGCGTGGCTGCGCAAGACGAAGGGCGAGACCCGGGCCGCTGTGATCATCGCGGTACTGGTGGTCATCGGCCTGCAGTGGGCCATCCCGAGCAACCTGGCCTTCCAGCCGCGGTTCCTGCTGCCCATCGTGGCGGGCCTGCTGTTCGTCGCCCTCACGATCGGGAACCCGACCCGGATCACCCGCGAGTCCAGGCCGCTGCGGCTGGCCGCGCTCCTGCTGGCGCTGGTGCTCAGCCTCACCGTCGCCTGGTCGGTGATCCTGCTGGTGTGGCGTCTGGCCCACGGCGGCGGCCCGACCCCCGCCGCGCGCCTGCTGCTCGACGGCGGCATCATCTGGCTGACCAACGTCATCGTCTTCGCGATCTGGTACTGGGAGTTCGACCGCGGCGGCCCGGCGGCCCGGGCCGCTGCCCGCAAGCCCCACCCGGACTTCCTGTTCTCCCAGATGACCGCTCCCGAACTGGCGGACCGTGACTGGGAGCCGGGCTTTGTGGACTACCTGTACCTGTCCTTCACCAACGCCACCGCGTTCAGCCCCACGGATACCCTGCCGATGTCGCGCTGGGCCAAGGTCGCCATGATGTTCCAGTCGGCCATCTCGCTGATCACCGTCGCGCTGGTGGTGTCCCGCGCGGTGAACGTCCTCACCTGACCGGGACGCCGGCGGGGCACAGGTGCGCCACCGCCGCGATGAGCCGCTCCCGCAGCGGCGCGGCGCGCACCGCGAAGGCTCGCTGCGCGGCCGCGTACTGCGCGCGACCCTCGGGCGTCTCGACCGGTACCGGCGGGAAGCCCAGCCCGGTCAGGTCGTAGGGGCTCGCCCGCATGTCCAGCTCCCGGATGTCGCGGGCCAGCGCGAAGCAGTCCGCGACCAGTTCGGAATCGACCAGCGGGGACAGCTTGTACGCCCACTTGTAAAGGTCCATGTTGGCGTGCAGGCACCCCGGCTGCTCCAGTTCCCGCTGCCGGTCCCGGGTCGGCGACAGCAGGTTCAGCGGCCGGGCCTGCGGCGTGAAGAACCGGTACGCGTCAAAGTGCGAGCAGCGCACCCGGTTCTGCTCCACCACCCGCGCGGTATCGGCGGGGCTCAGGCGCAGCGGCCACGCGTCGTGCCGGCGCTGCTCGGGCGCCTGGCGGTAGACCATCGCCCACTCGTGCATCCCGAAGCAGCCGAGGTGCGCCGGGCGGCCGGCGATCCGCCGCTGCAGGTCGGCGATCCAGGCCACCGAGTCCGCACGCCGCCGCAGGAGCCTCGCCGTGTCGAGGGTGGCGCCGAGCGCGGTCGACCGGTACTCGGGGCCGAACCCGGCCGCGTCGGCGCCGACCAGTTCCACTCCCGCGCCCGGGTGCCAGCGGCGGAGCTGGGCCGGCCGGTACGAGTAGTAGGTGAACAGGAAGTCGGCGACCGGGTGCTTCTCGCCGCGCTCCCGCCGCGCCAGGTGCCCCGCCGTCCAGCCGTCGACCCGGCGCTGGTGGGCATCGCGCCGCCCGCGCCACTGCGCCTCGGGTACCGGTCGGGTCATGCCCACCATTGTGGCCCGGCGCCGCGGTGCCGGGCGGCGCGGTGCGCCGATGGTGGCGGCGGTTAGATTGGGGGCGTGCGGATTGCTCGGTTCAGGCATGCGGGTGGGATCTCCTTCGGTGCGGTGGAGGGGGAGGCGGACGCGGGGCCCGGGGCGTTGACCGTCGCGGAGCTCAGCGGGCTGCCGATGGACGAGGGTGTGCGCTTCACCGGGCAGCGCTGGGCACTGGCCGACGTGCGGCTGCTCACCCCGGTGTTCGCCAGCAAGATCGTGTGTGTCGGCCGCAACTACGCCGAGCACGCGGCCGAGCACGGCGCCGAGGTGCCCAAGGAGCCGCTGCTGTTCCTCAAGCCGTCCAGCTCGGTGATCGGGCCGCACGGCGTGATCCGGCTGCCCGCCCAGTCCCGCCAGGTCGAGCACGAGGCCGAGTTGGCCGTGGTGATCGGTGCGACCGGAGCGCGGCGCGTGGACCGCGCCGGGGCCGCCGCGGCCATCTTCGGGTACACCTGCGCCAACGACGTGACAGCCAGGGACCTGCAGCGCAGCGATGGCCAGTGGACCCGCGCCAAGGGCTTCGACTCGTTCTGCCCGCTGGGGCCGTGGATCAGCACCGACGTCTCGGTCGCCGACCTCGAGGTGCGCTGCGAGGTCAATGACGAGGTGCGGCAGTTGGGCCGGACGAAGGACATGATCTTCGACGTACCGACCCTGGTGTCTTATGTGTCGCACATCATGACGCTGCTGCCGGGCGACGTCCTGCTGACCGGTACCCCGGCCGGGGTGAGCCCGATCGTGGCCGGTGACACGGTCACCGTGTCGATCGAGGGCATCGGTACCCTGGTCAACACGGTCGCCGCCGCGGACTGACCGGCCGCGCTGGATCCGATTTGGCGCGACCCTGGCGGTCAGGTAAAGTTCAGCCTCGGCACTGAGGTCAGGTGCCGATGGGGTATGGGGTAATTGGCAGCCCAACGGATTCTGGCTCCGTTAGTCTAGGTTCGAGTCCTGGTACCCCAGCCCAAAACGAAGAGTCTTGGCCCCGTCGTCTAGTGGCCCAGGACGCCGCCCTCTCAAGGCGGTAGCGCCGGTTCGAATCCGGTCGGGGCTACACGTGAACGGCCCGCGTCGCTGACGCGGGCCGTTCTGCATGGTTCTTCGGGTCACAGGCCGGACAGGCGCTGGCCGGCGCGTACCACCGCCATCGCGTGGCGGTCGCCCGGGCGGCGGCCGAGCCGCTCGATGGGCCCCGAGACGCTGATCGCGGCGATCACCCGGCCCGTGCGGTCCCGGATCGGAGCCGAGACACTCGCCACACCCGGCTCGCGCTCGGCCACGCTCTGGGCCCAGCCGCGCCGCCGCACCTCGGCCAGCGTGCGGCCGGTGAACTTGCTGCGGGGCAGCAGCGGCATGACCGCCTCCGGCGGCTCCCAGGCCAGCAGCACCTGGGCCGCCGAGCCCGCGGTCATAGGCAGCACAGCACCGACGGGTACCGTGTCGCGCAGCCCACTGGCCCGCTCCGCGGCGGCCACGCAGATCCGCTCGTCCGCGCGGCGCAGGTAGAGCTGGGCGCTCTCACCGGTCGCGTCACGCAGCGCGGTCAGCATCGGCTCTGCCGCGGTCAGCAGGACATCGGGCGCGGCATTGGCCAGTTCGCCCAGGCGCGGGCCGGGTCGCCAGCGGCCGTGCTGGTCGCGGACCAGCATGCGGTGGATCTCCAGCGCCTGGGCCAGCCGGTGCGCGGTGGCCCGGGGAAGCTTCGTCCGCTCGACGAGTTCGGCCAGGCTGGCGCCGTCCACGCAGGCGGCGAGGATGACAACCGCCTTGTCGAGAACGCCGACACCGCTCATACTGTGTCCCATACAGCGAAACATACCTCCCAAACTTTAGGATGTCCAGATGGTGGGAGTACGAGAGAACGCACCGCGAACCCTGGCCGAGAAGGTCTGGGACGCGCACGTGGTCCGGTCGGCCGAGGGCGAGCCGGACCTGCTCTACATCGACCTGCACCTGGTGC
>CAZYCD010000178.1:9916-10219 GCA_964645345.1 uncultured Micromonosporaceae bacterium
CTCAGAATTTGAGATGCAACCCAAAGGAGATGGACCCGATGAGCGAGCCACAGCGGCCTCGCACGCTCGCGGAGAAGATCTGGGATGCCCATCTGGTGCGCAGCGAAGAGGGCGAGCCTGACCTGCTCTACATCGACCTGCACCTGGTGCACGAGGTGACCAGCCCGCAGGCGTTCGACGGGCTGCGCGTGGCCGGTCGGTCGGTGCGCCGGCCGGATCTGACGATCGCGACCGAGGACCACAACACGCCGACCGACAACCTGCTGACCATCGCCGATCCGGTGTCCCGCACCCAGATCGAGA
>CAZYCD010000179.1:0-10182 GCA_964645345.1 uncultured Micromonosporaceae bacterium
TCGACGTGTCCTCCCTCAAGGAGGCCGTGGTGGGCGGCTCGGCCTGCCCGCCCGCGTTGATGCAGGCCTTCTCCCAGCGCTACGGCATGGAGATCATCCATGCCTGGGGGATGACGGAGATGTCCCCGCTCGGCTCGGTGGCCCGACCGCCGGTCACCGCCGAGGGTGAGGACGTCTGGCGGTACCGGTACACCCAGGGATTGTTCCCGGCCTCGGTCGAGGCGCGGATCGTCGGCCCGCTCGGCGACGTGGAGCCCAACGACGGGGAGGCGGTCGGCGAGGTGGAGGTGCGCGGACCCTGGGTCACCGCGACGTACCTCGGTGACGCGACGCCCGACCCGGACAAGTTCCGCGACGGCTGGCTGCGTACCGGCGACGTGGGCACGATCTCGGCCGACGGGTACCTGACGCTGACCGACCGCGCCAAGGACGTCATCAAGTCGGGCGGCGAGTGGATCTCCAGTGTCGAGCTGGAGAACCAGCTCATGGCCCACCCGGCGGTACTCGAGGCATGCGTGGTCGGGGTACCGGATCCGCGCTGGGACGAGCGGCCGTTGGCCACGGTGGTGCTGCGTGAGGGTGCCTCCGCGACCGTGGAGGAGCTGCGGGAGTTCCTGGCTGCCCGGGTCGCCCGCTGGCAACTGCCGGAGCGCTGGGCGTTCATCGACGCGGTACCGAAGACGAGCGTGGGCAAGTTCGACAAGAAGGTGGTCCGTGCGCAGTACGCCGACGGCGTCCTGGAGGTCGAGACGCTGAGCTGACGCGGCCGGCGGTCGGCCCGGCGGTCAGGCCGAGCGGGCGGTCTTGGCCGGGGTCTTCTTCGCGGCGGTCTTCTTGGCCGCCGCGCCGGTCTTCTTGGCGGCCGTCTTCTTCGCCGGCTCCGCCGTCTTCTTGGCCGCGGTGGCCTTCTTGGCCGCGGTCTTCTTGGCCGGTGCCGCCTTCGTCGCGCCGGCGGCCTTCTTGGCCGACCGGGCGGCGGTGATCGGCGTGGGCTCCGACGGCGCCGGTCGCCCGCCGGTCGGCTCGCCGCGCGAGGCCCTGGCCCGCTCCACCGAGGCGCGCAGCGCCGCCATCAGGTCGACCGCCGGTGCCGGCGCGGCCTCCTCCTCCGCCGGGGCCACCACCTCACGGCCCTCGACCTTGGCGTCGATGACCTCCTGCAGGGCCTCGCGGTAGTTGTCGCTGTAGGCGTCCGGTTCGAACTCGGCGGACATCGAGTCGATCAGCGACTCGGCCATGGCCAGCTCCTGCGGCCGCGCCGAGAAGTCCTCGTCCAGGAACCCGAAGTCGGGCGCCCGGACCTCGTCCGGCCAGAGCATGGTGTTGAGCACCAGTACCCCTTCGCGTACCCGCAGCGTGGCCAGCTGCTCGCGCTGCCGCAGCGCGACCTTGACGATGGCCACCCGGTCGACCCCGGTCAGCGCGTCACGCAGCAGCACGTAGGGCTTGGCGGCGTTGGCCTCGGGTTCGAGGTAGTAGGCCTTCGCGTAGAGGATCGGATCGACCTGCTCGGCCGGCACGAACTCCAGCACCTCGATCGCCCGCGAGGTGCTCAGCGGCAGGTCGGCGAAGTCCTCGTCGGTGAGGATGACCATCTCGCCGCCGCCGATGTCGTACCCCTTGGCGATGTCGTCGTAGGAGACTTCCTCGCCGTCGATCGAGCAGGTCCGCTTGTACTTGATCCGGCCACCGTCGGTGCGGTGCACCTGGTGGAAGCGGATGTCCTTCTCCTCGGTGGCCGAATACAGCTTGACCGCGATCGACACGAGGCCGAACGAGACCGCGCCCTTCCAGATCGCCCGCATACCGCCAGGATACGGCCTGACCAGGCCCACGCGACCCGGCCGCGGCGGACGGAGAACCTAAGGTGGGTACAGGGGCGCCCTCGGTGAGAGCGCCCCTGAAAGCAGGCAACGACCCCGTGGAAGAGGGGTCGTTGGGTGATCGTCCGTACTCAGTCGGCGAGGTCGAATTCCCCGTTCTTCGCGCCGGAGAGGAATGTGCTCCACTCCGCCGCGGAGAAGACGAGCATGCCGCCCTCGCGGTTCTTGGTATCGCGGACCGCGACGGCGTCGTCGACGACCGCGACCTCGACACAGTTGCCGTTTCCGCTGCTGCGGGTGCTCTTGTGCCACGCCGCGCGGGTGAGGTCTATGGTGGCCATTCCCCCGCTCCCCCTTTTCCCGTCAAGAGAGTTGAACGAGACCGTTACTTCATGTGACGAGAAGCCTGCCGCAGGAGGGCCGTCGACTCCTCCGGACCCAGAGCCATACTGCACAGCTTCTGGTGGACCAGCGTATACCCTCCGACGTGATCAGGCTCCTCAAGTGCTTGTCCATTGGTCAGATTTTCCAGGTAGACGATTGATTCGTCCGGAGCGTCGGCGAAGCTCAGGATTACGTAGGGTGTTGTCATCGCCGGGTGGCCGCCGGCCGTGAACGGTAGTACCTGCACCGTAACGTTCGGTAATTCTGAAAGATCGGCAAGCTGCGCGAGTTGCTCGCTCATCACGGTCGGTCCACCCACCGGACGCTGCAGGACGGCCTCGTTCAGTACCGCCGAAAGCTGCGTGGACTCCTGGCGCAGCAGATTCTGGCGGTGGATCCGCGCGGCCACCTTCTTCTCCACCTCGGCGGCCCCGGCAGTCAACAGGAACATCTCCCGCGCATAGGCCTCGGTCTGTAGCAGGCCGGGCACGGACTCGGCCTCGTACGTGCGCACGGTGGACGCCTCCGCCTCCAGGCCCACGTAGAACTCGAACCATTCCGGCAGTACTCCGCTGTAGTTCTGCCACCAGCCCCGCTGCTGGGCGCCGCGGGCGATTTCCACCAGCGCTTCGGCGTCGTCGCCCGTCACTCCGTACAGGGCGAGTGCGGCGCGGACGTCCCTCGGCTTGATCCCGATCTGCGCGTTCTCGATCCGGGACAGGTTGCTCTTGGACATGTCGAGTTGGCGCGCCGCCTGGTCGAGCGTGAGGTGGCTGCGTTCGCGCAGTTGCCGAAGCTCGCGGGCGATCCGCCGGCGACGCACGGTGGGGCTGCTGGTCACGGCGCAGAGTGTCGCATCCCGGTACCGGTCGCCGCCACGCTTGACGCCGCAACACATGAATCTGGGAGTTGCACCGCAAGTGCTTTCGGGGCAACCTTGATATTGGTCGAAGACAGGGAGACGCCGCCATGCGCATGACCGTTCCGGCCGCCTCGGTTGCCACGAGGACCAGCGCCGCGCTCATGCTGATGGCCGCCGACCTGCTGCCCGCAGTGGTCGGCCACGGCCCGATGCTCGGCAGCGACCTGCACACCAGCCTCTATTCGGCGGCCCGCCTGATGCCGCACGGCGACGACCTGGGCCGCGCCCACCTGGTCGCGGACCAGGCAGAGGAGCTGTTCGCGACCTATCTGGTGGCGGTGGGCGAGGTCCGGCCCGGGCGCTCGGTGAGCCACACCGTGCGCGGCTGGGCCGCCGGCGCGCCGGTCGAGGTGGCCACCCGCGAGCTACGGGCCGCCGCCCGGTTCCTGTCCTCGGCTGACCCGGCCGGGGCGGCGACGGCGGTGGCGGGACCGCGCGCCGGTCGCTGACCTCAGCGGCCACCGGCGCGACGGCCCAAGGAACCAGCAGCCCATAGGATCGGAAGGGTGCCCGGGGCGCCCATGCTCGCCACTGCCGGACCGCTGCCAAGCGGGCCGGGTTGGGCGTTCGAGTTCAAGTGGGACGGGGTACGCGCCCTGGCCACCATCGAGCGCGGCGCGCTGCGGCTGCACGCGCGCAGTGGTGCCGAGATCACGGCGGCGTACCCGGAGCTGGCGCCGCTGGCCGGGGCGCTGGAGCACGCGGTGCTCGACGGGGAGATCGTGGTGATGGACGAGGCGGGGCGCCCGTCCTTCACCGCGCTGGCGGAACGGATGCACGTCCGGGAGAAGGCACGCGCCGCGCGGTTGGCGGCCAGCCTGCCGGTGACCTACATGATCTTCGACTTGCTCGGGATCGAGGGGCGGGACCTGACGACCGAGCCGTATCAGCGGCGCCGCGAGGCTCTGGAGGAGCTGCAGCTGGGCGCCGGCCGCTGGCTGGTACCCCCGTGGTTTGACGACGGCCCGGCGACACTCGCGGCGGCCGAGGAGTACTCCCTGGAGGGGGTGGTCGCCAAGCGCCTGTCCAGCGTGTACCGGCCGGGCCAGCGCTCGCCCGACTGGATCAAGTACAAGCACGAGTACACCGGCGACTACGTCGTGGGCGGCTGGCGGCCCGGTGCCCGGACGATCGGCGCGCTGCTGGTCGGCGTGATGCGCCCGGACGGGCGGCTGGACCTGCGCGGCCGGGTGGGCGGCGGCATCTCGGCGGCCAAGGAGCGGGCGCTGCTGGCCGCACTGCGGCCGCTGGTGGTCGACCGGTCGCCGTTCGCCGGCGAGTTGGCCAGGGAGGACAGCAAGGACGCCAGCTGGGTGCGGCCGGAGGTGGTGGTGGAGGTCCGGTACGGCCAGCAGACCCCGGACGGCCGGCTGCGCTTCCCGCGGCTGGAGCGGTTGCGCACCGACAAGCCGGCCGCGGAGTGCGTCGATGACTGACCGGGTCGTGGTGAAGGTGGGCGGCGTCACGCTGGAACTGTCCAATCTGGACAAGGTGCTTTACCCGGCCGCCGGCTTCACCAAGGGCGAGGTCATCGACTACTACACCCGGATCGCGCCGGTACTCCTGCCGCACCTGGTCGACCGGCCGCTGACCCGCATCCGGTACCCCAACGGGGTCGGGGGCAACGGTTTCTTCGAGAAGAACGCGCCCGCCGGGGTACCGGACTGGGTGCGTGTGGAGACGCTGCCTGCGCCGGGTTCGACGAGGGGCCGGGCGACCCTGGACTACGTCGTGGCCGACGACCTGCCTACCCTGGTGTGGCTGGCCAATCTCGCCGCGCTGGAGCTGCATGTTCCACAGTGGACGGTCGGTTCGGTGGGACCGGACCGGCTGGTCGTGGACCTCGACCCGGGCGCTCCGGCCGGCCTCAAGGAGTGCGCCGAGGTGGCGTTGCTGCTGCGCGAGCGGCTGGCCGCCGACGGGCTCGTCGGGTACCCGAAGACGTCCGGCAAGAAGGGCATGCAGCTGATGTGCGCCCTGGCGGGTACGCAGTCGGCGGACGAGGTGTCGGCCTACGCCAAGCGGGTCGCGCAGGAGCTGGCCAAGGCCCACCCGAAGCTGATCACGTCACAGATGACCAAGAGCCTGCGGCCGCGCAAGGTGTTCATCGACTGGAGCCAGAACAACGCGGCCAAGACGACCGTCGCGCCGTACTCGCTGCGGGCGCAGGCCACACCGACCGTGTCCACCCCGCTGACCTGGGACGAGGTGGAGGGCGGGGAGGTCCGCCCGTTCGCGTCCGAGGAGGCGCTGGAGCGGGTCGTCGAGTACGGCGACCTGCTCGCCGACCTCGGCGGCGGCGGGCCCGAGGTGCCGTAGGTCGTCGGGCATCGAAGTGCTTGACAAGGTAGTTATCGACCACTAACTTCCTCTCCATGAGCCCGGCCAGCCGGATGAGCGCCGACCAGCGTCGAGAGCTGGTGATCCGCGCGGCGGTGATCGAGTTCGGTCGGCTCGGGTACGAGGCGGCCTCCACGGCGGCGATCGCCAAGCGCGTGGGCGTCTCCCAGCCGTACCTGTTCCGGCTGTTCCCGTCCAAGAAGGCGATCTTCCTGGCGACCACCGATGCCTGCTTCGACGCGCTGGAGGCGCTGTTCGAGCGGGCGGCGGCGGGGAACTCCGGCGAGGAGGCCTTCCAGGCGATGGGCCGGGCCTACAACGAACTGCTCGACCATCGCGAGCAGCTGCAGATACAGCTCCAGATGTGGGCCACCGCCTGCCACGACCAGGAGGTCCGGGCCAAGACGCGGCGCCGGATGGGCCGCCTGTGGCAGCTCATCGAGCGGCTGACCGGGGCGGACCACCAGCGGATCATGCAGTTCGTGGCCGGCGGGATGCTGCTGAACGTCTTCGCGGCGCTGGAGTTGCCGCGCATCAAGGAGCAGCTCGGCGAGGCGCTGACCGGCCTGGCCACCACGGCTGCCAGCTAGGCCCGGTGAACGTCGCGGGGGCCCGCCTGCCGCCCGCAGAAGTTAGTGACTGATAGCTACACAACGAGGGGGACAGATGAGAAGGGCAGTCTGGACCTACCTGGTCTCCGGCATCGCGGTCTTCATGGTCGCCATGGACAACCTGGTGGTCACCAACGCGCTACCGGTGATCCGGGTCAGCCTCGGTACCGGTCTGGAGGGGCTGGAGTGGACGGTCAACGCGTACACCCTGATGTTCGCGGTCTTCCTGCTGCCGGGCGCGGCGCTGGGTGACCGCTTCGGCCGGCGCCGGGTCTTCGCCGTCGGCATGTCGATCTTCACCGCCGCGTCCGCGGTCGCGGCCCTGGCCCCGAACGTCGGGGTGCTCATCGCGGCCCGCGCCGTGCAGGGCCTCGGCGGCGCGGTCGTCATGCCGCTGACGCTCACCCTGCTGGCCAGCGTGGTCGCGCCCGAGCGGCGCGGGCTGGCCTTCGGCCTGTGGGGCGGGATGAGCGGGCTGGGCGTGGCGCTGGGCCCGGTGATCGGGGGCGGGATCACCGAGTACGCCTCGTGGCAGTGGATCTTCTGGATCAACGTACCGATCGGCATCGTGGTCCTGCCGATGGTCGCGCTGGTGCGGGAGAGCCGGGGCGGCGCGGGCCGGCTAGACCCGCTCGGCGTCCTGCTCGTCAGCCTCGGCCTGTTCGGGGTGGTGTTCGGCCTGGTTCGCGGCAACTCGCACGGCTGGACCAGCGGACCGGTGCTCGCCGGCCTGATCGGCGGCGGGGCGCTCGTCGCGGCCTTCCTGCTCTGGCAGGCCAGGGCCGCCACGCCGATGGTGCCGCTGACCCTGTTCGCCCACCGCGGCTTCAGCCTCATCAACGCGGTGTCGCTGGTGATGGCCTTCGGCATGTTCGGCGCGGTGTTCCTGTCCGCCCAGTTCCTGCAGACCGTGCAGGGGTACTCGCCGTTCACGGCCGGGCTGCGCACGCTGCCGTGGACCGCGATGCCGGTGATCGTCGCGCCGCTGTCCGGGCTGCTGTCCGACCGCATCGGCGGCCGGCGCGTGGTCACCCTGGCGCTGGCCCTGCAGGCGGCCGGGATTGCGTGGCTCGCCGTGGTGTCGGCGCCGACCGTGGCCTACGGCCGCCTGGTACCGCCCTTCGTCCTGGCCGGCCTGGGCATGGGCCTGTTCTTCGCGCCGGCCGCCCGGATGACGCTCGGCTTCGCCCCGCGCAACCTGGAAGGGGTCGCGTCGGGTACCTCGAACGCGCTGCGCCAGCTCGGTACCGTCCTGGGCATCGCGGTACTCAGCTCGGTCTTCGCCAGCTACGGCGGGTACCGCAGCGGTCAGCAGTTCGTGGACGGCATGGTGGCCGCGCAGCGGGTCGGCGCGGTGGCGCTGGCGGTCGCGGCGCTGCTGGCGCTGGGCATCCCGGCGATGATCTCCCAGCCCGAGGCGGTGACCAGCGACGGTACCCCCGAGACCGTGCCAGTCTCGGCCCTGGGGTAGTACCTCTGATCCGCATGGCGCAGGATGGTCGGATGCGCGTACCACGGGCGACGACCGCCGGCGGGCACCGCTCCGGCAGGCCGCGCCGCGGATGGTCGGCGTTCGTGCTCGGCGTCGCCGGGGCCCTCGTGGGAATCCTGGTCGGCGCCGGGCCCGCCGTCGCTGCCGGCACCGACTCGCTCACCCTCAACCCGGACAGCGGTCGGCCGACCGCACTGTTCACGGCCGAGTACCGGTTCTTCCCAGCGACGCTCGCCTGCCCCGCCGTGCAGTTCACCTGGGACGGCCGCGCGCTGAAGAAGGTCACCCCGCAGCAGCGTCGCGCGAAGACCGATCCGTGTGTCGCGCGCCTGGTCGCCATTCCACCGGTCAGCGACCGAACGCCCGGGCCGCACCTGGTCGGCGCGGGCACGCTGAGCGCGGCGTACACGATCGTGCTCGACCCGACGTCCTCGGCGCGGCCCATCCCGACGCCGAGCCGCACCTCGGCCACCGGGCAGCCGACCGACAACGTGGTCGCGGGCGGCGTCGACACCTCCCAGACGCCGCTGGCCCCTCTGGCCGCCGGGGCGCCGTCGGTGGCCGGCGCGAGCGGCGGCTCCGGCGGTGGCGGGCTGATGTCCTGGATCCTGATCTTCGGCGGCCTCCTGGTGCTCGGTGGGATCGGCATCTTCGGCCTGCTCGTCTACTGGACCCGCCGCGGTGGACCCGCAGAGGATGACGCCGACACGCAGGTGATCGGCTAATAGTCTTCGTCGCATGGCGACCGCCAAGGCTCGGGTACAGACCACCGTCGACACGCTCAGCGAGCTGAGCCTGCGCTCCACCACCAACCTCGTCGACCGGCTGCGCCGCGTGCGCGGCGGCGCCATGCTCGCCGCCCAGGCCGGTATCGCGGCCGCGCTGGCCTGGTTCATCGCGCACGACGTGATCAGGCATCCGCGGCCGTTCTTCGCGCCGATCGCCGCGGTGATCGTGCTGAACGTCTCCGTCGGCCAGCGGCTGCGCCGCGCGGTCGAACTGGTGGTCGGGGTCGCCGTCGGAATCCTCGTGGGCGACGTGCTCATCTACGTCATCGGTACCGGACCCTGGCAGATCGGGCTGTCCGTCGCCTTCGCCATCCTGGCCGCGGTCTTCCTGGGCGGCAGCCCCACCATCATCGGCCAGGCCGCGTCGTCGGCGGTACTGGTCGCCACGCTCGCCCCGCCGCAGGGCGGCGTGTACTACTCCCGCTTCGTCGACGCGCTGACCGGCGGCGTGGTGGGGGTACTGGTCATCGCCCTGCTGCTGCAGGTCAACCCGCTGACCAGGATCGGTCGCGCGGCCGGGCCGACCTTCCAGTGCCTCGGCGAGGGGCTGCTGGCCTGCGCCGACGCGCTGCGCTCGGGCAGCCTGCAGGACGCCGAGGAGGCCCTCGAGGCGCTGCGGCGCAGCGAGTCGTCGGTCGCGGCGTTCCGGGACGCGCTGGCCGACGCGCGGGAGACCGCGACCCTGGCCCCGGCGCGCTGGCGGGCGCGGGTACCGCTGGCGCAGTACGTGGACGCCGAGCCGCACCTGGACCACGCGGTGCGCAACGCCCGGGTGCTGGCCCGGCGGACCGTCGCCGCGGTACGGGACGGGGAGGAGCCGCCGGCCGAGCTGCTCGCCGCGCTGCAGAGCGAGGCCGAGGCCGTCGCCGCACTCGGCCGGGAGCTGGCCGCCGGTACCGAGCCGGCGCGGACCAGGGAGCTGGCCCTCGCGGCCGTGGCGTTGGCCGGGGCGGCCTACCGGCACGGTCTCGGCTTCTCCAGCGACGTGGTGGTGGCCCAGGTCCGCACGATCGGTACCGACCTGCTGTTGGCCACCGGCCTGCCCGATCAGACGGCCACCAAGCTGATCCGGCGGGCGGTCGGCCGGGTGCCCGCGCGGCCCGGGGCGTCCGGATAGGCTCAGGGCATGACTGAGGCCGGGCCGAATCCGCCGGCTCACCCGGGGCCGCCGGGTCAGCCGCCCGCCCCGGCCGGCCCCGGTCAGCCGGGGCAGCAGGGGCAGCCGGTACGGCGGCGGATCTGGCTGCTCGGCCTGGTGGTACTGGTGATCGCCGGGGCGGGCGTGACCATGCTCGTCGTGCTCGGCAACCGGACCGGGTCGCCGACCGCGCTCGCCGTCGGGATCGGCGCCGCGATCATCCCGGTACCCGTGCTGGTCGCCAGCTTCTTCTGGCTCGACCGGTACGAACCGGAGCCGGTCAGGTACCTCGCCTTCTGCCTGGCCTGGGGTGCCTGCGTCGCGACCCTGGTGGCGTACTTGGTCAACACCGAGGTGGCCAGCCTGCTCAAGCACTACGGCCTGCCGGTGTCGCTGGTCGCGGTGCTGGGCGCGCCGCTGGTCGAGGAGTCGATGAAGGCGGCCGGCCCGATCCTGCTGTTCTGGCGGCGCCGGCGGGCCTTCTCGGGCGTGGTCGACGGGATCGTCTACTGCGGACTGTCCGCGACCGGCTTCGCGATGGTGGAGAACATCCTGTACATCGGCGGGCTCGGGTACGCCAGCGGAGCCGACAAGGGCGGCGTGGCCGGCGGTATCGCCAACGTCATCGCGCTGTTCATCGCGCGGATCGTGCTGTCCGGCTTCGCCCACCCGCTGTTCACCTCG
>CAZYCD010000180.1:0-10124 GCA_964645345.1 uncultured Micromonosporaceae bacterium
CGCCCACGCCGGCCCCGCCCGCGGCGGTCGCGGCCACCGCGGCGGCCGGCCCGCGCCAACGGCGCCACGCCCCGCGCAGCATGCCGAACCCGATCCAGCACAGGTACCCGGCGCCGGCGTACTTGACCACCATGAAGAGTGCGGGCTCGGCGCGCAGCAGCGACGCCACGCCCGCGGCCGACAGGGTCATCAGCACCGCGTCGCCGATGAATACCCCACAGGCCGCGGCGTAGCCCGCGCGGACACCGCGCCGGGCGGCCACCGACAGCACGTACATGGAGTTCGGTCCGGGCAGCAGGATGATCGCCACCGTGCCGATGAGGTAGGTCCAGACGTTGGTGATGCCGAGCACGGCCACCATCCTCACCCTCTGGCCAGCCGGGTCGCCAGCGTGTTCTTGACCACCGGCCACTCGTCCACGGTCATGCCGTAGAAGACCGAGTCCCGCCAGGTGCCGTCGGCCCGCCGCTTGTGCCGGCGCAGTACGCCCTCCCGGGTCGCGCCCAGCCGTTCGATCGCCGCCTGGGAGCGCAGGTTGAGGTTGTCCGTCTGCCACTCCACCCGTACCGCGCCCAGCTCCTCGAAGGCCCGGGTCATCAGCAGCAGCTTGGCCTCTGTGTTCATGCCGGTACGCCACCACGCGCGGCCGAGCTGGGTGGAGCCGATGTGCACGCCGAGGTTGGCCTCGTCGGCCGGTACGTAGGAGGTGGTCCCGGCGACCTCGCCGGTACCGGCGTCCCGCAGCACCCAGGGCACTCGGGTGCCCCGGGCCGCCTCGTCGAGCATCGCGGACACCACGGCGCGCATGTCCTCCCGGCTGCGTGGCCGGGGTCGCGGGATGTACCGGTGGACCTCCTCGTCGTCCAGCGCGTCGAACAGCGCGTCGGAGTGGCACGAGTCCAGCGGTTCGAGAATGACGTGCCGGCCCGCCATCACCGCCGGCTCCTGCCACGGCGAGCGCTGCGGCCGCAGGTACCCGGGGACCGGTACGGCGACGCCCGCGTCCGGCTCCGGCAGTCCGGGGGTCAGGCGGAGCGGGACCACGCCCGCCCAGTACGGCAGGGCGAGGTCCTCCGGGTCCTCGAGTACCCCGGCGGCCCGCCGCTTCACCGACACCTCCGCCAGCGGTACCGCGACCACCGCCGTGCTGGCCAGCTCCTTGGCGGTGGGCGGTCGGCTGTCCGCCGCGCGCCCGGGCGCGACCTTGTCCACCAGCGCGCTCATCGCAGCCCGCCGCTCCGCGTCATCCGTGACGCGGCGGGCCGGTCCGTAGCAGACCACCGACCGGTAGTTGGCGCTGTGGTGCATCTGGGAACGGCCGAACACCAGCCCGTCGAGCAGGGTCACCGTCACGCACACCGGGTCCCCGTCGGCCAGCGCGAGCATCGGGCCGCTGCCGGTCGAGCCGTGCAGGTAGAGCGTCTCGCCCACGCGGACGAACAGGGTCGGCAGGACGCTGGGTGTCCCGTGCCGGCCGGTGATGCCGAAGTGGCACACCAGCGCCTCGTCGAGGATCGCGTGGGCGTCGTCGCGGCGGTACGAGACCCGGGCCGGGTAGCGGGTGGGCGTGGTACGCGCGGTCACCGGGTACATGGACACCGTTCCTTTGTACTGGTACATTCTTCGAACTGTGGCGGTACATTATCAGATCAGTGGCGGTACGGCGGCGGCCATTTCCGGGAGCATCGAGACGGGCATCCGGCACGGTCGGCTCGTCGCGGGCCAGGCACTGCCGCCCGTGCGCGAACTCGCCGGCACCCTGGGCGTGAGCCCGGGCACGGTCGCCGCCGCGTACAAGACGCTGCGCCAGCGCGGCATCGTGGAGACCGCCGGCCGCGCCGGTACCCGGATCAGACCCCGGCCGCCCGTCGCGCCGACCCGGGCGGGGCTCCGGCTGCCGGTACCCCCGGAGGTCCTTGACCTGTCCGCGGGAGCGCCCGACGGCCGGCTGCTGCCGGCGCTGCCCCGGCTGCCGGCCGAGTCGGTGCGCGGCTACGACGACGCCGGCCCGATCCCCGAGCTGGTGGAGCTGGCCACCGGGCGCCTGGCGGCCGACGGCGTGCGGGCGCCCGCGCTGACCGTCACGGGCGGCACGCTGGACGGCATCGACCGGCTGCTCGCCGCGCACACGCGGCCCGGCGACCGGGTCGGCGTCGAGGACCCGGGCTGGGCCAACCTGCTCGACCTGCTCGCCGCGCTCGGGGTGACCCCGGTGCCGCTGCCGGTGGACGCGCAGGGCCCGACCCCGGAGGGCCTGGCCGCGGCGCTCGCGGCCGGGGTGGGCGCGGTGGTGGTGACGACCCGCGCGCACAACCCCACGGGCGCGGCGCTGACCCGGCACCGTGCCGCGGCACTGCGCGGCCTGCTGCGCGGCCGGGACGTACTGTCCATTGAGGACGATCACGCGGCGGAGCTGTCCCCGGTACCGCTGCACCCGCTCGCCGGCGCGACCGAGCGCTGGGCGTTCCTTCGCTCGGTCTCCAAGCCCTACGGTCCGGACCTGCGCCTGGCGGTGCTGGCCGGCGACGAGGCGACGGTGGCCCGGGTGGAGGGGCGGATGCGGGTGGGCACCGGCTGGGTGTCGAGCATCCTGCAGCAGATGGTCGTGCGGCTGTGGACGGATCCGGCGACCGGCGCCCTCGTCGCGCGGGCGCGCGACAGCTACGAGCGGCGCCGCACGGCGCTGCGCACGGCGCTGGCCGAGCGCGGACTGGCCGCGACCGGGGAGAGCGGAATCAACGTCTGGCTGCCGGTACCGGACGAGACGGCCACCGTCGCGAGGCTGCGCGACGCGGGCTACGCGGTCGCACCCGGAGCCCTGTACCGGCTCGCCACCCCGCCGGGCATCCGGATCACGGTGAGCCCACTGTCCATAAAGGACATCGAGCCGCTGGCGGACGCGATCGCGGCGGCGGTGCGCCCCCCGGCGGCCCGCGGCGCATCCGTCTAGGGCGCCAGTCGTTGCGTCGGATCACAGTGCGTCCAGGCCCCGCTCGCCGGTGCGGATGCGCACGAGGTCGTCCACCCGGGTGACCCACACGCACACGTCGCGCTGCGCCGCCCGGGCCACGATCCGGGCCAGATCCGGCGTGTCCGCGTTGCTCGCAAGCAGATCCAGCCGTATCCGTGGCAGTAGCGTCTGGCGCCACCGGCCGCCCCGGTAGACCTCGACCACCGGGCGCCCCGCCGGTACCAGCACCCGCGACAGCGTCAGGCCGCGCACGTCGAACAGCATCAGGGCGCGCTTCACAGTATCCACTTTGGACGGTTCGAGGACGGCGCTGATGAGCATCATGGCCCGGAGCCTCCCTTGTCGGGCCCGGCGCCCCGCGCCGTCCAGGAACCCGGTCGCCGGTGCTGCACTCATCCTGCGAACGCCTGCCGGTGGCGGTTCCGCAGGCGTCGCCGGCTCAGTCGGGTACCGCCTCGTGGGCCGGCCTTGCCGCCGGAGCCGGTGCGGCTGGTACCCCGCCGGTCGGCGGGGCCGCGGTCCCGGTGGCGACAGAGGTGACGACCAGCTCCTCCGACGGGTACGCCTCCTCGTCGTGGACCGCGAGGTCACCGGTCTCCAGGACCGGGTCGGGCAGGCGCAGCTTGATGAACAGGCCGAGCACCCGGAGGATGAGGAAGGTCATCACGCCGTCCCACACGATGACCGTGAGCGCGGCGCCCGCCTGCCACAGCAACTGCTTCGGGTTGTGCCCCCACAGCCAGCCGGACGTGCTGAACGGCGAGCCGTCCTTGTTGAAGTAGACGACCATATTCGGGTCGGCGAACACACCGACCAACAGGCCGCCGGTCAGCCCGGCGACGCCGTGCGTGTGGAACACACCCATCGCGTCGTCCACCCGCTTGAACAGCGCCAGCTTCGCCAGCTTGTTCCAGGACAGCCAGACGATCGACGAGGCGATGAACCCGATCAGGATGGCGCCCAGCCCGTTGACGAAGCCGGCCGCCGGCGTGATGGCCACCAGGCCGGTGACCGCGCCATTGACCGCGCCGAGGAAGGTCGGCTTGCGCTGCGGCCCGCCGAGCATGTCCCAGATGACCCAGGTCAGCAGCGCCACCGCGGTGGCCAGGTTGGTGTTGATGACCCCGGCGGAGGCCTGCATCCCGCCGAAGTACATGTCGCCGCCGTTGAAACCGTTCCAGCCCAACCACAGAATGCCGAGGCCGATCGCGACCATCGGCAGGTTGTTGGGTACCGCGCGGGCCCGGTCGCGGGCCAGCCGGGGCCCGATGACCGCCGCCGCCACGAATCCGGAAGTACCGGCAGCCAGGTGGATGACGTACCCGCCGGAGTAGTCCAGTGCGCCCTTGGCGGCCCAGTACCCGCCGCCCCAGAGCAGGAACGCGTTGACCGAGTACACGATGGTCGACCACAGGGGAACGAACAGCAGCCAGGCCTTGAAGCTCATCCGGCCCAGTACCGAGCCGAGGAACAGCAGTGGCGTGATCGCGGCGAAGACGAACTGGAAGTACACCAACGAGGAGTGCGGGAACCGGAACGCCGGCATCAGCCCGGCGTCGCTGACCAGGGGGATATGTGCCCGGCCCTCCTCGGCGACGTGGCCGAGAACGGTTGCGGGACGCCCGATCCAGCTGCCGAGGATGCCGGGCCAGGACGGGGTCAGGGCCTTGCCGAAGCCCATGTTGAATCCCCACAGCACCCACACCACGAGGACCAGCGAGAAGCCGGTGAACGCCATGAGCATGGTGTTCACCACCCATTTGCGTTGCACCAGGCCGCCATACAGCATGGCCAGGCCAGGAATACTCATCAGGCCGACCAGCGTGGCGGCCACCAGCTGCCAGGCGTTGTCGCCGGGGTTCAGCCAGTCAGGGTACGGAGTCACCTCTTCCCTCCTTCGCTCCGGGAGGTCGGGTCCGCGCCCTCGCGAGCCCGCTCCGGGCTGATGGGACTGGACAGCAGTTTCTCGATCTGTGGTTTCCGTCACATTTCCCGGGTGTTACGACCCGACAGCGGTAGTGCTCTTGGCGCGCCGGCGGGCGTTCGAGCGGGCAGATCGCGGGGTACACCTGCCGGTATGGCCGAGTCAGCCTCCTTTGTCCCCGCCGGTGCCGACCTGGACGCCCTGCGCCTGGCGGCCCGCTCCTGCCACGGCTGCGACCTGTACCGCGAGGCCACCCAGACGGTGTTCGGCCGCGGTACGGCCGGGGCACGGATGGTCTTCGTCGGCGAGCAGCCCGGCGACGTGGAGGACCGGCGCGGCGAGCCCTTCGTCGGGCCGGCCGGGGTGCTACTGCGCCGCGCGGTCGGCGATGTCGGCCTCGACCCCGACGACCTCTACATCACCAACGCGGTCAAGCACTTCAAGTTCAGGCCGGCCGGCAAGCGGCGCATCCACCAGACCCCGGACCGCACCGAGATCGTGGCCTGCCGGCCCTGGCTGCTCGCGGAGTTCGCGCAGCTCGACCCACGCGTCGTGGTCGCCCTCGGCGCGACGGCCGGGCAGGCGCTGCTGGGCCCGTCGTTCCGGGTGACCCGCTCGCGCGGCGTGCTCATGCCCTGGCCGGAGTCGGCGTACCACCCGGAGGACTTCGCCCAGCCGGGCGGCTCGGCGCAGATCCTGGCGACCCTGCACCCCTCGGCCATCCTGCGGGCGGACGACCGGGAGGCGGCCTACGAGGGCTTCGTCAAGGACCTGCGGATCGCCGCCGACGCCCTCGGCGCCGCCCGCTAGCGCGCCGCTCGGCCCGGCCGGTCAGCCGCCGGCCGCCCGCTCGACGACCGGCCGGATGTCGCGCCGTTCGATGGCCGCGCTCATCAGCTCCGGGAACAGGTCCGGGGTACAGGCGAAGGCCGGTACCCCGAGCGCCGCCAGGGCCGACGCGTTGTCCCGGTCGAAGTCGGGCGCGCCGTCGTCGCACAGCGCGAGCAGCACGATGACCTGTACCCCCGAGGAGACCATCGCGGACACCCGGCGCAGCATCTCCTCCCGGATCCCGCCCTCGTACAGGTCGCTGATCAGCACCACGATCGTGTCGCGTGGCCGGGTGACCAGCGTCTGCCCGTAGGCCAGCGCGCGGTTGATGTCGGTACCCCCGCCGAGTTGGGTACCGAACAGCACGTCGACCGGGTCGGCCAGCTTGTCGGTCAGGTCCACCACGGCCGTGTCGAAGACGACCAGTGACGTCCTGAGGCTGCGCATCGACGCCAGTACCGCGGAGAACACGCTCGCGTACACGACCGAGGCGGCCATCGAACCCGACTGGTCCACCAGCAGCACGATGTCCCGCTGCACCGCGCTGGTGCGCCGCCCGTACCCGATGAGCCGCTCCGGTACCACCGTGCCCAGCTCCGGCCGGTAGTGCCGGAGGTTGGCGCGGATCGTGCGGGTCCAGTCGATGTCGCCGTGCCGGGGCCGGTTGACCCGGGCCGCCCGGTTGACCGCGCCGGTCAGCGCGGAGCGGGTCTTCTGCGCGACCCGGCGCTCCAGTTCGGCGACCACCTTCGCGACGACCGCGCGGGCCGCCCGCTTGCTGCGCTCGGGCATCACCCGGTTGAGGCTGAGCAGGGTACCCACGAGGTGCACGTTGGGCTCGACCGCGTCGAGCATCTCCGGCTCCAGCAGCAGCCGGGCCAGGTTCAGCCGCTCGATGGCGTCGGCCTGCATGACCTGTACAACGGTCGCGGGGAAGTATCGCCGGATGTCGCCGAGCCACCGGGCGACCCGGGGCGCGGAGGCGTTCAGCCCACCGCCGCGCCGCCCGCGCTCGCCGTCGCCCTCGTCCCGGTCGCAGTCGTAGAGCGCGGCCAGCGCGGCGTCCATGGTCGCGTCGCCACCCTCCAGTTGGTGGCCGGTACCCTCGCCGTCCGGCGAACCGCCCAGCGCCAGCCGCCACCGCCGCGCCCGCTCGTCCTCACTCATCCGGCGCCACCCCGCCCGGACCGGGCCCCGCCCCGAGCAGCACGGCAACCGTCGGCATCACGAGGTCGCCCCGCCCGGCGTCCACGTCGTCCTCCACCCGGTCGCCGCCGCCCTGCCGGGGCGCGGCGCCGAGCCGCACCGCGCGCTCGCCGATCTGCCGGCGCGCGGGCGACGGGTACTCGCTGAAGGTGCGGCGCAGCAACGGAAGCACCTCCACGAAGGCGTCGGCCGGGATCTCGGTCAGCCAGCCGTCGACCAGCCGCAGCAGCCGCTCGTCGTGTACCAGCAGCAGCCCGTCGCCGGCCAGGAACCCCTCGATCCAGGCGGCCGCGCGGCCCACCGGTACCCCGACGGTGAGTACCAGCGCCATCCGCCGCCCCGCCTCCGGCACGTCGAGCCGGCCGGCGTCCAGCAGCAGCCGGTTGACCCGGCCGGACAGCAGCCCGTGCATGTCGTCCCTTGTGGACAGTCCACTGAGGACGTCCAGCCAGCGCCCGGTGTCCTCCGGTTGGTCGAGCAGCGCGATGGCCGCGTGTACAGCGTCGATCCGGTCGCGCATGCCCGCCGCGGCCGCGTCGTCCAGCCCGGCCACCGCCGCCGGCAGCCCGACGCAGATACGGGTTATCAGGCCGTCCGCGACGTGCCGCAGCGCCGGCAGGTCGGTGCGCCGCACGTCGCCGTAGCGCAGCGTGCGGCTCAGCGCGGGCAGCGCGTCCATCAGGTGGGCGACGTCCTGGTCGCGGGCCATCCGGTCGTCCAGCGAGGCGAGCACCGCCGGCAACCCGTCCGGTAGTTCGGCCAGCAGGCAGCGCTCGACCAGCGCGGTCACCTCGGCCAGCGACGCGGCGGCCGTGGCCTGCTCGGCCAGCCGGGCGTGTGCGGCGTCCCGCACGGACGTGCCGTAGGCGCTCGCCTCAACCAGGTCGACCGAGAACTCCGGCCGCCAGGCCAGCCGCCACGACTCCCAGAAGGTGCCGCGGCCGCGCCGCCCCTCCAGCGCCACGCCCCAGTCCACGCCCAGCAGCCCCAGCCGGTGCAGCAGCCGGCTGCGCTCCAGGTCGATCTCCCGGCGCAGGTCCAGGTCCAGGTCGCGGGGCTCGGGCGCCGGGGGCAGGCGCAGCCGCCGCTGGTACGCGGCCACGTCCCGGGCGATCGGTACCGTGGGGGTCCGCTCCGGTACCGCGCCGAGCCGCTCGCCGACCACCAGCCGCCGCTGGATCAGCTCCAGCCGCAGCGGGTCCCCTTCGCACAGCACGGCGAGCGCCGCGTCGGTGACCTCGGCGAGCCCAGGCTCCGGCCGGGCGCGCATGGCGGCCAGCGTGTCGGCGAGCCGGGTCGCCTCGATGACGTGCGCGCTGGACACCGGTAGCCCGTCGCGCCGCAGTACCCCGGCCGCCCGCACGAGCCAGCGGGCCACCGCCTCGCCGGGAGGGGTGACGAACAGGTGGTGGTACCAGCCGGGGGAGCGCACCCCCGCCCCGTACCCCTGGCCGGAGGCGAGCCGCGCGTAGGTCCACGGTACCCACGTCATGGTCACCTTGCTCCTGGGCAGCCCCCGCAGCAGCGCGGCGTCGGCGGCGACGGTCGGCAGCGGCGCGGTCAGCGCCGGTACGTGCCACGCGCCGCACACCACCACCACCCGCTCGTACCCGCGCATCGCGGTGCGCAGTGCCTGCCGCATGGCCGCCTCGCGGCGCAGGTCCTCCGCGTCCTCCCCGCCCTCGGCGGCGGCCGAGGCCCGCACGGCGGCCATCGCCTCCGCGATCGCGCCGAACGGCCCCAGCGCCTCGGTGAGCTCGTCCCCGTGGGCCGGCGGGTGGTAGCGGTGCTCGACCACGTCCTCCCACCAGCGCTCCGCGTCGTCGTACCCGGCCGCCTCGGCGAGCGTGCCCAGCGGGTCGATCCGCACCGTGTCGCTGTTCCTCCGCCGCGTCCGGCCGCCCTCGGACGCGGCGAGTTGGGCGGCGGCGGGCAGGTCGATGAAGTGCACCGGAACCTCGTGCGCCACCGCCCAGCGCAGCGCCTGCCACTCCGGCGAGAAGTCGGCGAACGGCCAGAACATCGCGCGCACGTCGCGGGTGACGTCCCCGGCCGGCGGCCCTGACTGCGCCGCGCCCGGATAGGCCAGCAGGGCGACGGGTGGCCGCAGCTGTTCGTCGCCGGCCAGCGGTACCAGGGCGTCCGCCTCCGGCGGCCCCTCGATGAGCACGACGTCCGGCTGGTACGCCATCAGCACGCGCCGCACCGCGCGGGCCGAGCCGGGGCCGTGGTGCCGGACGCCCAGCAGGACGGGGCTCGTGGTGACCATGGGCGGCTACACGCTCCGGGCGGCCCGGTAGAAGTCGCGCCAGCCGTCCCGCTCGCGTACCACCGTCTCCAGGTACTCCTGCCAGATCACCTGGTCGGAGACGGGGTCCTTGACCACCGAGCCGACGATGCCCGAGGCCACGTCGACGGCGCGCAGCGTACCGTCGCCGAAGTGCGTCGCCAGCGCCAGCCCGTTGGTGACCACGGAGATCGCCTCGGCGGTGGACAGCGTGCCGCTGGGCGTTTTGAGCTTGGTACGCCCGTCCTCGGTCACCCCGCCGCGCAGCTCGCGGAAGATGGTCACCACGCGGCGGATCTCCTCCGCGCCCGGCGGCAGCTCGGGCAGCTCCAACGCCCGGCCGAGCTGGGCCACCCGGCGCGCGACGATGTCCACCTCCTCGTCCACCCCGGCCGGTACCGGCAGCACGACCGTGTTGAACCGGCGGCGCAGCGCCGAGGACAGCTCGTTGACGCCCCGGTCCCGGTCGTTCGCGGTCGCGATGACGTTGAACCCCTTGCGCGCCTGCACCTCGGCGGTCAGCTCGGGTACCGGCAGGGTCCGCTCGGACAGCACGGTGATCAGCGAGTCCTGGACGTCCGAGGGCATCCGGGTCAGCTCCTCGATCCGCGCGATGGCGCCGTTCGCCATGGCGCGCAGCACAGGGCTGTCCACCAGGGCCGCCCGGGACGGGCCTTCGGCCAGCAGCCGGGCGTAGTTCCACCCGTACCGGATCGCCTCCTCGGCCGTGCCGGCCGTGCCCTGTACCAGCAGGGTCGAGTCACCGCTGATCGCCGCCGCGAGGTGCTCGGAGACCCAGGTCTTGGCGGTCCCCGGTACCCCCAGCAGCAGCAGCGCCCGGTCGGTGGTGAGGGTGGCCACGGCGACCTCGATGAGCCGGCGGGAGCCCACGTACTTCGGCACGA
>CAZYCD010000181.1:0-10121 GCA_964645345.1 uncultured Micromonosporaceae bacterium
CCCGGTCGAGGGCGAGCACCAGGGACCGGGCGTACCGCGCCTTGCGGCCGCTCGTGGTACCCATGAACCGGCGCAGTTGCCGCTCGACCGGCCGGCCGCGCTGGGCCGGCTGGTTCTGGAACAGCCGGAACCGGGCCAGGTCCCCCTCCGCGGCCAGGACCCACTGGACTCCGCCGGTACCGTGCGCCCGGATCAGCTCGTCCTCCAGGTCGCGCACGCACACCTGGAATCCGAGCGCCGCCATGGCCGGCCGGTCCAGACCCGAACCGAAGCCGGCCTGCTCCAGCCCGCGGCGGAAGAAGTCCTCCTCGGCCTCGTCGTACAGCCCGCACAGGTCGAGGCCGAGTCCGCGCGGCCCGAGCAGCCGCAGGAACCGGCCCACGCCCATCGCGCCACCCATCGGCAGCACGCACACGCCCTCGGCGGCCAGGTCGCGGCCGAGAAGGATGGCCAGCGCGTGCACCGCGGCCCGGTCGCTGACCCCTTCGACGAGTACGACGGTGCGCACGGGACCGTCGCGGGCAAGCTCGCGGGCGACCGCGGCGGCCACGTGCGCATCGGCGGCTTGCGCCGCCCAGGCGGCGGCGGAGGCTCGGAGGTCGGCCAGGTCCCGCACGGATCCGAGTCTGGCAACCGGCGACCGGGACGGCCACCCGGATTACCGGCGGTCCCGGACTCAGCCCACGTGGAAGCACCGGCCGCGCACCGGTACCCGGTCGAGCCGGACCGAGCCCAGCTCGAGCGGCAGGTGCGGCTGCGCGACCAGCTCCTCGCCCACGACGTCCAGGCCCAGTACCGTGCGCAGCCCGAGCAGCGGCGCTCCCGCGGCCCACGCCTGCGGGCGGCAGGCGGTCGGGTACTCGACCGGGGTCATGGTCTGTGCCCTCGGGTACCCGGCGAACACCTCGGGCAGCAGGTGGTCGAAGTAGTTGGCGGCGTCCAGCATGGCGTGTACCAGCCGGCCCGCTTCGTCGCGGTACCCGTACCGGCGCATGCCCTCGGCGATCAGCGCGGTGTCGTGCGGCCAGACGGTGCCGTTGTGGTACTCGATCGGGCTGTACCCACCGTCCATTGTGGACATCGTGCGGATCCCCCAGCCGCTGTTCATGTCCTCGGCCATCAGGCGCTCGACCACCCTCGACGCCTGCGCCTCATCCAGGATGCCGCTCCACAGCAGGTGGCCGGTGTTCGAGGTGAGCGCGTCGACCCGCGACTTCCCGGCGTCCAGGGCCAGCGCGTAGTGGCCGCGGTCGGGCAGCCAGAAGTCGCGGTGGAACCGCTCGCGCAGCGCGTCCGCGTCCCGCTCCAGCCGCGCCGCGAGGTCGGTGTCGCTCCACACCTCGCGGGCCAGCCGGGCGCTGCGCCGCCGGGCGTCGTAGGCGTACCCCTGGATCTCGCAGGTCGCGATCGGCGGCTCCGCCAGCCGCCCGTCGGCGAACAGGATCGAGTTCCAGGAGTCCTTCCAGCACTGGCTGCGCAGCCCCTCGGCGGACCTCGTCCGGTACTCGAGGTAGCCGTCCCCGTCCGGGTCGCCGGGGCCCTCGATCCAGGCCAGCGCCGCCCGGGCCTGCGGCTCCAGCTCGCGTACCAGGTCCGTGTCGCCGGTCCACCGCTCGTACTCGTCGAGCACGATGAGGAACAGCGGCGTGGTGTCGTGACCGCCGTAGTACGGCGTGTGCGGCAGCACGCCGCGCGAGGCCAGTTCCCCGCACCGCATCTCGTGCGGCATCTTCCCGGGCTCCGCGTCGCGGAAGTCGTCGTACTCCGTGGCCTGCAGTTCGGCGAGCACCCGCAGCGCGGTGCACGCGAGTGACGGCTGAAACGGCAGCGCCTGGTAGGCGGTCAGCAGGCTGTCCCGCCCGAACAGGGCCATGAACCAGGGCAGCCCGGCGGCGGGGAGGCTGGCGCCCCCGGTGCGCGGCGGGTGGAACCGCAGCGCCGCGAGGTTGAGCAGGCTCTGCTGGTACGTGTGGCGCAACTCGTCGACCTCGGTACTCAACGAGGGCGACCGCCCGATCCAGTCGGCAAGGGTCACTGGCATGTTGGGCTGCAGGGTGCCCATCCCGCCGTGCCCGGCGCGCATCTGTACCGGGCCGCCCTCGGTCACGATGGACACGTCGATGCAGGTCTGCCACTCCTCGCGCGGACCCAGCCGCAGGCGCCAGCACATCTGGTCCGGGCCGGCGGTACCCGGCTGTTCGAAGACGATCCTGGTGGCCCGCCGGTACCCCTCGTGCTCGTACCACAGCTCGACCTGCCCGTCGGCCACCTCGACGGACGTGGACCCCTGCTTGGCCCGGCGGTTCTTCACTTCCAGCAGGTCGGCGAAGTCCGCGCCGAAGCACATCCGCAGCTCCACGTCGACCGCGGCCTCGGTGTGGTTCTCCACCCAGACGTCCTCGTGCACGCCGTCCGCGACGATCCGCTCGCGGCGTACGGTCAGCGAGGCGCCGCGCCGGATCGGGGTACCGACGACCCGGGCGGAGTAGTAGTCGACGTTGCGGGTCGTCAGCACGCTGATCGGCTGGCCGTCGACCAGCAGCGTCCACCGTGACAGATGCCGCACATCCGAGTGGAACAGCCCCTCCACCCGCTCGGCGGCGATGCCGGTGTCGACGTCGCCGGACAGCTGGGAGACAAAGAAGCTGCTCCCGTCGAGCACGATCAGTTCCTCAGCCATCCGCCCACCGCCAGCCGTGCGGCGGTCGGCCCGGCGCACGGCACGCGGGTACCCGGGGTGGTCGGCCCGAAACGGTTTCTTACCGCCCCTTCCAGACCGGCGCCCGGCCGGCGTTGAAAGCGGCGTGGAACTCCGCGTGGTCGTCGGTCGTCATCAGCAGGGCCTGGGTCATCGCGTCCAGCTCGACCGAGGCCGACAGCGGCATGTCCAGCTCCCGGGTCAGCAGGGACTTCGTCTGGGCCAGCGCCAGGGTGGGGCCGGACGCGAGCCGGGCGGCGAGCGCGGCGACCGCGTCGTCCAGCTCCTCGTCGGGTACCAGCCGGGAGACCAGCCCGTACCGGTCGGCGGTCTCCGCATCGATGGTGTCGCCGAGCATCAGCAGCTGCGTGGCGCGGCCGAGCCCGACCACGCGCGGCAGCAGATACGCGGCGCCCATGTCGCCACCGGACAGCCCGACCTTCGTGAACAGGAAGGCGAACCGGCCGGACCGGCCGACCACCCGGAAGTCGGCGGCCAGGGCGATCACCGAGCCGGCGCCGGCCGCGATGCCGTGGATCCGTGCGATCACCGGTACCGGGCACTCGCGCATCGCGCGGATCACCTCGCCGGTCATCTTGGTGAACCGCATCAGGTCGTCGGCTTTCATCGCGATCAGCTCGCCGATGATCTCGTTGACGTCGCCGCCGCCGCAGAAGCCGCGCCCCTCGCCCCGGATCACCAGGACCTTGACCCCACCGTGGTGGGGCAGCTCGGTGAGCAGGTCGCGCAGGTCGGCGTACGCCTCGAAGGTCAGCGCGTTGAGCTTGTCCGGCCGGTTGAGGGTCAGCGTCGCGACGGGGCCGTCCACCGCGAAGTCGAAATGCTCCCACCGCGTCGTCAGCGGTGCGGAGGCGCGGAACCGGTTCACTGCGCGGTCCTCTCCCGAAACAGCTCGCGGGCGATGATGGAGCGTTGCACCTCGGAGGCGCCCTCGTAGATGCGCGGCGCGCGCACGTCGCGGTACAGGTGCTCGAGCAGGTGGCCGCGCTGCAGCGCACGCGCGCCGTGCAGTTGCACGCACCGGTCGACTATCGTCTGCGCCGCCTCGGTAGCGAACAGCTTGGCCATCGCGGCCGAGCGGGTGACGTCACCGCGGGCGGCGCCGGTGTCGTAGGCGCGCGCCGCGGCGTACACCAGCAGGCGTGCGGCCTGCAGCTGGGTGGCCAGGTCGGCCAGCGTGTGCCCGACCGACTGCTGCTGCGACAGCGGGCCGCCGAACGCGTGCCGGCTGGACACGTGGTCCAGGGTCGCGTCGAGGGCCGCCTGGGCCATGCCCACGGCGAACGCCCCGACGCTGGGCCGGAACAGGTCGAGCGTGCGCATCGCGACCCGGAAGCCGGCGTCCACCTGGCCGAGGACGTCGGACGGCCCGACCCGGACCCCGTCGAAGCGCAGCCGCCCGATCGGGTGCGGCGAGAGCAGGTCGAGGTGCTCGCCGGACAGGCCGCCGGCGTCGCCGGCCACGGCGAACGCGGTGACGCCGCGGGCGCCCGCGCCCGGCGTGGTCCGCGCGAAGACCGTGTACACGTCGGCCTCGGGGGCGTTGGATATCCAGAGCTTCTCGCCGGACAGCCGCCAGCCGTCCCCGTCGGGCTCGGCCCGCAGCGAGAGCGCCGCGGCGTCGGAACCGGCCTCCGGCTCGGTCAACGCGAAGGCACACACGGTCGTGCCGCGCACGACGCCGGGGATCCACCGCCGTACCGTGTCCCGGTTGCCGGACTGCAGGATGGGGTAGCTGCCGAGCCCCTGCAGCGCGAGCGCGGTCTCCGCCTCGACGCAGACCCGGGCGATCGTCTCGCGCAGCAGGCACAGCTGCATGGCCGCGGCGTCCGCCGGGGGCTGGTCGGGTGCGCCGCCGTACAGGCCGCGCAGCAGGCCGTGCTCCCCCATCGCGGCAAGCAGCGGGCGGTTGACGCGGCCCGGGGTACCGCGCGCCGCCAGCGGCAGCAGGTGGGTGACGGCCACGTCGCGTACCCACTCCACGTACCGCGACTGGTCAGCGTCGAGCAGGCCGCTCATCGGTGCTCCTTGTCCAGCGGGCGCCACCGCTGGTGCCGGGTGGCCGGCTGCCCCTCCCGGACCAGTTGCAGCCGGGGCTTGGGGCCGTCGGTACGGCCGGTCTGCGGCCGGCGGCGGCCCGCCTTCCACGGATCGGGCCACACCGCGCCGGGGCCGTCGTAGTCCTGCTCCGCCGCGGCGTGCAGCGTCCAGTTCGGGTCGTAGACGTGTACCCGACCGAGCGCGCACAGGTCGGCCCGGCCGGCCAGCAGCAACGAGTTCACGTCGTCGTAGGAGGAGATGACCCCGACCGCGATCGTCGGGATGCCCACCGTGTTGCGGATCCGGTCGGCGAACGGTGTCTGGTACGAGCGGCCGAAGGCGGGGGCCTCGTCGGGCGTCACCTGACCGGTCGACACGTCGATCGCGGCCGCGCCGGCCGCCTGGAACCCGGCCGCGATCCTCACCGCGTCCTCGCCCGTGATCCCGCCGTCCACCCAGTCGGTCGCGGAGATCCGCACGGTCATCGGCTTGGCCGCCGGCCACACCTCCCGCATCGCGGCGAACACCTCCAGCGGGTACCGCAGCCGGGCGTCCAGGTCGCCGCCGTACCCGTCGGTGCGCCGGTTGCAGACCGGCGAGATGAACGAGGACAGCAGGTACCCGTGCGCGCAGTGCAGCTCGAGCAGGTCGAAGCCTGCCGCGTCGGCGCGCCGGGCGGCGGCCACGAACTGCTGCCGGATCCGCGCCAGGTCCTCGCGGGTCAGTTCCCGGGGCACCTGGTTGACGCCCGGCTTGTACGGCAGCGGCGACGGCGCGACCACCTCCCAGTTCCCGTCGGCCAGCGGCAGGTCGATGCCCTCCCACATCAGCCGGGTCGAGCCCTTGCGGCCGGAGTGGCCGAGCTGGATGCCGACCTTCGCGGCGCTCTCGCGGTGCACGAAGTCGGTCAGCCGGCGCCACGCCGCCGCCTGTTCGTCACTCCAGATGCCCGTGCAGCCCGGGGTGATGCGGCCGGTGGCCGACACGCAGACCATCTCCGTCATCACCAGTCCGGCGCCGCCGAGCGCCTTGCCGCCCAGGTGCACCAGGTGGAAGTCGTCGGGCATGCCGTCGGTCGCGCGGTACATGTCCATCGGGGACACCACCACGCGGTTGGCCAGCTCCAGCCCGCCGAGGCGGAAGGGTTGGAACATCGGCGGCGTGTCGGCCGCGTCCGGCCGGTACCCGGGCTGCCGGGCGGCGAACGCGGCGTTGACCTGGCGGACGAACTCGGGGTCACGCAGCCGGAGGTTGTCGTACGTGACGCGCCGGCTGCGGGTCATGATGTTGAACGCGAACTGCAGGGGCTCCTGGTCGAGGTACTGGCCGAGGTTCTCGAACCATTCCAGGCTGGCCTGCGCGGCCCGCTGCGTGGACAGCACGACCGCCCGGCGCTCGGTCTCGTACTCCGTCAGGGCGGCGTCCAGGTCGCCGTGCTCGTGCAGGCAGGCGGCCAGCGCCAGGGCGTCCTCCATGGCCAGCTTGGTACCGGACCCGATGGAGAAGTGCGCGGTGTGCGCGGCGTCGCCGAGCAGGACGATGTTGCCGTACCGCCAGTGCCGGTTGCGCACGGTCGTGAAGTTGATCCACTTAGAGTTGTTCGCCATCACCCGGTGGCCGTCGAGGATGTCGGCGAACAGCTCCCGGATCCGCGCGATGGACTTCTCGTCGGACTCCCCGGCCGCGAGCGGCGCCGCGGCGAAGGCGTCGAAGCCGGCCGCGCGCCACACGTCCTCGTTCATCTCCACGATGAACGTGCTGCCGTGCGCGTCGTACGGGTACCCGTGCACCTGCATCACGCCGTGCGGGGTCTGCCGGATGTCGAAGGTGAAGGCGTCGAACACCCGGCTGGTACCCAGCCACATGTACCGGCACGCCCGCCGGTCCAGGCTCGGGCCGAAGGCGTGCGCGTACCGCGACCGGACGGCCGAGTTGAGCCCGTCGGCGGCGACGACGAGGTCATGGCTCGCGGACAGCGCCGCCACGTCCGGGGCCTCGGACCGGAAGTGCACGGCCACGCCGAGCCCGGCGCAGCGCTCCTGCAGGATCTCCAGCAGCCGGCGCCGGCTCATCGCGGCGAAGCCGTGGCCGCCGCTGGTGACGGTCTCGCCCCGGTAGTGCACGTCGATGTCGTCCCACCGCGCGAACTCGCGCTCCATGCGCCGGTAGATCGTCGGGTCCGCGTGCTCGATGCCGCCGAGGGTCTCGTCGGAGAAGACGACGCCGAAGCCGAAGGTGTCGTCGGCCGCGTTGCGCTCCCACACCGTGATGTCGTGGTGCGGCCCGAGCTGCTTGGCCAGGGCGGCGAAGTAGAGGCCGCCGGGGCCGCCCCCGATGACGGCTATGCGCACGGGCCCGCCTCGGTGGCGGCCGGCGCCTGCTGGCGCAGCCGGAACCGCTGCAGCTTGCCGGTTGCGGTCTTGGGCAGCTCGGCGACGTAGGCGATGCGCCGCGGGTACTTGTAGGGGGCGATCCGCTGCTTCACGAAGTCCTGCAGCTCCTTGGTCAGCGCCTCGTCGCCGGCCACGCCGCCGCGCAGCACGACGAACGCGGTGACCAGCTGCCCGCGCGCCTCGTCCGGCAGCCCCACCACGCCGCACTCCGCGACGTCGGGATGGGCGAGCAGCGCCTCCTCCACCTCCGGACCCGAGATGTTGTACCCGGAGGAGACGATCATGTCGTCGCTGCGCGCCTGGAACCAGAAGTAGCCGTCCTCGTCCATGACGAAGGTGTCGCCGGTGATGTTCCAGCCGTTCTGGACGTACTGCCGCTGCCGGTCGTCGGCCAGGTACCGGCATCCGGTCGGGCCCTTGACGGCCAGCCGGCCCAGTGTCCCCGGCGGTACGACCTCGCCGGACTCGTCGACCACCGCCGCGATGTACCCGGGTACCGCCCGGCCGGTCGAGCCCGGCCGGATGTCCCCGTCGGCGGACGCGATGAAGATGTGCAGCATCTCGGTGGAGCCGATGCCGTCGATGAGCTCGATTCCCGTGCTGTCGCGGAACGCCAGCCAGGTGGCGGCGGGCAGGTGCTCGCCGGCGGATACCGCGCGGCGCAGCGAGGACAGCCGGTCGGCCATGCCCGCGGCCAGCATCGCCCGGTACGCGGTGGGCGCGGTGAAGCACACGGTCACCCGGTACCCGGCGATCAGCTCGGCCAGCTCCGCCGGGGTCGCCTTCTCCACCAGCAGCGTCGAGGCGCCGACCCGCAACGGGAACACCACGAGTCCACCGAGGCCGAAGGTGAAGGCCAGCGGCGGGGTACCGGTGAACAGGTCGTCCGGCTCGGGGCGCAGCACCAGCGCCGAGAAGGTGTCGGCGTTGGCCAGCACGTCGCGGTGGAAGTGCATGGTGGCCTTGGGCCGGCCGGTGGTGCCGGAGGTGAAGGCGAGCAGCGCCACGTCGTCGGCAGCGGTGTCCGCCGCGTTGAACGACCCGGACTTCGCCGCCGCGGCGGCGGTCAGCCCGCCCGCGCCGCCGTACTCGATGGTGCGCAGCCCGGGGATGGCGGCGGCGTGCAGGTCGCCGGTGAACCGCGCGTCGCACAGGGCGAGGTCGACGGCGGCGATGTCCGCGATCGTGACGAGTTCGCCGGGGCGCAGCAGCGGCATCGTGGTGACCACGACGCCGCCCGCCTTGAGCACGCCGAACCAGCACGCGACCAGCCAGGGGTTGTTGGGGCCGCGCAGCAGCACCCGGTTGCCGGGCACGATGCCGTGATCCTCGACCAGTACCGCGGCGATCTGGTTGGACACCCGCACGAGGTCCCCGTAGGTCCAGACGTCGGCTCCCGGGGCGAGCAGGCAGGGACGGTCGGGTCCCCACCGGTCGGCCACCGAGTCGAGCAGCTCCACCGCGCAGTTGAGCCGCTGCGGGTACTGCAGGCCCGGCAGGTCGAAGCGCAGCTCGGGCCACTCGTCCTCGGGCGGGAGGTTGTCGCGGCAGAACGTGTCGACGTGTGCCGAGGTTGACAGCGACATGGCGACTCCTCTTCGAGTCGTACCCCGGGATCGGCCGGCTGCCCCAGGCTATGCATTTCTCATGACGACAGTCAAGGTCGCGGCATAGCGTCCGCCCGCACGGCCGTACCGGAACCGATACACTTCCGCGCGTGCCGGTCCAGGTCAGTGAGGATCCCGCCGAGGCGAGGGGTACCCGACCCCGCGCCCTCATCGTCACCATCTACGGGCTCTACGCGCGCGAGGCCGGCGGCTGGCTCAGCGTCAGCGCGCTGATCAGGCTCATGGCCGAGCTGGGCGTGGACGAGCCGGCGGTGCGGTCCTCGATCTCCAGACTCAAGCGGCGCGGGCTGCTCGTCGCGCAGAAGGTCGACGGTGCGGCCGGGTACGGGCTGTCCGACCGGGCCCGCTCCATCCTGCTGGAGGGCGACCGGCGCATCTTCGAGCGTCCCCGCGCGGCGGGCGAGGACGGCTGGCTGGTCGCCGTGTTCAGCGTCCCGGAGACCGAGCGCGACAAGCGGCACCAGCTGCGCTCGCGGCTGTCCTGGCTCGGCTTCGGTACCGTCGCCTCCGGGGTGTGGATCGCACCGGCCCACGTGGAGCCGGAGGTGCGGGACATGCTGGCCGGCAGCCGGCTCACCGGGTACGTCGATCTGTTCCGGGCGGAGTACGTCGCCTTCCGGCCGCAGCCCGAGCAGGTCGCCGCGTGGTGGGACCTGCAGGCCCTGGAGCGGATGTACGAGGACTTCGTGTCGACGTTCGGGCCGGTACTCGCCCGCTGGCGGCGCCGGCGGCGCGAGGACGACGCCGCCGCCTTTGCCGACTACGTGCAGGTACTCACCCACTGGCGGCGGCTGCCGTACCTCGACCCCGGGCTCGCGCCCGAGCTGCTGCCCGCCGACTGGCGCGGGTACCGGGCGGCCGACATCTTCTTCGAGCTCAACGAGCGGCTCGCGCCCCCCGCACACCGGCACGTCGCCGCGGTGACCGGTCTCCAGGCGGCGGCTGGCGCTCAGTCCGTGAAGCTGTGACTGTGCTCGCCTCCGCCACAAACCGGCTCCGGCTGCGCTCAGTCCGGCAGAACGGCGTAGCCCTGCACCTCGACCACCGCCTGCGCGTCCCACAGGCGGGTCACGCCGACCGCCGCCATCGCCGGGTACCCGTCGCCCACCAGCCGCCGCCACACGGCGCCGATCGCCCGCGCGTTGGCCCGGTAGTCGTCCATGTCCACGAGGTAGATGGTCAGGCTCGCCAGGTCGCCGGGCGCTCCGCCGGCCGCCGCCAGCGCCAGCAGCAGGTTGCTTAGCGCCCGCTCGAACTGCTCGACCACGGTGCCGCCGACGACGCGCCCCGACCCGTCCAGCGCGGTCTGCCCGGCGAGGAAGACCACCCGGCCGGAGCCCA
>CAZYCD010000182.1:0-10111 GCA_964645345.1 uncultured Micromonosporaceae bacterium
CCGGTACTCGGTTGACCGTCCACGCGCCGCTGGGCGGCCAGTCGGTCGACCGGCACGCCTGCGGTCGTTGAAAGGGCGGCGGCTATGGCAAGCACCCAGCTGGACAACCGTCCCCGGCTAATCGGAGCCATAACCCGATCCTGACTTGCGATCGCGGGTTGCGGGTCTGGTTCGCGCCAGCCGGCCCAGATCGGGCAGGCCTGATCGGCAGCCTGGCCCCGCTGGCCACGCCAGCATGACTCCGAGCTTCCAGTCACCATGGCCATCAGCGCTGCAATGATGCTCAGATCTTCCGGTGTCGTGGCATCAGTCGCAGGAAACGGTGTGTGGTGGATGCGGCAAGGCCAGGGCGGGCTGTCGGCCTTGGGTCGGCGAAGGGTCCTGCACCGTTGCATGTTTCACGGCGGCCCGGGCGTGACGGTCAACCGGCACGTGCCCGTTGGCAGCGACGGCGGTTCCGCGTCCAGTGTGATGCCCTGCCGGGCGGCAGCCCGGCATCGGGCACGTCGGGCGCGGGAACGGCGGCGCCGGCCCGGGGGTCACGCGGACCGCCCTGCAGCCGCCCGTCACGCGCGGCATGTTCCTGTCACATCAGATCCAGACGGGTAGGCATTTTCGGAACCTCACGCGCAACGCGTCGCGATTTAGGAAACTCGTGCCGGACGCCTGAGCACGGTCGACCCGCCGTCACCTGAATCCCTACGCGGACACCGGCGGCGGAGATACGGCTCTGTGTTGGCCGAGATCAAGTTCCCTATCGCCCTTCAGGGGTACGGAGGTTGGATACCCGAGGGCCCGATGACAGCGTTTGGTGATGCGGACGGGAGTGGTGCTCGATGGTTGCTGGCCACCGTGCTTGCAGCTGTGCCGTTTACCTCGCCTCACTGCCCGGGCTGCCCTTATCGCCGCGCAGCCCTGGTAACCGGTTTGCTCGACGAAACGTCGCTGGAGAACACGATGCGGCCGTTCAGGATCCGACGGTGGCCGCCCGAATCCGGCCACTGCGATCGCTGTGGTGATGCTCGACGCGGTGACGGCGAGGCACCGGTACGTCATCCGCTTCTGGCGGTGGCTCGGCCTCTCCGGTGCGGTGCTGATCGCCGCTGGCGGACAACTGGCCGGTGTTGCGCCCGCGAATGGTGGAACGCCGCTTCTAGCGGGAATTGAACAGCTACATCCGCCGACGGTGCCCACGACAGCCATGGTGTACGTCGGGCTGACTTTGCTCGTCGTGTCGTGGTGGAACCTCGGCGTCTTGGTCCGCCGCCCGGACGGGCCTTCGGTCGGCCAGCTGATGCGCACGGGCGTGTGCTGGGTCATGCCCTTCGCGTTGACCGCCCCGATCTTCAGTGGGGATGTGTACAGCTACATTGCCCAGGGTGCGATGACCGTGGCCGGAATTGACCCGTACAAGCTCGGGCCCGATGCGCTGGGTGGGCAACTGGCCGCCAACGTCCCCGCCATCTGGCAACACACCACAACGCCCTACGGCCCGGTGTTCCTGGACCTGACCGCTGCGGTTGCCCGACTGACCAGGTACGACACCGTTTCCGGATTCATCGGCATGCGGATCCTGGCACTGGGCGGCGTCGGCCTCATCGCCTGGTCGGTTCCTCGTCTCGCCCGCGCCTGCCGCGTCGATCCAGCCGCCGCTTTCTGGCTGGGTGTCATCAACCCCCTGGTACTGCTGCACCTGCTGGCCGATGCCCATAACGACGCCCTGATGCTCGGGCTCATGACCGTAGGGCTGGTCTTGGTGCTGCGCGGGCGTCCGTGGCTGGGCGTCGTGATGATCACCTTAGCCGGGTTGGTCAAGGCGCCCGGCGCTGTTGCCCTCGCGTTCGTCGTGCCGATCTGGGCCGGCCGCCTGGCCGGACGGTTCAGATGGCTGCGCGCCGCCTGCGCCGCCGTGCTCACCGCCTCGGCCACCACAGCCGCCGTCACCGCCTTGTCCGGCACCGGCTATGGCTGGGTACGGGCACTGAACACCCCCACCCGCGCGCACACCTGGATGTCGGTAACGACCGACCTTGGGAACCTTTCGGGTCAGGCCCTGCATTCGTGGGGACACGCGAGCGTCGACCAGACCAGACAAGCCTTCTGGCTCGCCGGCCTGACCGCGGCAGCGGCGCTGTCCGTACTCCTGGTGCGCCATGGCGCGCAGATCGGTGCCGTGGCCGCCCTAGGCCTGTGCCTGTCGGCACTGGTGGTACTCGGCCCGGTGGTGCATCCCTGGTACCTGCTCTGGGGCCTCATCCCGCTGGCCGCCGCCGGATCCCACCGGATCCGCCGCATTGCCGCAGTGGTGTCCGCGGTGTTCGTGCTGCTCGTCATACCCGGCGGCGTCTCACCCGGGCTACCCGTCTTGCTAGGTGCGAGCGTCGGCATCTGCCTAGCCCTACTAGCCCTACTCGCCCTCACCGCATTTGGCTACCACCGTCGACTCGGTACGCAGGACAGGTAGGACTCCAGTTCGGTGTAGGTGCCGAAGGCCCAGAGCCGGACCGGTTGAATGCGGCGCTGACCCGCACGTGCGTCTCCTCGGGTAGATGATCTCGGTCGACTTCCACACGAGTAGCGCCTGCACGTCACCGCCTTCTGTCCGATACTCCGATCGCCCATCGCAGGTAGTCCATGCGGTTTCCGGCATGAACGGGTGGCCTGACCACCGCGGTCTCAGGGACGCCGCAACCGGAGGGGTCACCAGGGCGGCCTGCGGCGTTGTCGGCCGGGTGCCACGGTGGTCATCCGTCGCGCGAGTCGTCGACAGCGAGGTGGGCGTGCTCGGCGCCGTGTTCGGCCGTCAGGCTCGCCGGCCGCCCTCGCACCCACAGGCGCTGCACGTTCACCCCGTCCCACCCAGTTGGCATGGTGACCGGGCGTCTGCACCACGACTCGGGCTCGCCGGGACCGATTTTGAGGCCGGGCAGTCCGTAGATGCAGGCGGTGAGGAACCCGGCCAGGTTGGCGGTGAACGGGCCGGCGATGGTGCGCTCCGGGAACACCTTCGGGCTGAACTCGGCGGTGATCCGGAACGGGTTGACAATGAAGTCGGCGTAGCCGCGTTCGAACAGGTCGAGCGCCGCGTCACGGTCACCGGCCCTCGCGGCGTACACGCCGAGCATCGCCGACAGCATAGGCTGCCCGGCGTACCGGTGGGCTGACTTGAGGTAGAACTCCAGCGTCCGGCGTTCGGTGTCGGGGTCCGTCTCGAAGCCGAGGGGGAACAGCCCGGCCGGGGCCTCCGGCGTCTCCCCACCCTTCTCGTCGGGGCGGTAGCCGTCGTGGTTGAGGATGACGCCCCTGTCCTGGTCGATCGGCAGGACGATCCCCGCGGCGACCTCGTCCCAGGCGTCCGGGGTGCCCCGTCCGAGCATCCGGCCGAGTGTCGCCGCCTCGCGCAGGGTGATGGCGGCGGCCATGTTGACGAACGCGTTGTTGTTCACCGGCGACTCGGTCTCGGCGACGCCGATGACCTCCGGATATTCGTAGCCGCGCGCGGTGTGCTGCGTGCGGTTACAGATGAACTCGGCGACCCCGGAGATGACGGGCCAGGCCATTTCGCTGGCGAATTCGCGGTCGCCGGTGGCGTGCACGTACCGGGCGAAGGCGATGGCGATGTCCTTGCCGACATGCCGCTCGAAACCGGCGGTGGCGGCGTCGACCGGTGCCGCCTCCTGCCCGTAGCGCATGCTGCTCTCCCACGGGTATTGCAACCCTTCGAAGCCGGCGGCTGCCGCGTTGGCGCGGGCGCCGCCGATGCGGCTGCGTCGGAAGCTGAGAATGCCACGGGCCGCCGCGGGATTGGTCAGGGTCAGGGTGGGCACGGCGAAGGTTTCCATGTCCCACATGAGGTGGCCCCGGTAATAGTGGTAGTTCGGCCAGTAGGCCAGCCCGAACACGGCGCTGCTGCTGGGTGCTGAGGGGTGGGTGGAGGTGTGCAGGTAGAAGAAGGCGGCGTCGGCCATCGCCTGCCACCGCTCGGGGGCCCCGGACAGGACCACCCGGCCTTTCCACAGATCCGACCACTCCGCGCGGTTGTCCTCGCGCAGCCGGTCGAAGCCGATCCGCCGCCCCTGCTCCAGCAGGCGGATGGCCTGGATGTGTGGTTCGTGGTGGATGGCCTGGGGCACCAGGCTGACGATGCGGCGCGACCGGTACCGGGTTCCCGCACGGGCCCGCCACGAGTAGGTCGTGGTCAGCGGGCCGATCTGGCTGCGATCGAACTCTCGAATGCCTCCCTCGGCGGGCGACAGTTCGGTCAGGTATGCAACCCCGCACGTGCTGAGGTCGCCGTGGCTGCGCCACTGCAGCATCCCGTCGACCGGGTCGGGCAGTACGGGCGACGGGTTCACCTCGCGGTTAACCCAGCTACCAGGGATCTCCCGGGGATCCACGATCGCCGCAAGGCTCACGTCGCAGTCCCGGTTCACCACCACGAATACCTCCTGCAGCACCAGGCTGGGTCGGGTCCGGCTGCAGAAGGTGAGCGCGCCGGCCTCGGCGGAGGCGTCGTCGCCTTCGAAGTGGAAGGAGGTGTGCAGTTCGGCGCAGGAGAAGTCGTAGCGGGTCTGGCCCGGGGTGGCGCGTTCCGGTGAGGTGGACAGTGCGACCCGGCCGATCGAGAGGTCACCACCGAGGACGTGCGGTGCCTGCGCGATGGCCTCCACGTCGATGGTCGTGTCCATGCCCTCGAACCCGTTGATGGTGGTCACCCCACGGGTCCAGGGAAGGGTGCCCAGCCGCATCCCCACCAGCCCGTTGGACAGGTACGCTGGCAGGTGCGCGGGCAGCCACTGGGTGACCGGGTCCGGACTGATCACATCACTCATGGGCAACCCATTACCCTGCGTCCACACCCCTACCCTTCCCTCCTTCCCCTATCTGACGGTCGACAAGCGGGCGGCGCGGTGGCTGGTGCACCACGCCCTGGCGCAGGAACGGCACGATGGCCAGGTGAGGTCCCCCCGGTTTCACGGAGGATTTGATGTTCCCGGAAGTGGTGGAGCCGGCTTGGTTGATCTCATGCTCGTCGCTCGTTGAGGAGAGACGTGCCGAGGAGTTACTGCCCGAGTTCCGCCGTAAGGCTTTGGACTTGTTGAAGGCTGGCCGGTCGGTCGCCGACCTGGCTCGTGATCTTCAGGTGAGCGATCAGACGATCTACAACTGGCGCCGCCAGGAGCTGGTCGATACCGGCCAGCTGCCCGGGATCCCCCAACAACGACGAGTGGCAGTACTAGCTGTCCGGAACCGGACGCATGACCGTGTTCGCCGCCACGGCCGCCGCCCGGACCTTCGATTTCCAGTCCGGCGACGTCGGTTACGTGCCCTTCGCCTACGGCCACTACGTCGAGAACACCGGAGACCAGCCGCTGGTCTTCGTGGAAATGTTCCGGGCCCCACGCTTCGAGGACATCTCCGTCACCCAAATGGATTGCCCTCACCCCTTGCCAGGTCATCGCCGACACCGTCAACATGCCGCGCACCCTCATCGAGGCGCTGCCGAAGGAAAGCGCTCCGTCGTTCGCTAGACCCAGGTTCCGGGCGCACAGACGAATCCTCTGGTACAGGCGAGGGTTCGTGTGTTGCGTTGCAGGGTCCGTGTGGGTGCGTGCCGGTAGGCCGTGTGGCGGCGCGGAGGAGCCGGAAAGGTGCTCGACCTGTCGGACGGACGACCCGCGCCGGCCACCATCTCGAGGCAAAGGTGTTCGCGACCCTGGAGGCGCTGGTGACGGAGACTGGCACCGCTTGCGCGTCTAGTCCACGGTCGAGCGGCCCGCTGGCGGGTTGGCCTCGGTCCGAGTCTGCAGTCGCGCGTCGGGGCACGCCGGCATGAACGGCGCCGATCGGGGGAAACGCGTTTCGACGCTTCGGGTCGACGAGTTCGGTTCTTCGGCAGACGGATGCGAGGGGACCACGGCACGCTCGCCGACGCGCCCGACCTGTACCGGCGATTCGACCGGCGCGAAGACGGCCTGATCAAAGCGGTGCTGCACCCGTGACGCCGTCGGTCGAGCACGGTGAGGCAGGGCCGCGCGAGCCGGCCAGGGCCGGACCGGTGCGAGTCGGCTCCAACACGTCGTCGTCGCCAGGGCTTCACCGTCGTGCGTCACAGGGTTGGTCAGGAGACCGGCACGGCGGCGCTCTGCGCCCAGCACCGCACGCAAAGGATCGAACGAAACGAGGAAGCGGATGACCGCCTTCGCAACCGCGGGAGGAGACGAGCAGCTGCGCTCGCCCGCACCCGACCAGTTGACCGTTCTCGCGCAGTTCGTCGCGAAGCCCGGCCGGGAATCGGACGTCTGCGACGCGCTGCTGCACCTGGTCCAGCCCTCCCGCGCTTCCGGCGGGAACCTCAGCTACGACCTGCACCGGCTGAAGAACAACCCAGCCGCGTTCTACGTCCTCGCCAACTGGAGCGACCAGGCGGCCTTCGACCGGCACATGGCCAGCGCAGACGTCCGCAGGTTGCTGGACGAGCGGGCCGCGCCCAATCTAGTCGCCCCCGCGATGCTCAGCTACGCCCGACCACTGTCCAGCCCGGACACCAACCCGGATCGGCCGCGACCGACGGCGAGCAATCCCGCGCAGGTGACTCTCGTCCCGTTCTTCACCATCAAGTCTGACCAGGTCGACGAGGTCGGTCGGGTCCACCTCACCATGGTTGGTCCGACCAGGGCTGAGCCCGGCTGCCTAAGCTACGACCTCTACCAGTCCCGCGCCGACCCTGCGTTGATGTTCTTCTACGAGAACTGGACCGATCAGCCGGCGCTTGACGTCCACATGAACACACCCAACTTCTACCGGTACGTGCGTGGTGAAGTGGACGGCCGGCTGGTCGCCCCGTGGACGGCCCATGTGATGACCATGGTCAGCCAGCCAGCCAGGTAGCTGTGTCCGCTCTGGCGTCCGGCAGGCACACAGAGCCCGGGCTGCCCGGCACCGTGCCGGGGCTCGGCCGGTTGCGCCGTGCCTGGGTCTGGCTGCCGCTGCCTGGCCCCGAGGGAGAACGTCCCCGCCCGCCTGCGCGGCAGCGGGCGTCGGCCGGACCCGACACGAGCGGAAGCCTGACCTGCGTGCCGGGCATCGACGCGACCGATCGTGTCGGCGGATGCTCGCTCGGACCACCAAACGAACGTTTCCGCGGCCGTCGGCACACCGCGCTGGACCTGCGCCGATTGGTCGGCCACACCCAACCCCGCGAGCACAGCGGTGGGGTCGACCCCAAGAGCCAGGGCCGTTGGATCGTGGCTTGGCGGGAGCAGGTCGGCGGGGACTTCCCACCTGTCCACCCGCTGACCCCCGGCAGCGTCAAAGCTCCGGACTCCGCCTGAGGCGTTGCGACACGGGCGTTCGAGGGAAGTGCGATGGGTCGCTGGTTCCACCACACCGTAGTCGAGACCGGACACCTGCCCCTGTTCTGCTTCTTCCTCGCGTTCGCCGGCAGCTTCGGCGGCGTTCGGGTGGCGGTGCGGCTGCTGCGGGCCAAGGCCCGGAGGCGGCCGGCCGACACGAAGCCGGGCAGGTTGCACATCCACCACATGGTGTACGGGGTGGTGCTCATGGTTGGCGGCGGCGTGGCCGGGTACGCCGTGCCCGACCGGATGGTGGCCGCGGAGTCGGCGACCGCCGGCGTGTTCGGCATCGGCTCGGCCCTGGTGCTCGACGAGTTCGCACTGATCCTGCACCTGCAGGACGTGTATTGGAGCGACGTTGGGCGCACCTCCGTCCACGCTGTGTTCGTGGCGCTGGCCGTGACGGCGGCGCTGCTGTTCGGGCTGCGCCCGGATCTGGCCGCCGAGCAGGCGCTGCACCACGGCGTCGCCGGAGGCTGGAGTCCCCTCGTCGCGATGGCCGCGTCACTGCTCCTTCTGGTCACCCTGGCCTTCGCACTGGTCGCGCTGCTGAAAGGGAAGATCTGGACAGGACTGCTGGGCTTGTTCGTGCCGGTGCTGTCGGTGGTCGCGGTGATCGGGGCGGTACGACTGGCTCGGCCGCACTCGCCGTGGGCACGCTGGCGCTACCAGGGCGGGTCACGGGCGCGACAGAAGATGGCCCTGGCCCAGCGTCGGGAGCGCAGGTACCAGCAGGAGCCTATGGGTCGCCTCATTACCCGGCTGCAGAACATGGTCGGCGGCACTCCCGACAGGCCCGCGCCCGGCGACTGAGCCCGCCCCTGGTGCCCGACGCCAAGGACGGCCGTGGTTCCAATGCAGGGCTGCGAACTTGGTCGTGAAAGGGCTTGGCCAGCTGTCCACTGTGGACCTGTGGCACTCGTGGACTGCTCGTCTGTTCAGGCCGAAACCAGTCTCACCACACGGCTTCCACCTCGGCAGCGACGGCCGCCGGCCTGCACGCTCACGGAGCTCGGCCGCCTTTCCAAGGAACGTCCGAACCTGGACCATCTGTGCTCGCGATTGTCTAGCCGTGCGACGAGATGACCTCGGGCAGGGTGCGCCTGTCTCGGCGCGCGCGGATCGCGTCGGAGGCAATGACTCCGCACAGAACTGCCGTGGTGGTGGTGATGGCGAGCAGCGGTGGCAGGAGCGCCACCGCCGGTGCGGCCGCGATCAGCACCGCTATCCAGGCCAGCCGGGACCAGGCGAAGATCTGGAAGACTACGTACCCGAAGATGCTGCGGCCGGCGAGGAACAGGATCGGACCGCTGACGATGAGCGTGACCCAGTTCACCGGTGTGTCCCCGGTTGGTCGGTTGATGACCAGGTCGAAACCGGCGGCGGTGGACACGACGCCGGCAACCATGAGGAAATGGGTGTAGGGGGTCGACCGCGAGATCCGAGCGGGCTTTAGGTTGATCGCCACTTGGAGGGTCGCACCGGACCGGAAGACGTAGATCTGCCACAGCAGCAGGGTGGTAGTGAACGTGATCAGAAATGCGGCGACCCGCGCGGGGGTGAATGCGGTGCTGCCGAGGCGCAGCGTGGGCACGAGGAGTAGGTCCCCGAGCGCGAGGATGATGATCTGCTGGTACCGCTCGCCGAGATGGCCGGCGCTGGCCTGCTCGTATTGTTGGGACGGCACCCGGCCGAGCCGCGGTGCCGGATAACGTGTGGCAGCGGCGACGTAGTCGATCGTAATCGCCGCCAGCCACCAGGCGAAACGCGCCGAGCCAGCGGTAAACGCACCGAGCATCCAGAAGATCCCGGACACGACGAACCAGAACAGGAACCGTGCCGCGCGGGCCCGGACCTGACTGTCGCTCAGCACGGACAGCAGGACCACGCCGCGGCCGACGTGCAGGGCCACGTACGCCCCGGCGAACGCCCACCCGAGCGAGCCGAACGCGAACGGGAGCGTGGCCGCCAGCAGGACGGTGCCGAACATCGTGCCGATGATCACGACTTGGATCGGCCGTCGCTGCGGGTCGAAGAAGTCGGCCAGCACCGCAGTGGTCGTCCAGGTCCACCAGATCGCCATCAGCAGTACAAGAAGCCGGGCGGCCCCAGTGGGGGTGGCGTTGCCGGACAGCCGCAGCGAGATCGCCGCGATGGCGGCGACGTACGCGAGGTCGAAGATCAATTCCAGCAGACTGGCCCGTTGCGGCGCGTCGCGGGTTCGGACCAGCTCCTCTCCTCGCTGGCTGGTCATCGATCCCCGTTTCGAACACGGCCCACGTCCGCTCAAACGATCTACCCGGCCTGAGGAGTCGCCTGCTGGTGGGACCCCCGGTCGGCCGTTGGCCAGATCGGGCGATTCACCGGCGGTCCAGCCGGGGCAACACCGGCCAGACCGGGTCGCGGTTCGTTGTGGGCCCCGGCGGACGTGCGGAATTCGGCTGGGTCTGGGGTCAGATCGCTTGGGCGAGTTCGGTGAACGTGGCGGCGGCCCGCGTTGTCGGGACGCGAGCCTCGACGCCGAGAAGACCCTGATCCAGCTCGGGACAATCCGACCTGGGGGTGTAGACGTATCCAGGGTGAGCTGGTCGGGCTGGGGTACCGGCTCGCGACGAGCACGATCTGGGCCATCCTGACGAAGGCCGGTGCGGGTCCGGCGCCGCGGCGGGCCGGACCGACCTGGACGCAGTTCCTCACCGCGCAGGCCAAGGGCATCCTGGCTTGCGACTTTCTGCACGTGGACACCATCGGTCTGA
>CAZYCD010000183.1:0-10075 GCA_964645345.1 uncultured Micromonosporaceae bacterium
TACCGATCGCCAGCGGGCTGCCGCTGAGGTCGTAGACCTTCAGGTAGGCGTACACGGCGGTACCGCCCTGCCCGGAGCCGGAGTACATCAGGGCTCCGCTTCCGGTGTGCGCGTTCTCACCGGTACGGATGCCCAACTCGGGGCCGGTCAGTCCGCAGCAGATACCGGTGACGTTGGACAGCCCGCCGCCGGTGGTGTCAACGGTGTTCGTCCACGTCGGGGCCGGATCACTGGATTCGAAGCCGGAACTGAAGGTGCCGCCGCCGCTGCCGAACAGTGGCTGCGTCAGCTCGGTCTGGATCGTCGACAGCGACGTACCGGCGGGAGCCAGGTCGATGGTGTCGTTGGCCGAACTCGTGAGGGTGAGCCTCGATCCGGACACGGTACCGGTGTCGCTGCCGTTGCGGTACACCTCGACGTTGCCGGACCAGGGGTTGGTGACGGTGAGGTTCCCGCCCTTCTGGCTCACGACCCTGATGTACTGCACGGCGTTTCCGGCCCTGCTGCTGGAGACCAGGAAGTCGCCGTAGGCGAGCAGGTCGCCGAACTTCGCGTTCGTGTTCGCCGACCAGTCCGGGAACACTTTGACGTCGTTCTGGAACGACTGCAGCAGCATCTCGTCGAGGCCCGACGTGGTGACGTTGAGGTTCTCGATGCCGCCGCCGTTGTGGTGGATCGCCATGTTGTTGTAGCTCTGGTTGGTGGCCTCGTCATGCAGGTTCGTCAGGATGGTGCTGGCGTTGTAGCCCACCCGGGCGGCGGCGGCGTAGAAGGTCGCCGGCGCGTTGCCGCCCGCCCAGGCGTTGGTGAGCGCGCCGATGGTACTGCGGGCGGTCTGCTGCAACGTCGAATCGCTGTCCAGGCCGACAAGGCTGCCGGGGTAGATCGCCTGGGCGTCGATGTCGTTGCCGTCGTTGATGAAGTCGCTGCCGACCTCGGTCTCCCGCAGGATCGTCTGGCCGTTCAGCGACATCGTCGGCAGGGCGCTGAGGTGCGCGAGGATGTTCTGCCATGTGGCGCGGGTACCGGAGTCCTGGTTCAGCGCCGTGCTCATGTCGACCAGGCCCTGGAACAGCAGGTGTACCAGCCCGAGCGACATGCCGCTGTTGGTCTGCGGGTAGCTCTGGTCCTCGTGCGGGGCGTCGTTGGTGATGACGTACCGGCTGCCGTCCCAGGTGAGGTAGTTCTGCCAGAACAGGCCCACCTGCTTGAGCCAGGGGTACACGGTGTTCGCGTAGGACGTGTCGCGGGTGTACTCGTAGCGCATCACCATGTCGCTGGCGAGGTTGGCGGCGTTGGACTTCTGGTTGTGCAGGTTCATGTCCGCGCTGGTGCCCTTGGGCGAGATGCCGACCGGGTAGAGCACGCCGGTGAACCCGTTCTGCGACGCCAGCGACTGGCCCGCGGACTGCCAGTCCAGGACCGGCTGGTCGTAGGCGGCCATTTGCGCGATGTGGTTGGTGGACAACCCGGCGTAGAACGGCGTCTCGTAGTTGTAGTTGGTGTGGTAGTCGCCGTTCCAGTTCATGGCTCCGGTGATCCAGTTGCCCCACAGCCCGGGCGCGTACTTGCCGGACCGCGAGACGCAACCGAGCAGGTACAGCGAGCCGTACCAGCTCTTCTCCACGGCCTTGTCGGGAACCTCCACATAGGACTGTGACCAGTAGCTCTGCCACCACGAACGGTGCGCAGTCTTGTGGTTGTCCACATCGGACTGTGCGAGATTGCCGACCAGCGAGTCGGCGTTCGCCTGCCAGGAGGAGCCGTCGATGCTGGAGACGATTCCGGCCACCAGGGTGGACGTGGTACCGGGCTGCATGGTCAGGGTGATCTTGTTACCCGCGATCGACTGGGTCTGGCCGATCGTGCGCGCCGCTATCCGGGCGTGCGGGTCGCTGCCGGTACCGGTGTCGGCGACCACGTCGGCGTCGAGGTCGTTGCCCGTGGTGGCGACGGTCGGGGTACCCCCGGAGCCGTTCTGCAGCGTGATGCCGATGCTCTGCGCGCCACCGCCGGTCAGCGTGAACGACGTGACGAACAGCCCCGCGTTCGCGTCCACCCAACTGGTCGTGCTCAGGGTCTGCCCGCCCAGGGTGTAGGTACCGCGCACCTCGGCGTGGGCGATGTCCTGGACCACGTTGTACGACGAGCCGCCCAGCCCGGCGGCGCTGACGACGATGCGGCCGAGCGGTTTGATCGCGTGGCTGGAGCCGGAGAAGAAGTCGTTCTTCCCGAGGTACATGGTCTGGTTCGTGATCGAACCGCCCACGGCGACCCCGATGTCGCCGTTGCCCAGCATGGGTGCGTCGACGGTTTCCCCGTTGGTCAGCGTGGTCGGTGGGCTGGTCCATACGCCGGTGTACTGCTGGGCGATGCGCCACGCCTGGTTCGCGGTGACCGTGTCCGCGAGAGCCGGTCGGGACAGGGTGGTGATGACGATCGTGCCGGCCAGCGCCGTGACGGCGGCGATGGCGACGGCGCCTCGGGGCGGCATTCGAAGCTTCATGAATCGGACCTCTCATCGAGAACAGCGGGACGGTGCTGGAGAGTGATCTGTCCATGCCACGACGGCTCGGCGGGGTTACGCTTGCCCGTCGAGATAACGTTATTTCGAAGACTGCGCTCTGCCGCCGCGCTCTGTCAAGGGTTGGTCAGGAGGCGGCGACGGTCAGCGCGCCGTGGGGCGGTACTTCGCCGGAGCCGCGGACTTTCAGGGCAACCGGGACGACCACGGTCTGTACCGGGCGGGACGGGTCGGCCATCCTCGCGCGAAGCAACTCGACCGCCGTGCGGCCGATAGTGACGGTGTCCTGGGCGACCACGGTGAGGGCGGGCTGCACGAGGTCGGCCAGCGGTACCTCGTCGAAGCCGACGATCGCCACCCGGGAGGCGGCCTGCGGCCCCAGCCGCCGCAGCACCGCGATGGTCGTGTCCAGGTTCCCCGTCACCAGGGCCGTCGCCGCATCCGCGCCGGTCAGCACCGTATCCAGCGCCACGGCGACCCGCTCGGCCGTGATGTCGCCGGGGTGCACCAGGCCGTCCACCGGCTGGCCGTGGGCCACCAGGGCGGCCCGGAAGGCGGCGGCGCGCTCCCGGCCGGAGAAGACCCGCTCGCTGTCGCCGATGTAGGCGATGCGGCGGTGCCCGGCCTGGTGCAGGTGGTGGAATGCCATGCCGATACCCGACGCGTTGTCCGACATGACGCAGTCCACGGAGATCCCGCTCATGGGCCGGTTCATGGCCACCACCGGCATGCCCGCTTCCAGTTCCGGCTCCAGGTAGCCGTGGCTGTTGCCGATCGGCTCGACGATGATGCCGTCGAGGCGCTGGCGGCACATGGAGACCAGGATGTCGCGCTCCCTGGCCTCGTCGAAGTCCGTGGAGGAGGCCAGCAGGGTCAGCCCCGTCGCGCGGGCCGTCTGTTCGATGGCGGCCAGGAACGGGTTGACCTCGGCGATGCGGCGGACTGCGGCGCCGATCGTGCCGGTGACGCCGGTACGCAGCTGGCGGGCCCGCTCGTCGGGGCGGAAGTTCAACGCCGTGATCGCCGCCTGGACCTTGGCGACGTACTCCGGCCCCACCGTGGGGTCGTTGTTGACCACGCGTGAGACCGTGCGCAGCGCAACCCCTGCCTCGCGGGCGACGTCGACCATGGTCGGCCGCTTGGGGCGCCCACCGGCCCGTGCTAGCGTCATCAGCTCTCCTCGTGGTGCCGCTGGTCGTTACCGGATCGACTCTTGACACGTCCCCACAACGTGAGCCTATCCTCGTGGTCCAGATAACGTTATCCCGACAAGTGCTCCGGCGTCGAGCCGCCGCACCGGTCGGGTCACCTCGTCCCCTTGGAGACTTCCATGCGGCACAATCGTCTATTGGCGGCCTGCCTTGCCGCAGGACTCGCCCTGATCTCCGGATGCTCCGCAGCGTCGTCTGGCGGCGCGAATGGTAGCGCCACCCTGACCTATCTCACCTTTGAGACCCCCAGCCTGACCGCGTCGTTCTGGGACACCTCGATCGCCAACGCCGAGAAGAAGGTACCCGGCGTTTCGGTCAAGAAGTTGGTCGCCCCGAGTACCGACCGGGACGCCTATGCCAAGCAACTGCAGGCCTCGGGCCAGTTCCCCGACCTGCTGCAGTCCATCACCCCGTCGACGTTCGCCCAGGCCGGCCTGCTCAAGCCGTACGACCAGAACTGGGTGAACGCCAACTTCCTGCTGCCCATGGGCAACGCCTACAAGGGCAAGGTCTACATCCCGCCGACCAACTCGCAGATCATCCCGATGGTGTTCTACAACAAGACGCTGTTCGCCAAGGCCGGGATCACCGCGCCGCCCAAGACCTGGTCGGACTTTGTCGCGGTGTGCGCCAAGCTCAAGGCGGCCGGCATCGTTCCGATCGAGCTGGGCGGCGGCGACCCGTTCGCGGCGTCCATGCCGCTGGTCGGCATCCTGTCCGCTGACGTACTGGGCAAGGACGCGAACTGGCTCCAGGAGCGGTACGCCGGCAAGGTCAAGTTCAGCGACGCGAACGTTCAGACGGCGGTCGCCAAGTACCGGACGCTGGCCAAGAACGGGTACTTCGAGGACGGGGCGCTCGGGGTCAAGTACGCCGACTCGATCACGAACTTCACCTCCGGCAAGACCGCGATGTACATGATGGGCAGCTGGTTCCTCGGCTCGGTACCCAAGGACCACGCCGACGACTTCGGCGCGTTCATGACCCCCACCGATGACGGCTCGCTGGTCGTACCGTTCGCCGTCGGCGGGTCGATGGCCATCAGCGCCAAGACCGCCGCCCCGGACAAGGCCACCGCCTTCGCCGAGGCCTGGTCGCTGGACCCGGACAACTACAAGGCACTGATCGAGGGCGACGGCGCCTTCCCGATGCTCAAGGGCAAGACCCTGGCCGACTACAACGTCACCGTCAGCCAGGTGTTCAAGGACTCCTACGCCTACGTCGGGCAGCAGAACACCAAGGTCTCGGCGTTCGGCTGGGCGACCAACGACGACTCGATGCCCTCGGGCCTCAACGACGCCTTCTACGCGGCCAGCCAGGCGCTGTACAGCTCCGACGACATTGCCGGCCAGATGACCAAGCTGGACACCGCCTGGGACGCAGCGACCAAGTGACCCCAGACACCGGCGCCGGGCGGGGACGAATGCCCGGCGCCGGTCCGTCCCCGACCGACATCTCGCAAGGGAAGGCGCCATGACCACCCGAGCCCGTCCGCGCAGAGGCGACCCTGCCCTCGGTGCGATCGCCGTCCTGGCCCTCGGCCTGTACGCCCTGTTCATCGTCGTCCCGCTCGGCATGAGCGCCTGGAAGAGTGTCACCGACGAGAACCCCCTGCTGGCTCATGCCAGCTTCGTGGGCATCGCCAACTACCGGGACATGGTCCACGACGACGCCCTGGCCGCCAGCCTCAGCTTCACGCTCATCATGGCCGGCGCGGCCACCCTGGCCGCCAACGCCGCGGGCATCGGGTTCGCGATGCTGCTGAACAAGACGACGCTGAGCTTCCGGGTGATGCGTACCGTCGCGTTCCTGCCGCAGGTGCTCTCCGGCGTCATCGTCGGCTTCGTCTGGCGCTACATCCTGGCCCAGGACGGCATCCTCAACAAGATTCTGGTCGGTACCGGGATCATCGGCCGGCCGATCACCTGGCTGGGCAGCCCGCAGCTGGCGATGTTCTCGGTCGGCCTGGTCGCCGCCTGGGTGCTCACCGGGTTCACCACGGTCGTGCACCTGGCCGCGCTGCAGTCGATCCCGGTGCAGCTGTACCAGGCCGCCACGGTCGACGGAGCCGGCCACTGGCAACGGTTCCGGCGCATCACGTTCCCGATGCTGGCCCCGGGTACCACCATCAGCGTCACCATCTCGCTGATCACGATGCTGAAGCTCTACGACATCATCGCGGCGCTGACCTCCGGCGGCCCGGCCGACTCCACCCAGTCCGCCGCCCTGTACATCATCAAGCTCGCCTTCACCGACGACCGGTTCGGCTACGCCTCGGCCGTGGCCATGCTGCTGCTCGTGCTGTCGGCTGTCATCGCGCTGTCCGTGACCGGCCTGCTGCGCCGTCGGGAGGTGGACCTGTGACCGCGACGACCGTGGAGCGCCGATCCGTGACGACGCCGACAACTCCCGAACCGGGCGCGAACCGCCGCCGCGCGTGGACCAGCAGGGGCCACCTCGTTGCGGCCGGCCTGCTGACGCTCGCCTTCGTCAGCCCGATCTACCTGACGATCGTCAACGCCTTCAAGACCCAGGACCAGATCATCCAGAACCCGTCCGCGCCACCGGTACCGCCGACGACGTACAACCTGACCGATGCGCTGGCCCGATCCGACAAGATCATCCAGATCGGGTTGGCGAACTCGGCATTCACCGTGGTCGTCTCGGTACTGCTGATCATCCCGCTCGGCGCGGCGTTCAGCTTCTGGTTGACCCGCCGGTCGCCCCGTTTCCGGCGGATCGTCCTGGCCGTCTTCGCCGCCGGACTGATGATCCCCCCTGCGGTGGTGTTGCTGCCCACCATCAGGATCCTGACGTTCCTGCACCTGGACCACACCTATCCCGGGCTGATCCTGGCCAACGTCGGCGGCGGGTACCTGTCCTTCGCGGTCTTCGTCTACTCCGGGTTCCTGCGCGCCGTGCCCGACGAGATCGTCGAGGCCGCGGAGATGGACGGCGCCAGCATGCTGCGTACCTGGTGGACGATTGTCATGCCGCTGCTGCGCCCGGCCACCGCGACCGTCGCCACCTTCCTGTCGCTGTGGATCTGGAACGACTTCATGAACCCGCAGTTCATCCTCGGCCCGCTGAAGGGACAGACCATCACCACCGGGCTGTACCTGTCGCTCGGCCAGTACACCACCAACTACGCGCAACTGTTCGGGGTGATGTTCCTGGCGGCGGTCATCCCCGTGGCCGGCTACCTCGCCCTGCAGAAGCAGTTCGTCGCCGGACTCACCACGGGGGCCATCAAGTGACGCAGGACGCCGCTGACATCGAGGAGATCCTCGTCCTGCACCACAGCCATCTGGATGTCGGCTACACGCACTCCCAGCCGATCCTGTGGCGGCTGCAGGCCGAGTACATTTCCCAGGCCCTGGACTGGTTGGAGCGCACGGCGGACCTGCCGGACGACCACCGTCCAAAGTGGACGTGCGAGGCGACCGAGCCCATCCGGCGCTGGCTGGCTGACGCCTCCCCCGACCAGCTCGTGCGGTTCAAGGACCTGTGCGACCAGGGTCGCATCGGGCTGTCCGCGCTGCGCTGGCACGTCAGCGCAACCATTGACCGGCCGGGGATCCGCCGGCTGCTGGCCGGCAAGCGCGAACTGGAGGACGTCGTCGGCCGGTCGATCCCGGTCGCCTGCCAGCACGACGTCAACGGCGTACCGTGGCCGATCGCCGACGAGCTGCTGGACGCCGGCGTCGACCTGTTCGTCATGGCGATCAACCGGCACCTCGGCCGACCCGTCGCGCCCAGGCCCGGGCTGTTCGCGTGGGAAACCCCGTCCGGACGACGGCTGCGCGTCTTCAACGGCAGCCACTACACCATGTTCGACCAGCTCCTCAACGCCTGGGACGACTCGGTGGAACGGATGGCCGAGGGCTGGCACGCCTTCCAGGAGCGCCTTCGCCGCACCGGCTACCGGCTGCCGTTCGTCTACCTCACCTCGACGTGCTCCCCGATCATGTGGGACAACGCGCCACCCAACCCGTACCTGCCGGACCTGATCCGGCGCTGGAACGAGCAGGAGGCCGGGCCCCGCATCCGGTACGCGACGTTCGAGGACCTGCGCGAACGCGTCGCGCGGGTACCGGAGGAGGAGATCCCGGTACTGGGCGGTGACTGGACCGACTTCTGGAGCTTCGGGGTCGGCAGCACGCCGGTGGCGACCGCGGTGAACCAGCAGACCAAGTCCCTGCTCGCCGCCGCCGAGGTACTCGGCGCCGACCCGGCCCTCGTGGACGAGGCCGCCGACCGCGTCGACCTGTTCGACGAGCACAGCTGGAGCTACTGGAACACCGAGCCCGGCAACCCGCAGGCCCGGGCCATCGAGGCGATCAAACATGCCGGGGCGCACGAGGGCCACGAGCTCGCCGCCTTCGCCGTCATGGACGCGCTGGAACGCCTGGCGGGCAATCCCGTGGCGGACAAGGGGATCGCCGGGGTGCTGGTCTGCAACCCCACCCCGTACCACCGCACGGTCGCGCTCGACCTGCCCGACGCCTGGTTCACCGAGCCGACGGCGGCCAACGAGCGGACGTACCGGGCCAGCCGGATGGCCTACGAGAACCGGCCCTGGCGCACGCCCGCCCCGGACGAGCAGCGAGCGTGGTTCGGGCCGCTCGACCTGGCTCCCGGTGCCCGGCGGATCCTCAAACTCGACGAGCTTCCCGACGCGGTCTTCCCCGGCCAGCCGACCCACGAACTCGTCCGCCACAACAGGTCGGCCCGGGAACTCAACTTCGCCGCCTCGGTCGACCGGGCCGCCACCACGGGCAGGATCGAGTCGCCGTTCCACGTGCTGACCTACGATCCGGGCTCCGGGCGCGTCACCTCGCTCGTCGATCGCGCCACCGGTCGCGAGATTCTACGGCCCCGACCGGGCATGGACCTGTTGTCCTTCATCCGGGAGCGACCCGACCCGCTGATCGACGGCTCCCGGCGCGCCTTCTACCAGCGCGACCTGGAGCGGGAGATGGTGGACGAGTCCTGCTGGCAGCCGTGGACGCCGATCCGCGAGCCCGCCGAACGGGTACTGAGTTGCTCCATCGAGGAACGGCCCGGACGGATGACCCTGGAGCGCCGGTTCGCCGCACCGGGTACCACTGGGCTGATCCAACGCATCTGTCTCAACGCGATCGACCCCGTCATCCGGATCGACATCGACATCGATCTCGCCGGCGACGCCTCACCCGCCGGCGTGTACCTCGCCCTGCCGCTCGCGATGGACCCGGGTTGGCGCGCCGCGTTCGACACCGCCGGCCAGACAGTGGAGCTCGACAAGGGGCAACTGCCCGGGGCGTCCCGGGGTTGGGTGACGGTCCAGTCGGCGGCCGCGATGTGGGACGAGCACGGTGCCGTGGCGCTGCTGACGCCGGACGCGCCACTGGTCCAGTTCGGCGGCTTCCACTTCGGGCCACCGCCGGAGGCCGTCGAGCGGGTACCCGATCCGCTGCTGCTGAGCTGGGTAGCGAACAACTACTGGGACACCAACTTTCCGCAGGTCCAAAGTGGACGGACCAGGCTGCGGTACGGGCTCCTGACTCTGGCCGAGCCCGATGCGACCGAGATCGCTGAGCACGCAGCGAAGCTACGCAGTCCCGTGCTCACTTGGCCGGTAACGACCGGCGGGCGCGCACCGTGGCCACCGGCGGCACTGGAAAGCTGACGGCTGTTGCCACCCGGCCGTATCCCTGGGGCACTATGTTCGTGTAATCCCAGGGCGGAAGTCATCGACCAACGCCGCCATCAGTGCTCTTCGTCAACCTCAGGTTCGTCTGCCCCACGGACGTCATGAAGCTGACCGCTTCGGAGGAGCACGCGGCCCACAAGATTACTCAACAACCAGCCCCCCAACCACGCGAGCGCAGCGACGACGATGAGGCGGAACATTGCGATGTGCGTGAGGCGTCCAAGAACCCACGCGAGCGCGGCGATTGCTGCGGCCGGCCAGGTCACCCAATGCGGTCCTACCGTGTCGGTCTCCGGCTCCACCGACGGTTCCGCCTTACCGCGGTGCTCGGCGATGCGGGAAGAGTCGTAGGAGGGGGGGCCGGACTGCTCGACCGGGAGAATCATGCCGCGCGCTCTTCATTTGAGTCGTTCTGAGTTTGAAGGCGTCAATGGGTCTACACCAACATCTGCAGCGGACTCTCAATGATCGACACAAAGGCGCTCATCCACTCCCCGGCCGGTACACCGTCGACGGCGCGATGGTCCACCGACAGCGTCACCCGCATGACGGTCCCGACGTCCACCTTGTCCTCGCTGACAAGCGGCTCCTTCCTGGTCGCACCCACGGCGAGAATGGCGGCCTGCGGCGGGTTGATGATGGCGG
>CAZYCD010000184.1:0-10048 GCA_964645345.1 uncultured Micromonosporaceae bacterium
TCGCCGTTTCGCCCCGGGTTCGCGCTGACCTGTGCCGGCAGTCCCGCCCTGGGCTGCCACTCTCGTCGCCGCCCGTCCGGGTCGCCACCCGCGCATGCGTCCCGCCGTCAACGTCCGGGAGCGGGCCGTGGCCGCTTCGTCCACTATGGACGTCCGGCCGGCCAGGGGCCGTTGCGGTCTCAGGTCCTGGCGCGCAGCCGGTCGAGGCCGTCGAGGATCAGGTCCAGGCCGAACTCGAACTCGGTCTGGTCGTCACACCAGCCCAGTGTCGAGTCCGGGTCGTCGTGGGCGACCTCCGCCATCATCCCCATCAGGTAGGGCAGCTCCGCGGCCATGGCCGCCATCGCCGCATCGGCGTCCGCTCCGGCGGGCTGGTCGCCCGGGTCGCCCAACTCCTGGCTGAAGCCCAACGCGCGGCTGCCGAGGGCGTGCAGCGCGTGGTGGATCAGGTCGTAGGAGAAGCCTCCCTCGCAGAGCAGGCCCACCAGACCGTTGGTGTACCGAAGCATCGCCATGCTCGTGCTGGTGCGTGACTCGAGGACCCGCGGTGCCCACTTGTGCCGCAGCAGTACCTGCCGGGCGGTGAGGATGCGGGTGCGCACCGCCTTCTTCCAGGCCTTGCCCCGGGCGGGCAGCCCGATCGCGTCGACCGCCTCGTTGATCTCCTGGACGATGAGGTCGCCGATGCCGTCCAGGACGTCGTCCTTCTTGGCCACGTGGTAGTACAGCGACATCGCCTCGGCGCCGACCTCCTCGGCCAGCCGGCGCATGGTGAGCGCCTCGACCCCGCCGTCGTCCGCGATCGTGATGGCGGCGCGGAGCACCCGCTCCCGGCTCAACGGCATGCGGGGCTCGGGTTTCGGATCGGTCCGGGTGGCCACCTCGGTGCACTTCCTCGTCGCGTACCTGTCAGCTGTCTTGACCACCTTACGGCGTACGGCTACCTTACGTCGTAAGACTTACAACGTAAGACCGGAACTCGGCAGGGGAGTAGGCCATGAAGGCGTTCGTCCTGCGGGCGTACGGAGCGCCCGAGCAACTCCAGTTGCGGGAGGTTGCCACGCCGGTACCGTCCGCCGGTGAGGTACTCGTCCGGGTCCGGGCGACCTCGGTCAACCCGTACGACTGGCACCTCATGCGCGGCGAACCCCGGCTGGCCCGGCTGATGGCCGCAGGCGTCGGCCTGCGCGGGCCGCGGATCACCGTGCTGGGCTGCGACATGGCCGGCCAGGTCGAGGCCGTCGGCCCCGGCGTCACCCGGTTCAGGCCCGGCGACGACGTGTACGCGCTGCTGACCGGCGGCGGCTTCGGCGAGTACGTGAGCGTGCCGCAGACACTGCTCGCCGCGAAGCCGCGCAACCTGTCCTACGAGCAGGCGGCTGCCGTACCGATGGCCGCCATCACCGCTCTGGTCAGTCTGTGCGACACCGGCCGTCTTCAGCCCGGCCAGGCGGTGTTGGTCACCGGTGCCTCGGGCGGTGTGGGCAGCTTCGCCGTGCAGATCGCCCACGCGATGGGCGCGACGGTCACCGGGGTGTGCAGCGGCCGCAACGTCGGGTTGGTCCGCTCCATCGGCGCCGACGACGTCGTGGACTACCAGACGCAGGACTTCACCCGTACCGACCGGCGCTACGACCTGATCGTCGACGCGGCCGGCAGCCGACCGGTGTCGGCGTGCCGGCGGGTGCTGAACCGGCGCGGCGCGCTCGTCGTCGTGGGCGGCCCAGCCGGCCGGTGGGTACGGCCGGCGGACCGGATGTTCGCCGCGATGCTGCAGAAACCGTTCGTGTCCCAGCGGATGGCCGTCACGTCCGTGACCGGGCGGGACCAGGCGAAGGACCTGGCGACGCTGGCCGAACTCATCGAGAGCGGCAAGGTGACCCCGGTCATCGATCGGCGCTACCCGTTCGCCGAGCTCCCGGCCGCGGTCGCCTACCAGGAACAGGGACACGCAGCCGGCAAGGTCGTGATCACCGTCTGACACGACTGCGGGGTCGGGAGTCGTGGAGCCGCGGCACGCAGGGAGCGGGTACTGCCCACGACTCCGCTCGTCGACGTGACACCGCACGCGATCTGCCGCCCGGACCGCGACTGACGGGCCGGAGGCAGGAACCGGACGCACTGTCAGGCCGCCGCCGGGCGGCTGGGCCGACGACGTGTCACCGACTGAGTGCGTACGTGCTGCCGGGTGCCGACCCTGGCGTCGACCGGATCGGCGGCAGCGGCCGGGCCCCAGGGCGGCCGATCGTCGGCGGACAGCAGCACAACGTCAGCGATCGGACGTGGTTCGTCGGCTCTCACCGCTGCTCCGCAACTGCTTGCAAAACAGGCTTCGCTTTTTGCGCCCATGTCAGTAGGCTGACGGTGTGGCGACGAGACTGTCCGAGGTGGCCGAGTTCGCGGGCGTGAGTGTGGCGACGGTGGGCCGGGTCCTGAACAACAAGCCCGGCATCGCGCAGAGCACAAGGGATGTGGTGCTCACCGCGTTGGACGCCCTCGGCTACGAGCGGCCGAGAGCCATGCGCGGCGAGCGGGCGGGCCTGGTCGGTTTGGTGGTCCCCGATCTGCTCAATCCGATCTTCCCGGCGTTCGTCGAGGCGGTCACCGCTGGCCTGGTCAAGCAGGGTTTCATGCCCGTCCTGTGTACCCGCACGGCGGACGGCGTCTCCGAGGCCAACTACATCAAGTTGCTGCTCAACCATGGCGTCGCGGGCATCATCTTCATCGGCGGCAGCTTTGCCGACGCCGGACCGGAGTACTGCGCCCAGCTGCGCGAGCTGCGCACCCCGCTGGTGCTGATCAACCCGGCCGACGTGAACGGCCTGCCCCGGGTCTGTGTGGACGATGGCGCGGCCGTGGACCGCGCGCTCGATCATCTGACCGGGCTGGGGCACGAACGGATCGGGCTGATCCTCGGGCCGGTGGGCCACGTGCCGTCGGCCCGCAAGTTGGCCGCCTTCCGGGCGTACGCGACGGCCGTCGGCAGCCACGACTCATGGCGCGACCTGGTCGCGCACGTAGCGTTCTCGATGGAGGGCGGGCGCCTGGGGGCCGAGCGGCTGCTGGCCGCGGGCGCCACGGCGCTGGTCTGCGGTAGTGACGCGGTCGCCCTGGGGGCCATCCGTGGGGCCCACAAGCGGGGGCTGCAGGTACCGCGTGACGTGTCGGTGGTGGGGTTCGACGACTCTCCTTACATGATCGCGACCGACCCGCCGTTGACGACCATCCGCCAGCCGGTGCGGTCCATGGGCGCCGCCGCGGTCGAATCGCTGAAGGCGCAGATCAGCGGGCATGTGGCGCTCGGTGACGAGATGTCGTTCGAGCCGGAGCTGATCGTCCGGGGGTCCACCGGCATGCGCCGAGGGTAGGGGAGAGAGGTACCGCAACACCCTGCGCCAATCTTGTCAAAAGCTTGCGTCATCCTATGGACTTCTCGCGCTGACGGTCGTACGGTCCTGCTACGCCTCTGAACCGTCCCGGTGACGTGGGGGCGACAGGCACAACAAACCTTCAACGTCCCCCGCTCCCGTGAAAGGGAAGGACCGATGTCCATACCGCAGTACCGCAGGTTCGCGGCAGTGGCACTGGTGGCCGGCCTCGGACTGAGCCTCGCCGCGTGCGGCGACAGCACGTCCAGCGACACCTCGGCGAAGGGCAAGACCGCCATCACCGTGGACTGCCCGCCGCAGAAGACCGACAACGGCGGCAAGTCCCTTGCGGCGTGGAACGCCGACGTCGCCGCCTTCGAGAAGCAGCATCCTGACATCGAGATCAAGACCATCTCGGTCGGCAGCCAGTGCGACAATCCGCCGGACTTCACGGCTCGGCTGCAGGGCGGCACCCAGGCCGACGTGTTCTACGGGTACATGACCGACCTCAACCAGGTACTTGACGCGAACGCGGCCGAGGACATCACGCAGTACCTCAACTCCGCCAACGTCCCGCTGTGGGACAGCCTCGCGCCCAGCGTCAAGGCCCCGGCCAGCGACAACGGCAAGTACTACGGCATCGGCTACGCCGGGTACGCGATGGGTCTGGTCATCAACAAGAACCTGTTCACCCAGGCCGGGCTCGACCCGTCCAAGCCGCCGACGACCTGGCAGGACGTCGCCGCGGACGCCAAGAAGATCGCCGCGCTGGGCAACGGCGTGGTGGGCTACGAGGAGTACAGCGCGGGCAACACGGGCGGCTGGCACTTCACCGCCGAGCTGTACTCACGTGGCGGCTCGGCCGTCAGCCCGGACGGCAAGAAGGCCGCTTTCAACGACGCGGCGGGCAAGGCGGTACTGCAGAACCTGCACGACATGCGCTTCAAGGACAACAGCATGGGCACCAAGCAGCTGCTGCAGTGGCCGGACCTGCTGACCGACGCGGGCGCGGGCAAGGTCGGCATGTACGTGGGCGCCCCCGACACCATCAAGGCGATCGTGACCCAGTTCAAGGGCAAGTACAGCGACTGGGCGATCGGCCCGATGCCGGGCGACAACGGGCCCGCCAAGGCCACACTCGGCGGCGGCAGCATCTACTTCTTCAAGAAGGGGCTCACTCCGGCGCAGATCAAGGCCGGCATCGCGTGGGTCAACTTCGAGGACCTGACGCCCGGCCAGGGCCAGTTCAACTACGTCGAGCAGAAGTCCGAGGGCGTACCGGTCGGCCTGCCCGAGCCGCAGGACTGGATCCCGGGCACCGACGCGCTGAAGAAGGACGGGGACCTGAAGAAGGCCAACACCAACCTCAACCTCGACGACTACGCCCCCTACGTGAACAACCCGGTCACGGTGAAGGTTGAGCCGCCGCAGGCGCAGGCCATCTACGCGGTACTCGACGCGGCGATGTCCGCGGTGCTGACCCAACCCGACGCGGACGTCTCGGCGCTACTGTCGACGGCCGAATCGAAGGTCAACACACTGCTCTCGCAGCAGTCCTGACGCGACGACGGGGGGCGGCACGCCGCCGTCCCCCGTCCGCCCGCACACGCCAACCGGGAGTAGACATGGCGACCTCGACGGTGCTACCCGTCCGCACCGGCTCCGCAACTGGGGCCGCGTCCACGCCGCACGGCCGGGGGGCCCTGCGCCGCAAGGTGATCGACAACCTGACCGGGCACGGCTTCCTGCTCGGCGCCGTGCTGTGCTTCGCCTTCTTCTCCTGGTACCCGATGGTCCGGGAGTTCATCATGAGCTTCCAGCGCACCCACCGCGGCGTGACGACCTGGGTCGGCTGGGCGAACTACGTGCGCGTCTGGCACGACCCCAGCTTCGCCGAGGCCTGGCGCAACACCGCATGGTTCACGGTGCTCGCGCTCGTCTTCGGGTACTCGCTGCCGTTCGTCATCGCGGTCGTGCTCAACGAGTTCCGCCACGCCCAGGGGTACCTGCGCGCGCTGGCCTACCTGCCGGTCATGCTGCCGCCCGCGTCCGCGCTGCTGCTGTTCCGCTACGCCTACGACCCCAGCGACGCGGGCATCTTCAACTTCATCCTGCACACCCTGCACCTGCCGACCTCACAATGGGTGCAGTCCAAGGCGATGACGATCCCATCCCTGGTCATCGCTTCCACCTGGATGAACATGGGCGGCTCGATACTCATCTACCTCGCGGCGCTGCAGAACATCCCCGGCGAGCTGTACGAGGCGGCGGAGCTCGACGGCGCCCGGCTGCTGCGCCGGGTCTGGCATGTCACCATCCCGCAGACCCGGCTCATCCTCTCGCTGATGTTCCTGCTGCAGGTCGTCGCGACCATGCAGCTGTTCATCGAGCCGCTGATCCTGGCCGGCGGCGCCGGCGTGCAGGACTCCGCGACCTCGGTGGTCTACCTGATGTACCAGCACGCGTTCAAGCAGAACGACCTGGGCGGCGCGGCCGCGCTGGGCGTGATGCTGCTCGTCGTGCTGGCCGGCTTCTCCGCCGCGTACGCGCGGCTGAGCCCGAAGCAGGACTAGGAAGGGCAGGCGCCACATGGCAACGGTGGAATCGGGCCGTACCCTCATCTCGCCCGCACGGCTGAACAGGCCCGGGGCGAGGCGGGTCTACTGGGTCCTGCTCGTCGTGGTCATCGTCCTGTTCACGGTGGTGTTCACCGGGCCGCTGTACTGGATGGCGACCGGCGCCCTCAAGTCGGGCAAGGAGGTGGCCCAGGTACCGCCCACTCTGTACCCGCAGCACCCCCAGCCGGCCAACTACTCCGAGGCCTGGACCGCGCTCAGCCTCGGGCGGCTGCTGTGGAACACGGTGTACTACGCCTTCGGCGCGCTGGCCTTCCAGCTCGTCTTCGACGTCGCGGCCGCGTTCGCGTTCTCGAAGTTGCGTCCGGTGCTGGGCAAGGCGATTCTCGGGCTGATCCTGGCTACCCTGATGATCCCGTCGACGGTACTGGTGATCCCGCAATACGTGACCGTCATCGACCTGCCGATCGTGCACTGGCACATGCTGGACTCGCCGTGGGCCATCTGGCTGCCCGCGGTCACCAACGCCTTCAACATCTTCCTGCTCAAGCGGTTCTTCGACTCGATACCGGAGGACCTGATGGCGGCGGCCGCCATTGACGGCGCGGGGCCGCTGCGCACGCTGTGGGCGATCATCCTGCCGATGTCACGACCGATCCTCGGCGTGGTGTCCATCTTCTCGGTGACGGCCGTGTGGAAGGACTTCCTCTGGCCGCTGCTGGTCGAACCGTCCGCCGGCAACCGGACGGTGAACGTGGGCATCTACGCGTTCTCTCAGGGGCTCACCCAGAACGTGGTCATCGCCGGGGCGGTCATCGCCGCGGTACCGACGATCGTCTTTTTCCTGATCTTCCAGAAGAACATCATGTCCGGCCTCACCGCCGGCAGCCTCAAGGGCTGACCGGCCGCTCGCATCCCACATCCCCCATCAGCCCGCGGGCGTGACCCGCGTCGCTGGACCCTGCCCGAAGGAAGGCCGTCAGATGGCAACCAGAGCCCTACCCCGTGCCGCGATGGCGGCCGCCGCCGCGATCCTGGCCGCCGGCGCCGTGGCCGCTCCCGCGTCGGCCGGCCGCGCGGAGCCGACCCTGGCCACCCTGCCCGGCACCGCCCTGCCCGCCGCGACCGTCCCCGGGGCGCCCGGCGCGGCCGTACCGTTCACCGAGTACGAGGCGGAGAACGCGGCGACCAACGGCACGGTTCTCGGACCGGACCGCGCCTTCACGCACCTGGCCGCGGAGGCCTCCGGCCGGCGCGCCGTCGCGCTGTCGGCCGGGCAGTACGTCGAGTTCGTCCTCGCCCGAGCGGCCAACGCGGTGGATGTGCGGTATTCGGTACCGGACGGAAGCGACACCACGCTGGCGCTGACCGCGGACGGCCGGGACGCCGGCGACCTGACGCTGACGTCGAAGTACTCGCACTTCTACGGCAACTACCCGTTCACCAACAACCCGGCCGACGGCGGCGAGCACCACTACTTCGACGACGCGCACACCCTGCTGGATCGCACCCTGCCGGCCGGTACCCGGGTGCGGATGCGCGCGGCCGCTCCGGCGGTCCTCGACCTGGCCGACTTCGAGACTGTCGCGCCCGCCGACGCGCAGCCGGCCGGGTACCTCAGCGTCACCGACTTCGGGGCCGACCCGAGCGGCAACGCCGACTCCGGGCAGGCGCTGCAGGACGCGATCGACGCCGGTACCGCCCAGCACCGCGGTGTGTGGATCCCGGCCGGTACCTACCAGGTCAACCGGCAGCTCGTCGTCGACCAGGTGACCGTGCGCGGCGCCGGGCCCTGGTACTCGGTGCTGCACGGCACCCGGGTAGGCGTCTTCGGCAAGTTCGCGCCAACCCCCAGCACAGCCGTGCACCTGGCCGACTTCACCATCGCGGGGGAGACCACCGAGCGCAACGACAGCATCTCCGACAGCGGGCTGGGCGGCTCGCTCGGTGGCGGGTCCACAGTGGACAACCTGTGGATCGAGCACACCAAGGTCGGCATGTGGTTCGACGGGCCCTTCGACGGCCTGACCATCAGCCGTTGCCGCATCCAGGACACCACGGCCGACGGTATCAACCTGCACAACGGAGTCAGCCACGTCACCGTCCGCGACACGTTCGTACGCAACACCGGCGACGACGGCATGGCCATGTGGTCGGACAGCAACGCCGACTTCGCCGATACGTTCAGCCAGGACACGGTCTCCGTGCCGGTGCTCGCCAACGGGTTCGCCATCTACGGCGGGCACGACAACACGGTCGCCGGCAACATCGCCGCGGACACGGTGACCCAGGGCGGCGGCGTGCACGTGGGCAACCGGTTCGGCGCCGTACCACTCGCCGGTACCACGTCCATCTCCGGTGACCTGCTCGTGCGCACCGGCGACCTGGTGCCCAACCCGCCCACCGAGATCGCGGCGCTGTGGTTCTACGCCGCCGACGAACCGATGACCGGCGCGGTCGACGTGCACGACGAGACCCTTCTCGACAGCTCCTACGCCGGCATCCAGTTCTACGGCAAGAACATCACCAACGTGACGGTCGACCGGGTGGCCATCCTGCGGGCCGGTACCTTCGCCGTGCAGCTGCAGGCGCCCGGCTCGGGCAGCCTCTCCCACGTGGTCGCCGCCGGCCTGGGAGCCGGCGGGACATACGACTGTGGCAGCGGCTTCACCATCACCCGCGGCCCGGGCGACGCCGGCTGGTCGGGTACCCGGTGCGGCTTCCCGCCCAGTGGGGCGCTGCAGGTCGCGCCGGACTCGCTCGGCTTCGGCAACCAGGCGCTGCACACCTCGGCCAGCCAACCCGTCACGGTCAGCAACCCCGGCCCGGGCCCGGTCACCATCCAGCAGGTGCTCACGCCGGCCGGATTCACCGCCACCACTCCGTGCACCACCATCGCGGCCGGCGGGTCGTGCACCCTGACCGTGGCGTTCGCGCCGCAGACCGCGGGCGCCTACCACGGGCTGCTCACCATCGACAGCACCTCACCGGCCGGCCCGTACGTGGTCGCGCTCAAGGGCATCGGCTTCGACCCGAACGGCAACCTCGCCCTCGGCCAGCAGATCACCGCGAGCTCGCAGGCGCTGTCCTGGCTCGGTCCCGCCAACCTGGTCGACGGCGACCCGGGCACCTACTTCGAGAGCGCCAACGGGGCGTTCCCGCAGACCGTGACGCTCGACCTCGGCGACGTGCGCACCGTCGACCGCATCGTGCTGCGGCTGCCAGCCAACTGGGGCGCCCGTACCGAGACGATCGCGGTCGCCGCCGACGGCGCACCGCTCGTCGCGGCCGGCGACTACACCTTCGACCCGGCCACCGGCAACGCGGTCACCATCGCCTTCCCGGCGACCAGCCTGCGCACCCTCACCCTGACCTTCACCGCCAACACCGGCTGGCCGGCCGCGCAGATCTCCGAGTTCGAGGTCTACGCGCACTGACGCCAACCCGCACACCGGAACACACCGCAGAACCAGCAGCGAGGAGCGACATGAGCCTGACCACCCCATGGTGGCGTACCGCATCCATCTACCAGATCTACGTGCGCAGCTTCGCGGACGGCAACGGGGACGGCATCGGCGACCTCGCCGGCATCCGGCACCGGCTGCCGTACCTGAGGGATCTGGGCGTCGACGCGCTCTGGCTGACCCCGTGGTACGTGTCCCCGATGGCCGACGGCGGATACGACGTCGCCGACTACCGCGACATCGACCCCGTCTTCGGCGACCTCGCCGAGGCCGAGGCGCTCGTCGCGGCGGCACACGAGCACGGGCTGCGGATCATCATCGACCTGGTACCCAACCACTGCTCCGACCGGCATCCGTGGTTCCAGGCGGCACTGGCGGCCGGGCCGGGCTCGGCGGAACGGGAACGTTTCTGGTTCCTGCCCGGCCGCGGCCCGGCCGGCGACCTGCCACCCAACGACTGGCAGTCCTACTTCGGCGGCCCGGCCTGGACCCGCAGCAGCGACGGCCAGTGGTACCTGCACATGTTCACGCCCGAGCAACCGGACCTCAACTGGGACCACCCCGAGGTGCGGTCGGAGTTCGAAGACATCCTGCGGTTCTGGCTCGACCGCGGGGTGGACGGCTTCCGCATCGACGTCGC
>CAZYCD010000185.1:0-2157 GCA_964645345.1 uncultured Micromonosporaceae bacterium
GGAAGATGACGCCCTGCTCCTCAAGGTCCTCACGGATCTTGTGGTAGACGACCTCGGACTCGTACTGCGCGGCGACGCCGGCGATCAGCCGCTGCTTCTCCGCCTCCGGGATGCCCAGCCGGTCGTACGTGCTGCGGATGTCCTCCGGCAGGTCGTCCCAGCTGGCCGCCTGCTTCTCGGTCGAGCGCACGAAGTACTTGATGTTGTCGAAGTCGATGTCGCTGAGGTCGGCGCCCCAGGCCGGCATCGGCTTGCGCCCGAACAGCCGCAGGCCCTTGAGGCGCAGGTCGAGCATCCACGCCGGCTCGTTCTTCTTTGCCGAGATGTCCCGGACGACCGCCTCGTTGAGACCCCGCTGCGCGGCCGCCCCGGCCACGTCGGAGTCGGCCCAGCCGTACTGGTACCGGCCGAGGCCGGCGAGCTGGTCCTGTGCGGTATCGGTCATGACCTCGTCCTCACGATCGGTTCTCGTCGACTTCGATCCTGCGCACCACGGTCCGCCGCGGGTCGGGGATGTGCGTGGTGCACACCCCGTCGCCGTGCGCGATCGTGGCGAGTCTCTGCACGTGGGTACCCACAAGGTGCGAAATCACCCGGGTCTCCGCCTCGCACAACTGTGGGAACTCGGCGGCGACGTGAGCCACCGGGCAGTGGTGCTGGCACAGCTGGCCACCCGAGGCGATGGCACTCGCCGAGGCAGCGTAGCCCTCGTCGGTCAGCGCGGCCGCGAGTGCCTCCGCGCGCGCCATCGGATCCTCGCCCGCGCCGGCGAGAGCCGACCGGCAGCGCGCCTCCAGCCCGGCCACCCGGTCGGCGGCGAACTCGCTGACCGCACGGTCCCCGCCCTGCTCGGCGATCCAGCGCAGCGCCGCCGCGGCCAGGTCGTCGTAGGTGTGCCCGCCCCGGCGTACCCGCGCCTGGTCGGTCAGCAGGAACGTCCGCGCCGGCCGGCCCCGGCCGCGCTGGCCCGCGGTGGGCCGCTCGCGGCAGGCCACGTCGCCGTCGGCGAGCAGTGCGTCGAGGTGCCGGCGGATGGCCGCCGGGCTCAGCCCGAGCGCATGGCCCAACTCGGCCGCCGTCGCCGAGCCGCGCTCGAGCAGCAGGGCGGTCACCCGGTCCCGGGTGCGACGGTCCGCGCCGGGTACCCCGGTCGCGGTCGCGAAGCCGGAACCTCCGGCGGCGATCTCCGTCGCGTTTTTCACTACACCAGTGTGACGTATTTCCGTCGGGGCCGGCAAACCGGGTCCTCCGTGATCCACAGCACTGGCCCGGGCCGCCGCCGGTACCGCGACCAGCGGCTCATATCCTGGGTTCCGTGCTCCGGAGCCCCCTGCTGCTGCGCCGGGCGGCGTACCTGTCGCTCGGCCTCAACGTCCTGCTCGTGGTGACCGGCGGAGCGGTGCGGCTGACCGGCTCGGGAATGGGCTGCCCGACCTGGCCACGGTGCACCGACACGTCCTACATCGCCACCGCGGCCCTCGGGTACCACGGCCAGATCGAGTCCTGGAACCGCCGGCTGGGCGTGGCGGTCGGGCTGGTCGCGCTGCTGGTGCTGGTACTCGCGCTGATCCAGAGGCCGCGCGACCGGCGGCAGGTCGGCTGGGCGGCCGCCGTGCTCGCCGGCATCCCGTTCCAGGCGGTACTCGGCGGCATCACCGTGCTCACCGACCTCAACCCGTGGCTGGTGGCCTGCCACTTCCTCGGCTCGATGGCGGTGATCTTCGCCGCGTCCCGGCTCTGCCTGGCCCTTTGCGAGCCGGCCGGTCCGGTCCGGCACCTGCTCGGCGCGCCGCTGCGCACGCTCGACCGGGCGCTGCTCGTGGTCACCGGGGCGGTGATCGTCATCGGTACGGTCGTGACCGGCAGCGGGCCGCACGCGGGCGACCAGCACGCCCACCGCACCGGGCTGGACCCCGGCATGGTCGCCCAGCTGCACGCCGACCTCGTCATGCTGCTGATCGGGCTGTCCGTCGCCTGGTACCTGGCGCTGCGCGCGGTCGGCGCGCCCGACGCCGCCCGCCGCGCGGCCGCGGTACTCCTCGCCGTCGAGCTCGCCCAGGGCGCGATCGGCTTCGTCCAGTACTTCACCCACCTGCCGATCGTGCTGGTGGGCGCGCACCTGCTCGGGGCGTGCGCGGTGTGGCTGGCCGCGCTGCG
>CAZYCD010000185.1:2257-10038 GCA_964645345.1 uncultured Micromonosporaceae bacterium
GCCAGCCGGGCCGCGATCGCGTCGGCGAACCGGTCGGCCGCGTCGGGGTCGTGCGCCAGGAACACGCTCGGCTCGGTCAGCTCCAGCTCCACGAGCATGGGGGTACCGTCCGGACCCTCGATGAGGTCGACCCTTGCGTAGAGCAAGTCCGCCGGGACTCCCAGCACCCGCCGGGCCGCGACCAGTACCGCGTCGGCCGTCTCGCGCTCCCGGGCCGTCGGCTGCCGGGTGACGATCCGCTCCTGCGTGTAGAGGTCCGCCGAGTCCCGGTAGGGGCCGTCCAGCATGGCGCCCTTGCGGATCGCGTGGCTGTAGGCGCCGCCGAAGTAGAGCTGGGCGGTCTCCCCGGCGGAGTCCACGGCGGACAGGTACGGCTGGACCATGACCAGCCGGCCGGCCTCCTGGAGCCGGGCCGCGTGGGCCGCCGCGAGCACGAGGTGCTCCGGGTCGGCCAGGTCGTACCGCCCGGTGTCCCGGCTACCCGCGCTGACGGCCGGCTTCACCACCACCTCGCCGGAGCCGGGTACCGGCCGCCAGGCGGCCGCTCCCGGCTCGATCCACTCCGTCGGTACCACCGGCACCCCGCCCTCGGCCAGGCGCGCCAGGTACCGCTTGTCGGTGTTGCCGGCCACCACCTCAGCCGGGTTGGCCAGCCGGGAGCGCCCGTCCGGCAGCGCCGGTACCGAGGCGGCCCACGCGACGAACTCGTCGCGGCGCCACGAGTAGTCCCAGGGCGAGCGCAGCACCACCAGGTCGAAGGCGGCCCAGTCGACGGCCGGGTCGTCCCAGACGACCGGTACCGCGGTGATCCCGCGGCCGGCGAGCGGCTGGACGAGCAGCCGGTCGTCCGGATCGAGATCGGGCAGTTCTGCGCAGGTAACGAGGGCGACCCGGGGAGGCTCTCCCCGGGTCGCTACCGATATGGACGAAGCAGCCGAAATCAAGTGGAGGATTCCGCCAGGATCAACGCGACAGGGTACGCCGGCTCATCGACCGCCAGAGGTCGTTGCTGGGCCTCATCTGCTCGATCAACTCCCGCTCCCACTCGTTCTCCACCTCGACGCCGGCCGTCTCACACGCCCGACGGGCCAGGTCGGTGCTGGCGGCGAACTGGTCGTCCCAGGTGCCGTCCTCCCCCACGAGGACGATCCGGGCGCCACGCCGGCCGACGTACTCGATGACCGCCTTCGCCCCGCCGTGCCCGGCGGCGAACGACTTGATGCCGGCGATGAGGTTGCCCGCCGGGGCGATCGATTCGGTCGTCAGCGTCGTCTCGGAACCATCTGCCATGGGACCCAGAGTAAGCAGATCCACCCGGGCACGCGCACGAAACACCGGCCGGATGTGACGCCGGTAACCTATCGTTGATCCGACTCCGGGTCGACCTATGAGGCTCCATTCCCGACATTTCGTGCGCTGCCGCACGCTCGCAACCAGTTCATTTCGTCAACGCTTGCGATTGCGCAACGGTACGGGGAACGAATTGGGCGTGTCGCCGTCGAAACGGGACAGACAGCCCTACTGGATCAGCGCGTCGACCGCGACGGCGACGAAAAGCAGGGTGAGGTAGGTCGTCGACCAGTGGAACAGGCGCATGGGGCGTACCGGCTCGCCCCTGCGGGCGCGGCCGGCCAGCCGGTGCGCCTCGGTGACGAACAGTGACCCCACGATGAGCGCGGTCAGGCCGTACACCGGTGTCATACCCAGCGGCCACAGGGCCAGCGACGAGAGCAGCGTGAGCCAGGCGAAGACGACTGTCTCCAGGCCGACCCGGCGGGCGGACGCGACCACCGGCAGCATCGGGATACCCGCCCGCCGGTAGTCGTCCTTGAACTTGATGGCCAGCGCGTAGAAGTGCGGCATCTGCCAGAAGAACACGACCGCGAACAGCAGCCAGGCCCTTGCCGGCAGCGTGCCGGTCACCGCGGCCCAGCCGATCAGTACCGGCAGCGCACCGCAGATTCCGCCCCAGAACGTGTTCTGCGAGGTACGGCGCTTGAGCCACAGGGTGTAGACCAGGTCGTAGTAGGCGATCGCGGCCACCGTCAGCCCGGTCGCCAGCCAGTTGGTGAACGCCGCCATCAGCGCGGTGGACACCGCCGCGAGTACCAGCCCGAAGACCAGGGCCGAACGCGGCGCCACGGTGTGCCGGGGCAGCGGTCGCCGCGACGTACGCCGCATGACCTGGTCGATGTCGCGGTCGATGTAGCAGTTAAGCGCGTTGGCGGCCCCCGCGGCCAGCGCGCCGCCGAGAAGTACCACCAGGGTCAGCCCGATCGGCGAGACGCGCTCGCGGGCCAGGAACATGGCCGGCACGGTGGTGATCAGCAGCAGCTCGACGATCCGTGGCTTGGTGAGCGCGACGTACGCCCGGACGGTCGCCGCGAGCCGCGCCCGGGCACCCGGCACGACGAGTTCGGCGACCGGGATGGGCGACGGGGTCAGCCCTACAGCGGCCGGTGGCACGTCCCGCTCCACAAACGTGGTCATGCCACCTCTTCGCTACCTCGGATGATCGTTACCCGGATCGGTAGACAGAGTACGCGTCGGCAACCTGTGACCTGGTCGGGGTCCGGGGGAAACCACCCCCAGCCGGGTCAGGCCGGGGCGTAGGCGGCGAGAAACTCGGCGATAGCCGGCCGGACCAGACCCGCCTCCGGTTGGTAGGACGGGTCGGTGAGATGTACCCCCTGGCTGCCGCAGCCCGGCACCACCAGCCTGCGCGGATGGGTCGGCGGCGTCGCGGCGTAGAGCGCCGCCGCGTCCTCGGCGAACCCGGTGTCGTACTGGCAGACCGCGTACAGCACCGGCACGGCCAGGTTCTTGACGGCCGCCGGCGTCCACGCCCTGGAACACCGCGGGAGCGGAGAGACTGATCACACCGGCGACCGGCGGGGTGATCCGGGGCGCCGCGGCGAGCACCGCGTTGCCGCCCATCGACGCTCCAATGAGGACGACCGAGCGCGCCCCCTGGCCTCGCAGGTACGCCGCGGCGGCGACCACCGCGGCGTCGTTGCCGAGCCCGGCCGGCGAGTCCCCGTCGCCCGGAAAGTCGAAGGTGAGGACGCGGTAGCCGGCCTTCGCCGACTCCTCCGCATAGGACGCCCACTGGCAGCGGTCCGCGCGACTGGTGGGCCAGCACCATCCCCGGTGCGTCCGGTACCGCGGGTACCGGGTACCGGACATGACCGCCGGTCGTGTAGATGACAACGGCGTGAATTCCGCGACGGCGCACTGGGCGACCGATGGCGCCCCCGCAGATGATGGATGAGCCGGGGCCGACGGGGCGGCCGGGAGATGCCGTGCCCGGTGTGCGGACGGTGAGTAGGGTCGTCATTGACAGCGCTGATGAAGATCTCTCCGGAAGGCACGACCACCGTGACCGACAGCAGACTGGACTGGTCCGACCTCGACCGCAGGGCGGTCGACACGATCCGGGTCCTCGCGATGGACGCCGTGGAGCAGGCCGGCAACGGCCACCCCGGCACCGCCATGAGCCTCGCGCCCGCCGCCTACCTGCTGTTCCAGCGGGTCATGCGGCACGACCCGACGGATCCACTGTGGCCCGGTCGGGACCGGTTCGTGCTGTCCTGCGGGCACAGCAGCCTCACCCTCTACATCCAGCTCTACCTGTCCGGCTACGGGCTGGCGATCGAGGACCTGAAGTCGTTGCGGCAGTGGGGTTCGCTGACCCCGGGCCACCCGGAGCACGGGCACACCGCGGGAGTCGAGACCACCACCGGTCCGCTCGGCCAGGGCCTGGGCAACGCGGTCGGGATGGCGATGGCGGCCCGGCGCGAGCGGGGACTGTTCGACCCCGACACGGCACCCGGCGAGAGCGCGTTCGACCACCAGGTCTACGTCATCTGCTCCGACGGCGACATCGAGGAGGGCATCAGCCACGAGGCCAGCGCGCTGGCCGCGCACCAGAAGCTGGGCAACCTCACCGTCATCTACGACGACAACTCCATCTCCATCGAGGACGACACCAACGTCGCCAAGTCGGAGAACGTCGCCGCCCGGTACGAGGCGTACGGCTTCCACGTGCAGCACGTCGACTTCCGCACCCAGGACGGGTACCACGAGGACATCGAGGGGCTGTACCAGGCGATCCTCAACGCGAAGGCGGTCACCGACCGGCCGTCGTTCATCAACCTGCGCACCATCATCGGCTGGCCCGCGCCCAACAAGCAGAACACCGGGAAGATCCACGGCTCCGCGCTGGGCGCCGACGAGGTGGCCGCCACGAAGAAGGTGCTCGGCTTCGACCCGGCCCTGACCTTCGACGTCGCCGAGGACGTCCTCGCGCACACCCGCCAGGCCATCGAGCGCGGCCGCGCGGCGCACGCCGAGTGGCAGGCCCGCTTCGACACCTGGGCGTCCGCGAACCCGGCGCAGCACGAGCTGTTCGACCGGCTGGCCGCCCGGGCGCTGCCGGCCGGCTGGACCGACGCGCTGCCCGAGTTCCCCGCCAGCGACAAGGGCATGGCCACCCGCAAGGCGTCCGGCGAGGTGCTCGCGGCCCTCGCCCCGGTGCTGCCCGAACTGTGGGGCGGCTCGGCAGACCTGGCCGAGAGCAACAACACCACGATGGAGGGCGAGCCGTCCTTCCTGCCACCCGAGCACGCGACCAAGGCGTTCCCGGGCGGCTGGTACGGGCGGACGCTGCACTTCGGCATCCGCGAGCACGGCATGGGAGCGATCCTCAACGGCATCGTCCTGCACGGCGGCACCCGCCCCTACGGCGGCACGTTCCTCATCTTCAGCGACTACATGCGCCCGGCCGTGCGGCTGGCCGCGCTGATGAAGCTGCCGGTCATCTACGTCTGGACACACGACTCGATCGGGCTGGGCGAGGACGGACCGACCCACCAGCCGATCGAACAGCTCTCCGCACTCCGGGCGATTCCGGGCCTGGACGTGGTGCGGCCGGCCGACGCCAACGAGACCGCATGGGCGTGGCGGATGGCCCTGGAGCACACCGACCGGCCGACCGCGCTCGCCCTGACCCGGCAGAACCTGCCGACCCTGGACCGGACCAACCTGGCCGGCGCGGACGGGGTGGCGCAGGGCGGTTACATCCTGGCCGAGGCGGGTACCGGCCAACCGGAGGTCATCATCGTCGCGACCGGTTCGGAAGTGTCGCTGGCGCTGACCGCGCGGCAGCGGCTGGAGGACGCCGGTACGCCGACCCGGGTCGTGTCCATGCCGTGCCGGGAGTGGTTCGACGCGCAGGATCCGGCCTACCGCGAGCGCGTCCTGCCGACCGGCGTCAAGGCCCGGGTGAGCGTGGAGGCTGGAGTCGCGATGTCCTGGCGTGACCTGGTGGGTGAGTACGGCGAGTGCGTGTCCATCGAGCACTACGGCGCGAGCGCCCCGTACCAGGTGCTGTACGAGCAGTTCGGGTTCACCGCCGACCGGATCGTGGCCGCGGCCAACGCGTCGCTGTCCCGGATCGGTGTCATCAAGGGTTCCACCACAGGCAACTGAGGACAGGAGTTAAGCAGATGAGCGACCGGCTGGCCGAGCTCTCCGCCGCGGGTGTGGCGGTCTGGCTCGACGACATTTCCCGCCAGCGGCTGTCCGGTGGCGGCCTGGACGCCCTGCGCCGCCAGCAGCACGTGGTGGGCGTGACCAGCAACCCGACCATCTTCGCCAAGGCGCTGTCCGAGGCCGCCGACTACGCCGACCAGGTCAAGGAGCTGGCCATGCGGGGCGTCGCCGTCGAGGAGGCGACGCGCATGATCACCACGTACGACGTCCGGTGGGCGTGCGACGTGATGCGCCCCGCGTACGAGGCGTCCGGCGGCGTGGACGGCCGGGTCTCCATCGAGGTGGACCCGCGACTGGCGGCGGAGACCGCGAAGACGATCGCCGAGGCCAAGCAGCTGTGGTGGCTGATCGACCGGCCCAACCTGTTCATCAAGATCCCGGCCACCGAGGCCGGCATTCCGGCCATCGCCGCGACACTGGCCGAGGGCATCAGCGTGAACGTCACTCTCATCTTCGCCCTGGAGCGCTACGACCAGGTGATGGACGCGTTCCTCACCGGTATGGAGCGGGCGAGGGCCAACGGTCACGACCTGTCGAAGATGGGGTCGGTCGCCAGCTTCTTCGTGTCCAGAGTGGACACTGAGGTGGACAAGCGGCTGGACAAGATCGGTACCCCGCAGGCGCAGGCGCTGCACGGCAAGGCAGCCATCGCCAACGCCCGGCTGGCGTACATGCACTACGAGAAGGTCTTCGCCGGCGAGCGCTGGCAGGCGCTGGCCGACGCCGGGGCCAAGCCGCAGCGTCCACTGTGGGCGTCCACGTCCACGAAGAACCCGGCCTACCGCGACGTCATGTACGTCGAGGAGCTCATCGCGCCCGGCGTCGTCAACACCATGCCGGAGGCCACCATCCACGCCTTCGCCGACCACGGCGAGGTACCGGGCGATACGGTGACGGGCCGGTACGACGAGGCGCAGCAGGTGCTCAACGACCTGGCCGCCATCGGCGTGGAGTACAAGGACGTGGTGGACACCCTGGAGCGCGAGGGCGTGGAGAAGTTCGCGCAGAGCTGGGCCGAGCTGGCAGGCTCCGTTTCCGAGCAACTGAACAGCACCCAGGGCGGCCAGGTCGCGCCGGGTGGCGCCCGATGACCGGACTGCTCGAGGACTGTGAGGCCGCCGCCGGGCTGTCGGTACACGGTGCGGGCCGCGTGGCGGAGGCCCAGGATGTCCGGCGGGCGCTGGTGGAGGCGGGGGTACCCGGCCTGCTGGTCGCCAAGGACCCGACGCTGTGGGGACCGGCCGCCGAGGCCGAGGCGAAGATCCGGCTCGGCTGGGTGGACACCTTCCGGCGCAGCCGCGAGCTGCTGCCGGAGCTGGCCGAGCTGAAGGCCGAGCTGGTCGACCTGACCCACGTGGTACTGGCCGGAATGGGCGGCTCCTCGCTGGCGCCCGAGGTCATCGCGCGTACCCTCGGCCGCCCGCTGACCGTGCTGGACACCACCGACCCCGGTCAGGTCGCGGCGGCGCTGCGTGACCGGCTGGCTGAGACGGTCGTCGTGGTGGCCAGCAAGTCCGGCGGCACCGTGGAGACCGACAGCCACCGGCGGGCCTACTGGCAGGCGTTCCTCGACGCGGGGCTGACCGAGGCCGAGGCCGGCCGGCACTTCGTCATCGTCACCGACCCGGGCTCCCCGTTGGAGGCGACCGGCGCGGAGATGGGTGCCGCGGTCTTTCTCGCCGACCCCGATGTCGGCGGGCGCTACTCGGCCCTGACCGCGTTCGGTCTGGTACCCACCGCACTGGCCGGCGTCGACGTGGCCGAACTGCTCGACGAGGCCGAGGCCCTCTACGCCGCGCTGGACGGCGACGCCGACAACCCGGGCCTGGCCCTCGGCGTGGCCCTCGGCGCGGCCGCGACCAACGACGGCCGGGACAAGGTCGCCCTGGTCGACGACGGCACCGGGATCACCGGCCTGGGCGACTGGGCCGAGCAGCTGATCGCCGAGTCCACCGGCAAGGACGGCACGGGGATCCTGCCCGTCGTGGTCGAGTCGCCGACCGCCCCCGGAGTCGGCGGCGAGGACGTGCTGACCGTGAGCGTCGGCGGCTCCCTGCCGCCCGGCACGGTACCGGGCGGCGGACGCGAACCGGACGTCGCCGTCAACGGCCCGCTCGGCGCGCAGTTCCTCGTGTGGGAGTACGCCACGGCCGTCGCCGGCCGGGTGCTCGGCATCAACCCGTTCGACCAGCCCAACGTGACCGAGTCCAAGGACAACACCAAGCACA
>CAZYCD010000186.1:0-10024 GCA_964645345.1 uncultured Micromonosporaceae bacterium
GTAGCGCTCCAGCGCTCCGCGGATCTCGTCGGAGGAGATGGTCAGCTCGGCCATCCGCTACTACCCCTGTATCTCTTGGCTGTGAAAGTCGGTCATTTGGTCAGCGCGCCACGGGCGTCGTTCAGCCGGCGCAGGACGGTCCCGTCGTAGAGGTCGCTGCCGATTCGCACGGACAGCCCACCGATGACCCGAGGGTCGACCGTGACCAGGACGGATACCTGCCGACCGTACATCTGTGCCAGCCGGTCGCCCAACCGGCGCTCCTCGTCGGCGGTCAGCGGGGCGGCGGCCGTGACGTAGGCCACCTCCCGGTCCCGCTGCGCGGCGGCAAGCTCCACCAGCCGGCTCAGCGAGGTCGCGAAGCCCCGGCCACCGAATCCGACCAGCGCCACCTTGGCCAGCCGGACGGTGACCGGCCGGGCTTTGGCGCCCAGCAGGTCGTCGACCAGCGAGGCGCGCTGGTCCACCGGTACCGTCACGTCGCCCAGTACCGCTGCGAGCTGCGGCGCACCGTCGACGACCTGGCCGAAGCGGAACAGCTCGTCCTCGACCTCGCCCAGTTCCTCGGCGCCGTCGGCCGCGGCCAGCAGCGCGGTCACCCCGAGCCGCTCGACCGCGTCGAGCAGCTGGGACGGCGCCGACCAGCGGCCGGACACGAGTACCGCGACCAGGTTGACCGCGTCCTCGCCCACCTTGCCGTCGAGCAGCCCGTGCAGCAGCCCGGTCCGCTCCTCCTCCGTCCGCGATGCGTCGACCAGCGCCCGGCGCAGTCGCGGCTCCCGGCCGAGCAGGCCCGCCACCGCGAGCACGTCGTCGGCAGCGGCCGACAGCCGGTCGGCACCGCTCACGCCGTCGAGCTCGCGCTCGGCCGCCTGGAAGGACTCGCGGTCGGTGCTGGTCTGCATCAGCGGGCCGCCTCGAGGTCATTGAGGAAGCGCTCGACGGTGCCCTGCCGGCGGGCCTCGTCGGCCAGCGCCTCCCCGACGATCCGGCTGGCCAGATCGACCGCCAGGTCGCCCATCTCGGCCCGCAGTTCGCGGACGAGGGTGGCGCGCTGCTGGTTGAGCTGCTCCTGGCCGGACGCGATCACGCGATCGCGCTCCTCCTGGGCCTGCCGAAGAATGTCCTCGCGGATCGCGTTGGCATCGGCGTGGGCCCGGTCGCGGATCACCGCGGCCTCGTTGCGCGCCTCGGCCAGCTGCTGCTTGTACTGCTCGAACAGCGCGTTGGCCTCGGCCTGACGCTCCTCGGCCCGCTTGATGCCGCCCTCGATCGCGTCAACCCGCGCCTTGAATGTCTGCTCCATGCGGGGGAAGACGTACTTCCACAGCACGAAGTAGAGCACGCCGAACGAGATCAGGCCGAGCACGAGCTCCTGCCAGATCGGCAGCACCGGGTTGGGCGTCTCCGCCAGTACGTGCATGTCTACCTCCCCTGCGAGGCTGAGTTGGAGCGGCTTGCTACTAACCCTTGGCCCACACGAAGCCGAAGGCGATGCCGAACAGCGCGAGCGCCTCGACCAGAACGAAGCCGAGGAACAGGTAGGTCCGGGTCAGGCCGGCCGACTCGGGCTGGCGGGCCGTCGAGTTGATGTACGCGGCGAAGATGAGGCCGATACCGACGGCCGGGCCGATGGCGGCAAGGCCGTAGCCGATCGCGGCGAGACTGCCGGTTACTGCGAGGACGTTCATTGTTCCTCCTGATAGCCCGCGTGACCGTCACGCGGGAATGCTGGTAAGGCGGAAATCTATGTGCTGTTCGTTTGTCAGTGCTCGGTGGCCAGGGAGCTCTGCAGGTACACCGCGTTGAGGATGGCGAACACGTATGCCTGCAGGAGGGCGACCAGCAATTCCAGGAAGGTGATGATGATCGCCATCGCCCAGGAGAACACGGAGAGCGGCTTGACGAACGCCGCGCTGGAGCCGAGCAGCACGAATCCGCCGAGGCTGAACACCAACAGGATGAAGTGGCCGGCGAAGAGGTTGGCGAACAACCGGACGGCCAGGGCGAACGGCCTGATCAGGATGTTCGACAGGAATTCCAGCGGGATCAGCAGCGGGTACAGCCAGGCGGGCGCGCCGGACGGGACCGTGGTCAGCTTGAGGTAGCCGACCAGGCCGTGCTTGCGGATGCCGACCGTGATGTAGAGCACCCAGCTGATGATCGCGAGGGCGGCCGGGAAGGCGATGTGCGCGCTCGGCGAGACCTGGAAGAAGGGCAGGATGCCGAAGACGTTCATCACGCCGATGAAGCACAGCAGCGAAGTGATGTACGGCGCGAACCTGACGCCCTCGTTGCCGATCACGTCATGGCTGATGCCGTTGCGGCCGAAGGAGTAGATCTCCTCCGCGAGCCACTGCGCCCGCCCCGGTACGATCTTGGGATTGCGGTACGAGAGCAGGAAGAAGATCAGGACGATGGCGACCGCGATCCACACCATGACGGTGAACTTGGTGATCCACGGGTAGAACCAGCCGGGCAGATAGAAGTCTTCGACGCTCGGCGGAAACGGTACGCCCTTGGCGAGCACGCCTGCCTGTCCGTTCACTGCTCCCCTCTCATCCCGTCACGCTCCCAGTCGGCGCATGGTCAGGTAGACCCCGAGCCCGGCGCCAAGGACGCAACCGAACCCGATCGCGATCCCGCCAGTCTTCAGCCAGTGGTCGGCGAGCCAGCCCACGAAGCCCCAGAAGCCGATCCCGGCGATCAGGTAGCTCAGTGCTGTCCAGCCCAGTTGCGCGTCGGACATCGGATCCCGGCGCTGATTCGGGGACTGGTCACCGGCCATGACGGGCGAACCATATCAGCCGGCTGGAGGAGGAGAAGCACCGACCCCCGCAGCGTGCGCGCCAAGCGGGGGTTGCCATGATGTGAGGTCCGGTCTCTCCGGTGCGGAACACACCTTACTCCTGTAGGGCCGGCCCGCCAGGCTGTCGGCGGTAATAAGTCTGTTAACGGACACCAGATGATCTTCGGACAATCCGGGCCGCACCGCGCGGTCCGGGCGCGTCAGAGGTCCACGTAGGCGATGCGGGCGTGCCACGTCCACCAGGACTGGGCGACGATCCAGCCGAGCGCGGTGGCCAGCACCGCAACCCCCATCGGGCGCAGGCCGGACCAGCCACTCGCAGCGATGGCCGCCATCACCACCCCGATCACGGTGAACTTCAGCACGTAGGTCATCAGGCCGGCCGGCAGCACCAGCCGGGGGTCGACCGAGTCGGCCCAGGCGATCACCAGGCTGCCGACCACGTAGCTGGCCGCGACCAGGCCCACGCCGGCGGCCGCACCGGCCGCACCGGCGCCGCCGCGCAGCAGGGCACCGACGAGCACGCCGACCACCAGCAGGACCGCGCTGGCGGCCAGGCCGGACGGCAGGTGCCGCAGTCGGGTGCTCATCTGATGAGGGTACCCGGCGCTCAGCCGGGCATCAGCGCGGCTGCCAGGGGGCGGACCGTCGCGTCGATCTCGTCGGCGACCCGGGCGAAGAAGCCGTCGCCCCGGCCCCACGGGTCGTCCAGGTCATCGCCGGGCATCGGCAGCCGGCCGGACCTGATCTTGTCCACCGCCTCGACCAGCGCCACGCCCCGGGCGAACACCGCGTCCGGATCCGGCGCGTACGCCGGCAGCCCGGCCTGGTCGACACCGGGCAGCAGCCGGCCGAACTCGCCCAGCACGAAGGTCCGCCCCGCGGCGTCCGGCCGCAGGTTGACGGCGAACTCCGCCTGCTCGGCGGTTGCCGTGAGTACCAGATCGGCGGTGTCGATGTGCTCGGCCAGCAGACGGCGGGCAGCGAACCCGTCGTCCTGCCCGCCCCGCCGGCGCACCTCGCGGGCCGCCGGCGGGTTCATCTGCTCCCCCGCGTGCCACCCGCCGGTACCGGCGCTGGAGCTCATCAGCAGCTCCTCGCCCAGGTCGCCGACCCGATCGCGGACGGCCTGTACCAGCAGCCGCTCGGCCATCGGGGAGCGGCAGATGTTGCCCATGCAGACATGGAGCACGGCGAACGGAGGCACGGTCAGTCCTCCGGTCCGAGCAGGCCGGGTACCACCTCGCGGAGCTTTTCCAGCGGGATCCCGCCGGCCCGCAGCAGCCGCGGCGACGCGCCGGTGAGGTCGACGATCGACGAGGGCAGCGCGTCCGGCGGCGCCTGGCCGGCCTCCAGGTAGACGCTGACCGAGAAGCCGAACTGGTCGCGGGCCTCCCCGGCGGTGCGGGCCGGGGCCTCGCCCAGCTTGTTGGCGCTGGACACCGCCATCGGGCCGGTCTCCCGCAGCACCTCCAGGGCCACCGGGTGCAGCGGCATGCGGAGCTGGACGGTACCGCCGGTCTCGCCGATGTCCCAGTCCAGGCTCGGGGCGTGCTCGACGATGATGGTCAACCCGCCCGGCCAGAACGCCTCGGCCAGCTCGCGGGCGGCCGTGGGCAGCGTGTAGACCAGCCCGTCGAGGGTGTTGCGGGAGCCGACCAGTACCGGCGACGGAGTGGCCCGGTCGCGGCCCTTCGCGGTCAGCACGGCCGAGACCGCCCAGGACTTGAAGGCGTCCGCGCCGATGCCGTAGACCGTGTCGGTCGGCAGCACCACGAGGTCGCCCCGCTTGACGGCTTCGATCGCCACCTCGATCCCGCGGTCCCGCTGGGCCGTGGTCCGGCAGTCGTAGAGCATCACGGGTTGCAGTCTGCCAAACGCCGCGCCGTGGCGAACCGCGGGCGCCCGGCGAGGTCCCGGTGCTCCTCGACGGCGTCGAAGGCGCCGTGCGCGCGCAGCAGCTCCGGTACCGCCGCCCCGTGGCTGTCATCGTGCTCGATGCCCAGCGTGCCGGCCGGGCGCAGCATGGCCGCCGCCCGGGCGATCACCGGCCGGATGACGTCCAGTCCGTCCGGGCCGCCGAACACCGCCTCGGCCGGGTCGTGCTCGCCGACCTCCGGCTCGACCGGCGTGCCGTCGGGGACGTACGGCGGGTTGCACAGCACGAGGTCGACCCGTCCGTCCACTTCGGACAGTGTGACCGGGTCGGTCACGTCGCCCTCGACCACCCGCACCCCGGTACCGGCGGCGTTGCGGCGCAACCACACCAGCGCCTCGGGCGAGCGCTCGACGGCGTAGACAGTCGCCTGTGGACACTCCGTGGCGACCGCGACGGCGATCGCGCCCGAGCCGCTCGCGAGGTCGACGACGACCGGAGCCGGGGTACCGGCCAGCTTGGACAGTCCCCAGTCGACGAGCAGCTCGGTCTCCGGCCGCGGAATGAACACCCCCGGCCCGACGGCCAGCTCGAGGTACCGGAACGGGGCGCGGCCGGTGAGGTGCTGCACGGGTACCCGGGCCGAGCGCCGGGCGACCAGACGCCGCAGCGCGTCGAGCTGCCCGGGGCTCGGGTCGGCGGCCAGCCTCAGCCGCGAGCGGGGTACCCCGAAGGCGTGCTCGGCGAGCAGCTCGGCGTCCACCCGGGCAGACTCGACTCCGGCGGCCGCCAGTACCCGGGTAGCCTCCGCTATCGCATCACGCGTCGATGACACCGCATAATCATGAGACTGCGAAGTGTCGCCGCCGGGGAGGGGGTCGCCGCGTGGGGCGCAGCACGACCGACGAGCTCCACCGAGCCGGCTCCGAACCCGTGCCCGGTGGCGAGCTTGCCCAGCTGCGGTACCTGCTGAGGCACAGCCGCTCCGCCGACGCGCTGGCGCTGGCCGACGTGACGCTGTCCCGGTACGCCGACCCCGCGGTACGCGCCGAGGCCCTGCTGTACCGGCTCGCCGCCCTGATCAACCTGGGCCGGCGCACCGAGCTCACCCGGGCGCTGGACGACGCGACCGACGCGGTCGCCGCGGCGCCGAACCCGGGGCGGTACGGCAAGCTCTACTCGCTGGCCGCGATCATCGCGCACGTCGACGACTCCCTGGACCGCTGCGTGACCCTGCTGGTACGCAGCTCGCGGGCCCTGCGCGCGGTCACCACCGAGGACGACGAGACGGCCTGCGCCTGGCACGACCTCGCCATGGCCTATTCCTACGTCGGCTTCCACGGTCACGCCCTGGCCGCCACGGACCAGGCGCGCAAGACCGCGGTGGCCGCCGGGGTACCCGAGTCGGACTACGTCACGCCGGCGATCCGGGTCCGGCTGGCCATCTGGTACGACCACACCGGCGACACGGACGCGTGCGTGCGGGTACTGCGCGACGTCGTCACCGAGCTGCCCTGGCACATCCGGGAGACGCCGGGCGGGCTGGAGCGGATGCGACCGATGAGTCGGGGCTCGTACGGGTGGGCGATGGCCCGGCTGGCCGCCCTGGGCGAGCCGGCCGACCCGCAGGCCCGCCGCCTGCTGGAGCTTGCCGGACAGTCGCTGCGCGGCCGGGACCTGCGCACGATGGGAGAGATCTGCCTGGCCATCGCGGGCGGCCAGCCGGCCACCGCGCTGGGCCTGCTCGACCAGGCCAACATCGCGCCGTCCACGGCCGGCCCGGCCGAACCGCTGCGGCTGCGCGCCCTGGCGCACCTCGCGGCCGGGCAGCCGATGGAGGCGTACCGGGCGGACCGCCGCGCGTACCGGGCGGCGAGCGCGCAGACCGAGGCGCTGCGCAACCTGTTCGTGGACGGCGTGGCGGCGCGGATGGACCACGAGAACATGCAGCGCACCGTCGAGCGGTACGCCGGCGCGGCGTTCCACGACCCGCTCACCGGCCTGCCCAACCGCCGGTACCTGGAGCAGCACGTCGCGGAGCTGGTCGGGGACGGCCGGTCGGTGACGATCGGGGTCTGCGACCTGGACGGCTTCAAGCTGGTCAACACGGTGCACGGGCACCTGACCGGTGATCTGGTACTGCAGCGGGTGGCCGCGGTACTGGCCAGGGTGATGCGCCGGGGTGACTTCGTGGCCCGCTTCGGCGGGGACGAGTTCGTGGTGGTGCTGCCCGACACCGACCAGCAGCGGGCCAGGGAGATCGCGCACCGGATCGTGGCTGCGGTGGGCGCCGAGGACTGGGCTGCGCTCGTGCCCGGTACCCCGGTCGGCGTCACGATCGGCTGGTCGCAGGCCACCCCGCGCGGCCGGGTCGCGGACGCGTTCGCCGAGGCCGACCGCGAGATGCTGCGGGCCAAGGCGAGTTAAGTCCGCGACAGCGGACTAGCAGGGGCAGCGCAGCGCCCTACTTGCGGCTGAGGTGCTCCTCGCCGGCCAGCCGGGCCTGCCGGTCCGCCTCCGCCAGCGCGTCCAGCACGCCGTCGAGGTCGCCGGCCAGGACCAGGTCCAGGTTGTACCCGGTGTACCCGATGCGGTGGTCGGAGATCCGGTTCTGCGGGAAGTTGTAGGTACGGATGCGCTCCGAGCGGTCGACCGTGCGCACCTGCGCCTTGCGGGCGTCCGACGCGGCCGCGGCCGCCTGCTCCTGGGCCAGCACGGCCAGCTTCGCGCGCAGCATCCGCATGGCGCGGTCCTTGTTCTGCAGCTGGGACCGCTCGTTCTGGCAGGACACCACGATGCCGGTGGGCAGGTGCGTGATGCGTACCGCCGAGTCCGTGGTGTTGACGCTCTGCCCACCCGGGCCGCTGGAGCGGAACACGTCGATGCGCAGGTCGCCCGGGTCGACGGAGACCTCGGCCTCCTCCGCCTCAGGGGTCACCAGCACGCCGGCCGCCGAGGTGTGGATGCGGCCCTGGGACTCCGTCGCCGGTACCCGCTGGACCCGGTGCACGCCACCCTCCCACTTGAGGCGTGACCACACACCGTTGCCGCCCTCGGGTACCCCCCGGGTCTTGATCGCCACCGCCACGTCCTTGAGCCCGCCGAGGTCCGACTCCTGGGAGTCGAGTACCTCGGTGACCCAGCCGTGCCGCTCGGCGTACCGCAGGTACATACGCAGCAGGTCGCCCGCGAACAGCGCCGACTCCTCGCCGCCCTCGCCCGCCTTGACCTCCAGGATGACGTCCTTGCCGTCGCTGGGGTCGCGGGGGATGAGTAGCTCGGCGAGCTTCTCCTCCAGCGCCGGCAGGGCCACCTCCAGCGCGGTCACCTCGCCGCCGAACCCCGGGTCCTCCGCGGCCAGCTCGCGCGCGGCGGCCAGGTCGGCGCGGGTCTGATTCAGCTCGGTGGCCGCCTTGTGGATCGGGCTCAGCTCGGCGAACCGGCGGCCGACCCGGCGCGCGGCGTCCTGGTCCGCGTGGATCGCGGGGTCGGCGAGCCGCCGCTCCAGCTCGGCGTACTCGTCGAGCAGCGCGGTCAGGCGGTCAGCGGTCATCGGTCCCGTCCGGGGAGTTGACGAATGAGGTCGCGAAAGAACGGCGCCCGCCTCCCGGCCGGTACCGGTGGAGGCGGGCGCCGTGAACGTCGCTACTTGCTCTTCTTCGCGGCAGCCTTGGCGTACTTCTGCTGGAACTTCGCCACGCGGCCGGCCGTGTCGAGCACGCGCTGCTTGCCCGTGTAGAACGGGTGGCACTCGCTGCACGTCTCGGCGTGGATCTGGCCGTTCTTCGCGGTGCTGCGGGTGGTGAAGGTGTGGCCGCAGGAGCAGGTGACGGTGGTCGTCACGTACTGCGGGTGAATGTCCGGCTTCATGCCTTGTGGGTCCTTTCGTCAGTGGTCGCCGGGTCGCCCCATCAAGATGGTCTGGCGTGAACCGGAACCTGAGTCCGCCACCTAGTGTGACATGCGACCGTTCCAACGCCCGCGAGCGGGTGGCCATTCCCAGGTAACCTGCGCGGCATGAGCCGCCCGCTGACCATCCGGACCGACCCGGATCCGCGCTCGTGGCAACGCTGACGATCACCCGCGGGCTACCCGGGTCGGGCAAGACCACCTGGGCCAGGGCCCAGGGCGGGCATGTCCGCGTCAACCGCGACGAACTGCGCCGGATGCTGCACGGCGGCCCGTTGCTCACCGGCTGGGCCGAGAAGCAGGTCACCATCGCCCAGCGCGCCCTCGTCGAATCGCTGCTGTGCGCCGGTGTGAACGTGATCTGCGACGACACCAACCTGCGGCCCCGGGCGGTACGCGACCTGGCCGAGCTGGCACAGGCCTGCGGGGCCGGGGTGGTCATCCGGGACTTCACCGACGTACCCGTCGACGAGTGCGTCGCCCGGGACGCCCAGCGGTCTGGGTTCGAGCGGGTGGGCGAGGATGCCATCCGCGGCATGTACCAGCGGTACCTGGCCGGGCGGTCGCTGCCGTTGCCGGTACCGGCGCTGGCCGCGATGCCGGCTCCGGCACCGTACTCGCCTCCCGAGGGGGCGCCCGAGGCGCTCCTCGTGGACATTGACGGCACGGTCGCCGTGATGACCGGCCGCGGCCCGTACGAGGAGCACCGGGTCGGCGAGGACTCACCGAACCCGCCGGTGATCGCGCTGGTACGGGCGCTGCACGCGGGCGGGTACCGGGTTGTCTTCTGCACCGGACGTAGCGAGGCGTGCCGCGGGGATACGGCGTCGTGGCTCGACGCCCACGTCGGCGTGCCGTATGAAGCGCTGCTGATGCGCGCGGCGCGGGACGGCCGGAAGGACTGGGTCGTCAAGGCTGAGCTGTTCGACCGGCACGTCCGCCACCGGTACCGGATCGTCGCGGTACTGGACGACCGCGACCAGGTGGTACGCATGTGGCGGACAATGGGGCTGACCGTGCTGCAGGTCGGCGAGGGCAACTTCGCAGCGCCGGACCGGTAGCTTTCCCGAGCAGGAGCGGAGGTGACGTGGTGACCGCGACACTGCCCGACCGTCCGTCCGTGGACGTTCCAGAGCCCCTGGTGCTGACGGCAGCGGAGTACGACGCGCTACCCCCAGCAGCAGAGTCGAACTCGTGGACGGAGTGGTTCAGGCCAGGACGCCGGCACCCCGACGCCATCAGATCGTGGTCCAGCGCATTCGGACGGCTTAGAGGGTTTGAACGGCTCGTAACGTGACAACATTTGGGCGTGTCGATACGTGATTGAGTGAGTCGGCCGGTAGCGTTGAGGTCCGTGAATTTGACGGCTTGGACTCGGGTGCAGGGGGTGCATCCCCAGACGGCGCGGAAGTGGTTGCGGGAAGGGACGC
>CAZYCD010000187.1:0-9842 GCA_964645345.1 uncultured Micromonosporaceae bacterium
CGACCTGCTGGCCCTGGTCCCACTGCTTCCACTGGTACGGGCCGGTGCCGTCCGGGGTCTTGCCGACGGTACCGGCGCTGATGTCCTTGGCCGACTCGATGGAGGCGTTGACGGCGGCCAGGGAGTACAGCAGGGCGGCCGACGGCGCGGACAGGTGCAGCACCGCGGTGGTGTCGTCCGGAGTGTCCACAGTGGAAATAGCCAGCAGGTTGGACCGGCCGACCGCGCCTGTGGACTGCTTGAGGATCCGCTCGATGGACGCCTTGACGTCGGCCGAGGTGAACGGCGAGCCGTCGTGCCAGGTGACGCCCGTGCGCAGGGTGAAGGTCAGGGTCTTGCCGTCGGACGAGTACTCCCACTTGGTCGCCAGGTCCGGCACGATCTGGCCGCTGGTGTCGGTTCTGACGAGCCGGGAGTAGATGAGGTCGAGCGTCTGCACGGTCTGGAAGGCCGTGGCCAACTGTGGGTCGAGCTTGTCGATGTCGCCGGTGCGGGCGACCACGAGGGTGGTCAGCGGCGCCTTGGACGAACCGTTGGACGCCCCGCCCGAGCCGGCCGGCGAGCAGGCGGCCATTCCCGCCACCATGGCGCCGGCGGCGACCCCGAGCACGAGTGTCCTCGTGCCCGACCGGATCCCGCCGCGCCCGGACCATGTATGAGTTGCCATGTCGCTGTCCTCCGAGCCACGAGTTTCGCCGAGGGTAACGGTTCACCTAGATGACACGCAACAGGTGAACTGCTAACCTGACGCCGTGCCCACGCCCCCGACCCCGACGACCGGGGGGCCCCTGGCCGGCGCGGTAGAGGCGATCTTGAGCGAGAGCTTCGACCGTAGCTCCGCCCCGCCGCCCGGCGCTCTCATCGCACTGGCGCGCGGCGGGGACATCGCTTACGCCGTGGGCGGTCAGGCCCACACCGGCACCGGCGCCCCGATGCGCTGGGAGACGTCGACCGACGCGGGCTCGGTGACGAAGGTGATGGCCACCACCGCGGCGATGATGGCGCTGGTCGAGGGGGGCGCGGTCGACCCCGATGCTCAGTTCGCTCAGTACCTGCGGATCGCCGAAACCGGGCCGTCGGCCGGCGCGACCGTCCGGGACCTGCTGGAGCACCAGGCCGGGCTGTGGGAGTGGTGGCCGCTGTACCTGTCCGGGGCGCGCGGCGACGACGCCCTGCGGCTGGCCAACGGGCTGCCGGCCCGGTACCCCGCCGGTACCGGCCGGCACTACTCCGACCTCGGCTTCCTCCTGCTCGGCGCGCTCGTCGCGCGGGTGGCCGGCGGCGACCTCGCCAGGGCCGTAAGCGAACTCGTCTTCGACCGCTTCGCGCTGCGCCAGACCTGTTACGCCGCACCCGTTCCCGGGTTGCCGGTCGCGGCCAGCTCGACCGGCGACGCCATCGAGCAGCAGATGATCCGCAGCCGGGCGCCCTACCCAGTCGCCGGTACGGTGGAGGACTTTTCGGGCTGGCGGGCACATACGCTGGCCGGCGAGGTGAACGACGGCAACGCCTTCCACGCCTTCGATGGCGTGGCCGGGCACGCCGGACTGTTCACCACGGCAGGCGACCTGCTGCGCCTGGCGACCGGCCTGACCGCGAGCCTGCGCGGGAACGGCCCGCTGCGCCGGGACACCGTCGGGTCGTTCCTGACCCCCGGGCGCGATCCCGGCCAGGCGCTCGGATTCCGGGTGTGGCAGCGCGGGGACGGCCCGGCGTTCGGGCACACCGGCTTCCCCGGGGTCGCCTTCGCCCTGATGCCCCAGCGGGACGCCGCGGTGGCGATGGTGACCAACCGGCTGCACGCCACGGGTACCCCGCGACCGACCGAGGTCATGTGGCTGCGGGTACTGGACGCGGCCGACCAGGCACTGGCACAGAGTTGAGGAGTCCACAGTGGACATGACGGTCATCGGGATGATCAGCGGTACCTCTTACGACGCCGTCGACGCCGCGGTCTGCGACCTGTCGCTGTCCGGCGAGGAGATCGTGTGCCACCCGCGCGGCCTGTACAGCGAGGAGCTGCCGGACAAGCTGCGCGCCAGGATCGCCGCCGCGCTCCCGCCGCACGCCACCACCCTGGAGGAGGTGTGCCGGCTGGACACCGAGCTGGGGCAGCTGTTCGGGTCGGTCGCCGCGACGGCCATCGCGCGGCTCGCCGGCGGCGCCGCCGACCTCGTGGTCTCGCACGGGCAGACCGTCTTCCACTGGGTCGACGGTACGCATGCCCTGGGTACCCTCCAGCTCGGTGCGGCCGCGTGGGTCGCCGAGGCGACGGGTGTCGCCACCGTCACCGACGTGCGTACCCGCGACATCACCCGGGGCGGTCACGCGGCACCGCTCGCGTCCACTGTGGACGCCCTGCTCGTGCTCGGCGACGACGGCGTACCGCGCGGCTCGCTCAACCTCGGCGGGATCTCCAACATCACCGTGCGCGACCCGGCCGGGAACGTCATCGCCTATGACATCGGGCCGGCCAGCGCGCTGATGGACAGCGCGGTCACCGACGCCACCGGCGGAGTGTCCAGAATGGACACCGGCGGCGTGCTCGCGGCCAGCGGCACGGTACACGCGCCGCTGCTGGACCGGCTGCTCGACGAGCCCTATTACCGGCTGCCCGCCCCGAAGTCCACGGGCAAGGAACTGTTCCACGCCGACTACGTCCGGGAGGCGGTCGGCGAGCTGGCGATCGGCACCGAGGACCTGCTCGCCACGCTCACCGAGCTGACCGCCCGACTGGTCGCCGACGCCTGCCGGGAACACGGCCTGACCGAACTAGTCGCGGCCGGCGGCGGGGTACGCAACCCGACGCTCATGCGGCGCATCGCGGAACTCGCGGCGCCGACCCGGGTACGGCTCATCGACGAGTTCGGCCTTCCGGCGCAGGCGAAGGAGGCGTACCTGATGGCCCTGCTCGGGTACCTGTCGGTGCACGGGCTGCCCGGCACGATCCCGTCGGCGACCGGCGCGCGTACCGGCACCATCCTCGGCTCGGTCACGCCCGGCTCGCGCCCGCTGCGCCTGCCCGAGCCGGCGGCCACCGCGCCCCGCCGGATGCGCGTCGCGTGACCGTGAGACTGGCGCTCGCTGCGCTCCCTCGCTCCGGGCCCGCTGCGGGCGGCGGGGCATGACCGCCGCGCTCCGGCCCGCCGGGCGGACAGACGCCCCGGCGCTCGCTGAGGTGTTCGTCGCCGCGTGGCGCGCCGGCTACCGAGGCGTGGTACCCGAGGACGTCATCGAGGGGCTCGAGGTCGCCGAGTGGACCGCCACCCTGGGAAGACTCCTCGACGACCCGCGGCGGCACACGGTCGTCGCCGTCGACGAGGCCGGTACCCCGGTCGGCTTCGCGGCCTACGGCGAGGACGGCGAGGACGGCGAGCACTCCGGCGGCGGGTACCTCGCCTCCCTCTACGTCCATCCCCGGGCCGCCGGCGCCGGGGTGGGCGGCCGGCTGCTGCGCCACGCGCTGGACGCGATGTCCGATGTGGACGTTGGCCTGTGGGTGTTCGAGGGCAACGCGGCCGCCCGGCGGCTGTACCAGCGGGCCGGCTTCCGGCCGGACGGCGCGCGGACGAGCGATCCCCGCTGGCGTACCCCGCAGGTCCGGTACCGGCGACCCGCGCGCAACCGGGCGCGGCCGTTGCCGCCGGTACCCGACGTGGCGCTGCCCCCGATCGGTCCGGTCGAGGTCGAGTCCCTGCACCGTCCACTGAGGACGGTGTTCCGTACCGCGCTGCGCGAGGTCCGGGCGCTGGACGCGATCGTGGTGCGGATCCGCGCCGGGGGACTGTCCGGTACCGGCACCACCGTCGCGGTACCGCGGATCACCGGCGAGACCGACGCGTCGATCCGGGCCACGGTGACCGGGCCGCTCAGCGATGCCCTGCGCGGGGCGCGGACACTCGGGGACGCGCTGGACTCGGTGCACCGCGCCGTTACCGGCAACCCGTCCGCCCGCGCCGCGGTCGACCTCGCGCTGCATGACCTCGCCGCGCGGGCCGCCGGTACCGGCCTGGCCGGCCTGCTGGGCAACCCGGCGGCGCCGGTACGGTCGGACCTGACCGTCAGCGTGGACTCCCGGCAGGCGATGGCCGACCGGGCGGCCCAGGCGCTCGCCGACGGCTTCGACACCGTCAAGCTCAAGCTCGACGACGCCGCCCTGGACCTGCACCGGATCGGCGCGGTCCACGCCGTACTCGACGGGCGCACCACCCCCGATGGCCGCCCGGCGCGGCTGCGGGTGGACGCCAACCAGGCGTGGACGCCCGAGGAGACCGTGCGGCTGCTGGCCGAGGTCCACGCGCGGGAGATCCCCGTCGAGTTCGTGGAGCAGCCGGTGGCCGCCGCCGACCTCGACGGGCTGGCATTCGTGCGCGAGCGCTCCCCCTTCCCGATCCTGGCCGACGAGAGCGCCTTCACCGCCGCCGACATCCGCCGCGTCGCGGAGGCCGGCGCCGCCGACCTGGTCAACGTCAAGTTGCTCAAGTGCGGCGGGCTCGGCCCGGCCCGGGACGCGGTCGAAGCGGCCGCCGCGGCCGGGTTCGGTGTCATCATCGGGTGCATGCTCGAACCCGCCGAGGGCGTGGCCGCCGCCCGCGATCTCGCCGCCGCCGCGACCGCCGGGCCGCTCGCCCATGACCTGGACGCCGGGTGGTGGGTGCGGTGACCCGCCCCGGCACGGGTGGCCTGCTCGACGCGGTCCGGACCGCCGGCGCCGCCGACGTGCGCGCCCGCGCCATCGACCGGCTCGGGATGGCCCACGACGCGTCGCACTACCTGCTGACGCCCAGCGCTGTGCTGGCGCCGCGCGACGCGCAGCAGGTGGCTACGCTGCTGCGCCTGGCCGCCGCTCACGGGGTACCGGTGACCTTCCGCTCGGGCGGCACCAGCCTGAGCGGGCAGGCCGTCACCGGCGAGCTGCTCGTGGACACCCGCCGCCACTTCCGCGACGTCCAGGTACTCGACGGCGGCCGCCGGGTACGGGTGCAGCCGGGCGCGACGCTGCGCCAGGTCAACGCCGCGCTCACCCGGTACGGCCGCCGGCTCGGACCCGACCCGGCCAGCGAGTCGGCCTGCACCATCGGCGGCGTCATCGCGAACAACTCCAGCGGTATGACCTGCGGCACGCAGCGCAACGCCTACCGCACCGTCGAGTCGCTGGTACTCGTGCTGGCCGATGGATCCACAGTGGACACCGGCGCCGGCGACGCCGACGAGCGGCTGCGCGCGCTGCGGCCGGAGCTGTTCGCGGGGCTGCTGCGGCTGCGCGACCGGGTGCGCGGCAACCCCGACTCGGTGCGGCGGGTCCAGGCCGCGTTCGCCATGAAGAACACCATGGGGTACGGGCTCAACGCGCTGCTCGACCACGACTCGCCCAGCCAGCTGCTGGCCCGTCTCGTGGTGGGCAGCGAGGGTACCCTCGCCTTCGTCGCCGAGGCCACCTTCCGGACGGTACCGGTGGACCCGCACGCGGCAACCGGACTGCTGGTGTTCCCGACGCTGGCGCAGGCCATGGCGTCGATGCCCGAGCTGGTCGCCGCCGGGCCGGCCGCGATCGAGCTGCTCGACTCCGACGCGCTGCGGGTGGGGCAGGCCGACCCGATGGCCGACCCGGCGCTGCGCGCCCTGCCGGTGGCCGGGCACGCCGCGCTGCTGGTCGAGTGGCAGGCGCCCGACGCGTCGGCACTGGACGCCGCCGTCTCCGGCGCGGCACGGGCGCTCGCCGACCTTCCACTGTGGACACCCGCGTCGGTGACCGGGGACGCCAAGGCGCGCGCCGCGCTGTGGCACATCCGCAAGGGCCTCTACGCCGCCGTCGCGGGCGCCCGGCCGTCCGGTACCACGGCCCTGCTGGAGGACATCGCGGTACCCGTACCGGCACTCGCCGGTACCTGCGAGGAACTCGTCGGCCTGGTGGCCCGGCACGGCTATCCGGGTACCGTGATCTTCGGCCACGCCAAGGACGGCAACCTGCACTTCATGCTCACCGAGCAGTTCGGTACCGGCGGCTCCGTCGAGCGGTACGCCGCCTTCACCGAGGACCTGGTGGACCTCGTACTGGGCCGGGGCGGCACCCTCAAGGCCGAGCACGGTACCGGCCGGGTCATGGCCCCCTTCGTGCGCCGCCAGTACGGTGACGAACTCTACGCGGTGATGCGGGAACTCAAGGCGCTGTGCGACCCGGACGGCATCCTGAACCCCGGCGTCCTGCTGTCCGACGACCCCGACGCGCACCTGCGTCACCTGAAGGTCGTGCCGCCGGTCGAACCCGAGGTGGACCGCTGCGTCGAGTGCGGCTACTGCGAGCCGGTCTGCCCCAGCCGGGACCTGACCACCACGCCCCGCCAGCGCATCGCCCTGCGCCGGGAACTGGCCGCCGCGACGGCCGCCGGGGACACGGCGCTGGTACGGGAGCTGAGCGCCGACTACGGGTACGACGCGGTGGACACCTGCGCCGTGGACGGGATGTGCGCCACCGCCTGCCCCGTCCTCATCAACACCGGGGACCTGGTGAAGCGGCTGCGCGCCGAGGGCACCGGGCGGCTGACCCGGGGCGGCTGGAAGGCGGCGGCCGGGCACTGGTCGGCGACGACCCGGGCCGCGGCGCGCGGGCTGGACGCGGCCGCCGCGGTACCCCCCGCGCTCCCGTCGGCCGCGACCCGGGCGGCCCGCCGCGCGCTCGGCGCCGACCGGGTACCGCTGTGGAGCCGGGATCTGCCGGGCGGCGGCGCCGTCCGCCGGCCCCGACCGGTACCCGACGCCGACGCCGTGTACCTGCCGTCCTGCCTGGGCACCATGTTCGCCCCCTCGGCCGGCGGGAGCGGGGTCAGCGCCGCGTTGCTGGCACTCGCCGACCGCGCGGGTGCCCGGCTGCTGGTACCCGGGCCGGTCGCCGGGCTGTGCTGCGGTACGCCCTGGTCCTCCAAGGGGCTGCGGGACGGCTACGACGCCATGTCCGCCCGGGTGCTGCCGGTACTGCTGGAGGCGACGCGCGGCGGGGAGCTTCCGGTGGTCACCGACGCCGCCTCGTGTACCGAAGGCTTCCACCGCCTCGTCGAGGCCGCCGGGGCGTCGGTGCGCGTGGTCGACGCCGTCGAGTACGCGGCCGACGCGCTGCTGCCCCGCCTCGCGGTCACCCGCCGGCTCGGCAGCCTGGCGCTGCACCCCACCTGCTCCTCGACCCGGCTCGGGCTCGACGGGCCACTGTCCGCCCTGGCCGCGGCGATCGCCGACGAGGTCGTGGTTCCGGACGGCTGGCAGTGCTGCGGGTTCGCCGGCGACCGCGGCCTGCTGCACCCCGAGCTGACCGCATCCGCCACCCGGCGCGAGGCGGCCGCGGTGCAGGGCCGGCGGTTCGACGGCTACGCGTCGGTCAACCGCACCTGCGAGCTGGGCATGGCCCGCGCCACCGGCGAGGACTACCGGCACATCCTCGAACTCGTCGAGGAGGCGACCCGCTGACGCGGGCGGGCCGGCCGGCCGGTCCGGGACCGCCCGACCGTCCTCAATGGACGGATCGCTACCTGACGCCCACGCCTACGTAGACGTGGACGTCCCGGTCGTCGAGGTCGGGCGCGTCCTCGTCGGGGTGCCAGCGGTGGGCCAGCACGACGCCGGGGTCGACCAGGTCCAGCCCGGCGAACAGCGCCTCGGTCTGCGCGCGGTCGCGCGGTGTGATGAGCAGCCCGCGGGCGCGGGCGGCCTCGACGGCGGAGCCGACCTGCTCCGGGTCGGAGTCCGCGGTGATCGCCGACAACGACACGGTGCTGCCCGGGCACAGCTCCGCGACGAACGCGTCGAGGATCCCGCGTACCACCGCGTCGTCCGGGATCAGCTGGATGATCGCGATCAGCGACACGGCGACCGGCTGGCTGAAGTCCAGGGTGGCCTTGGCCGCCGCCAGGATCCGGCCCGGGTCGCGGATGTCGGCGTCCAGGTACGCCGTCGCGCCGCGCGGGTCGCTGGTCAACAGGGCCCGGGCATGGACCAGCACGATCGGGTCATTGTCCACGTAGACCACCCGCGACTGCGGGGCGATCTGCTGGACGACCTCGTGCAGGTTCGGGGCGACCGGCAGGCCGGTACCGAGGTCGAGGTACTGGCGGATGCCCCGCTCCCGGGCCAGGTACCGGCTGGAGCGCAGCATGAACGCCCGGTTGGCCCGTGCCGCCCCCGGCAGGCTGGGCAGCAACTGCGCCATCCGCTCCCCCAGCTCCCGGTCGGCGGCGTAGTTGTCCTTGCCACCGAGCCAGTACTGGTACACGCGCGCCGGGTGCGGCTGGTCGGTCTTCAGATCGACAGGTTCACTCACGTGGATCCTCCCCGTGGCGGTAGCGGTGGGCACATGGTAGCGGGGGTGCTCACCGGGGGGGCATAGTGAGGATGATTCAGCTGTCCCGGCGAGGTCGAGGTGGCGCATGAATGACGACCCGCTCTCCTCACCCGCCGCGCTGGGCACAGCGCTGGCCGGCGTCGGGTACCTGGCCGACGTACCGCTGGCCACCGCCGGGTACCTGGCCCTGCGGTTGGGGCGCCCGCTGTTCCTGGAGGGCGACGCCGGGGTGGGCAAGACGGCGTTCGCGCAGGCCCTGGCCCTGGCGACCGGCGCGCACTTCGTGCGGCTGCAGTGCTACGAGGGGCTGGACGCCTCGCAGGCGCTCTACGACTGGGACTTCCCCCGGCAGATCCTGCACCTGCGCGCGGTGGAGGCCGCGGCCGTCGCGGGCGGCGACAAGCCGGACCGCGAGGAGCTTGAGGCAAGCCTCTACGACCGGCGCTTCCTCATCGCCCGGCCGCTGCTGCAGGCCCTGGAGCGCAGCCCCTCGGTACTGCTCGTGGACGAGATCGACCGGGCCGACGACGAGTTCGAGGCGTTCCTGCTCGAGGTGCTGTCCGACGCCGCGATCACCATCCCGGAGCTTGGCCGCGTCGCCGCCGACAGCCCGCCGCTGACGGTACTGACCAGCAACCGCACCCGGGACGTGCACGACGCGCTCAAGCGCCGCTGCCTGTACCACTGGGTCGAGCACCCGTCCTTCGAGCGGGAGGTGGCCATCCTGCGCGCCCGGCTGCCGGAGGTCACCGAGCGCCTGGCCGCCGAGGTCGCCGGCGCCACCCGGCGGATGCGCGAGCTGGATCTCATCAAGCCCCCCGGGGTGGCCGAGTCGCTGGACTGGGCCGGTGCGCTGGCGGCGCTCGGCGCCCGCGCGCTGGATCCGGAACTCGCCGCGGTCACCCTGGGCGCCGTCCTCAAGTACCGCGAGGATGCCGACCGGGTGCGCAACACCGGCATGGCCGCGCTGCTGGGCGGGTAGCCGTGCCGGACCGGGATGTCACCGCCGTGCTGGTCGGCTTCGCCCGTACCCTGCGGCACGCCGGCGTCGACGCCACTCCCGACCGGGTACCGGCGCTGCTGGCCGCCGCGGACGCGCTGGGCGCCGGTACCGTCGAGGGCGTGTACTGGGCCGGCCGCCTGACCCTGTGCGGCTGCCGCGACGACCTCGCCGTGTACGACGCCGCCTTCGCCGGCTACTTCGGCGGCGCGACCCCGGGCCGGCTGCCCGGCGTCCCACCGGGGCTGACTGTGCCCAGGCCTTCCGCGCCGTTCGCCGGCCCGGACTCGAAGGAGGCGCAGGACGGCCCGGACGCGGTGCTCGCCATGGACGCCAGCCGGGCCGAGGTGCTGCGCCAGCGCGACCTGGCCGCGCTGAGTCCGGCCGAGCGCGACGAGGTGCGCCGGCTGGTCGCGCTACTCGCCCCGGCCGCCGCCCCCCGCCCGAGCCGCCGGTACCGGCCGGGCCGGCGCGGACCGGTCGACCCGCCGCGCAGCGTGCGGCTGCTGCTGC
>CAZYCD010000188.1:0-9643 GCA_964645345.1 uncultured Micromonosporaceae bacterium
GCTGAGCCAATTCCAGTACGCGGCCGTGTGGGACTTCCTGTTGGGGCGGATGTCCAAGGCAGAGATGCTACCGCAGCGACGGCCGGAGGCGTCATGCCCCGAAAATGGTCGGCACTTGCCGGCTCACACCGTGCTGATGGGGCACCCCGCTGCGACACAGCGCGGCGCCCTGCGCACCGGCCCTTTCGGGCACCGCCTCAACACCGGCTCGGGCCTGGCATCCCCGGGTCCGGCGGCCTCGGCCCGGGCCGGGCGCCATCCGCGTCACGCCGCTCGGGATCCATGGCACGATGGCAGCGGTCCATGTCACGGCACAGGGCGTCGAGCTGACGTTCCAACCGGTCTCGTTGTCTGCGCAGCTCAGCGAGATCTATCGGGCTGTCGATGGGCTGTCGCTCTCTCTCGGCGAGGCTCCGCCTCCATTGGTTGAGTTCGGCGAGTGTGCGCAGCCTGTCGGCATCAGTTGTCTGCCGGATGGTCGAGTCGATGCGCCTTCCCAGGTCCGTCAGGTGTTCCCATTCGGCGGCGCACTCGGCCTCGTGCTGCTTACGTGCGGCCGCGAGTAGCGCCTCGGTCACGGCCCTCGCTCGCGCTACGTGCCGCTTGGCGGCAGCAAGGTGTGCCGCTGAGGCACCGCGATCCAGGCAACGCTGTGCGCGGTCGTGCGCATCCCTGTTGGATCGGGTATCGAGAGAAAAGGCATGTGCTCCAACCTGGACCGCCTCGCTCAGGCGCATCTCGGCCAACAGCGCGCGACGCTCCGCGGCGCGGTTTCGTCCGGCTGCCTCGGCCGCGCGCGCCCGGTCAGCCAGCGACCAGAAATCCATCCGGTCGGCGTCGCCCCGTCGTTCACGTGCGGACCTACCGTGAGGGTGCGGACGCAGCACCTCTGCGATGGCGTGCGAGACCTTGTGGGACAGCCAGTTGCGGGCGAGGGACTTCAGGCAGGCGTTGGCCAGCAACGGCTGGCCCGTGCCGAGACCAACGACCACCCCGGTGAACCTGATCAGGCGGGTCACCGTCCGGATGCTCGAGTCTGCGGGCGGCGTCAATTCGGCCGCCACGGCACTGAGGCCCTTCGCCGCGATCTGCGGAACGGACAGCCTGGTCGCGACCACCTCCACCGGCATTCCAAGAACCAACTCGCGGTAGCACACGACGCTGAGGCTCATCCATTGCGCGAGCTGGTCGAAGTCGCGAGACACCGGCGTCTGCCAGAACTCGGTCCACCGGTCGAACGGTGCGAGGGGCCCGGTCACCGCCTCGGCAGCGGCATCAAGAAGCGCGTCCACCGACGGTTCGCGCGACCAGGGGCGAGGCAGTGTGCCGAGGATGTAACGGTAGTCAGTCGAGGTAAGGGAGATCCTCGTCCGCTCGATGAGGATGCTCGACCCCGCGTCGGTGGCGCCCGAACCTGGCCGGCGTTGGGCATTGCCTAGCCGGTACAGGCTGACGAGGATCAACGATACTTCGTCGTCCTCCGCGAGGTCGTCGGCTGCTGGCCCGGCCGGGTCAGCATCTTGTGCACCGGGTTCAGGTGCGCCAGGATCCCTGAAGTGGCTTACGTCGTCCTCGGGGGCCAGTTCAGCCTGGGCGGCCGCCTCGGCCAGTAGCCAGTCCTGGGCTGCAGACAGCATTTGGACCCGGTCGGTCACCGCCTGGTCGGCCCCGATCTGCGTACCCATCGCCTCCAACTGCTGCCGCAGTGAAGCGAGTTGCGCGGTCACCGCGCTTCGACTTGCTTCTAACTTCTCCTGGGTCTCGCGCAACTCACCCCGCAGGCGCAGCTGCTCGATTCCCGAATTCTTCGCCTGCACCTCCAAGGCGGACAGCCGTTCCTGCGTGTTCCCGAGCTCGCGTTCCAGGTCTTCGATCGATCGCCGAGTCGCTTCCGCATTCTTCGCCTGCACCTCCAAGGCGGACAGCCGTTCCTGCGTGTTCCCGAGCTCGCGTTCCAGGTCTTCGATCGATCGCCGAGTCACTTCCGCCTCCTCGGGCTGGGATTGTTCCGTTCCCGGCGAGTCGGACAACCCGTGTCGCCAGGGAATCCGCACGCGGGTGAGCCATCCGCGGAGTGAATCGATGCGGCTTCGCAACATCTTGATGAGTCGGCTTCGCGGCGTGTGCACCAATTGATCATCGACCATAGCGACGGCCATAGCGCTCAGCAGTATGCAAACGATGATCCAAATCCACCAGTTCACCCCGCTATCCGGTCGGTCCGCGTGCCCGGCCTTCGTCCCAGTGGTCTGGATCAATGCTGACTTCCGCCCTCCGCATTCACAAGTTGGCCGACCGCTCCATTGCGAGTGTCCGACCGTCGTTGTAACCGACCCGGCGGTATCAATCGGCTGTCGACCGGAACGACACGACATCGCCGGGCAGTGCACTGAGTGCGCGATGGGCGTGGCGGACTCCGTGCCCGGCAGGTCGAGCGCATCTCGTTCCTCGGCGGCAGCGCCGTCCAGGGCGCCACCTCGACCGTGCAGGTCGGCTGCGTAACGCTGGGCGCCGCTCGCGGCGCGACGCTCGCCGGCCATTGGCGCCGCATGACTTCGGTGGTTCCTCCGCCAGGAGGCTCGACTCCTTCCCCGGGTCCGTGGCCACCCCTGGGCCACGTCTGTCCATGTTGGAGGGCGGCTACCGGCGACCGGGTAGCGCAGTCGAACGAAACAGCACTGGCGCGCCGGAAGCGTCGTGTCGGATCATGGAAGTCCGGCCCTGCACGAATGGGGATCGACCGGGATCGGACACGAAAACACGGGGGACAACTGATGGCGCTGAGCGACGTTGATGCCTACCACGGTCTCATGCGAGCGGCGCAGGAGGGCAGGCCGTTCGTCGATGGTCGGGGAGTCCCCGCGAGCGCGGTCCGTGAGGTGCTCGTTGGTCGGCTCCCGCCGTCGCTGCAGTTGCGGCCGCGCCGGTTGGTGATCGCGAGCACGCGCATCGTTGGCGATCTGGACCTGCACGGCGCGGCCCTGACGACCAAGCTGAGCCTGCACAACTGCGATGTGGACGGGCTCATCTCGTTGCTGGATGCGACCTTGCCGGGTCTGGCGATCGACGGGGGTTCGGTGCACTGGTTGGACGCGGCCAACACCGTCACCGAGATGGAGCTGTGGCTCAAACACGCCATGTTCAGATACGGGGTGGACCTTACCGATGCCATCGTCGGCGGATCGGTGCACCTGGAAGGCTCCACCTTCGGGCCGGGTACCCGCCCGCCGGGGGAGGACAGCAGCCCGAGTGGCTGTCCGGTGCGGCTCAACCGGGTCACTATCAAGGGATCGCTGATCGCGTTGGGAATCACCTGCCACGGCATGATGGATCTGTCGAACGCCAGGATCGGCGCCGACATTGAACTCGACGGCGCGACGGTGAGCGCGCCTGACGGCACGCCGGAGACGGTAGCGCCGTCCGCGATCCATGCACCGAACATCTACGTTGGCGGGTCGATCACGGCCGACCCGGACCGGCTGCGCACCCGCCGTACCATCAACCACGCGGGGCTTGGCAGCACTGATGCCCGCGTCGGGCTCGTACCAGTGCAGCGGTCGTCGCAGAAGGAGTCGTCGCGGTCGGAGGAGCCCGCCACCGCCGGAGGGCCCACGCCGTACGGACCGCTTGCGGTCATCGGCCGGCTGTACCTGGCTGACGCCCGCATCGGCGCGGACCTCGACCTGACCGGCGCGAGGCTGACCGTAGGTCCGCAACCGCCCGACGCCGGGGCGTCCGCGGACCCGATCGGCCCGACCGTCGACGCCCAGAATGACGCCAATGCGGTGTTGGTTCTCGACCGCGCGGACATCGACGGCAACGTGAGGATGGACCAGCGCTTCACGGCCGAGGGCCTGATCCGGATGGTCAACGCGAAGGTGCACGGCGACCTGAGATTCAACGGTTCGACGCTGACCGGGCGCGCTGCCGCGACCGGGTCGCGCACGTACAGCGTCCTGGCCGACGCCGTGGAGATCGACGGTCAAGTCGACGGCTCTGGCGCCCGGGTTACCGGTGAGGTCCGGCTGCGGGACGCCCGGGTCGGCCACAACATGTACCTGCGCGACACGGTCATCCTGGAACCCGGCGGCAACGCGCTGCATCTGGAACGGGCCGAGGTCGGCGGCATGCTGGTCTGCACGCGCCTGCACGCGCGCGGGTCATTGCGCCTGCTCGACCTCAGGTGCGGTCCGGTGGTCCTCGACGGTGCCCAGCTCAGCGACCCGTGTACCGCGGAGAACAGTTCGCCGACGGATACCGCTGACGAACAGCACGATCCCGTGCTGGATCTCAGCGGCGCGCAGATCACCGGCTTCGTCGAGGCGCGTGCGGCTCGCGAGAACGGGACCGGCGCGCCAGCCACCCGTGCCTTCGTGGCCGACGGGGCGGCACACCTGCGTGAGACGCGGGTCTCCCGCGCTGTGGTGTTCAGCGGCGCACGTCTGCGCAGCGCCGCCCCGTACACGTTCGACGCCGCCGGACTCGTCGCGACCGACCTGAGTCTCGACGGGGCGCGGGTGATCGGCCCCGTGCGAATTGCCGACGCCCGGATCTCGGGCGACCTCGACATGTCAGGCGCGACGCTGGGCGAACGGGATCCGGTCGAGGACCCGCAGCACGTCGACCGGCCGCCGGCGTTGTTCGCGCGCGCGTGGGCGTACCTGCACAGGGCCAGGCGACCGGATCCCACTCGGATCGTGCGCAAGCCGCCGATGTCGCTGGACGGCACGTCGGCGACCATCGGTGGCGTCGCCCGCTTCGACGGCATGTACGCCCAGCACACGCTGAGCCTGCGCCGCGCGACCATCGTCGACACCGTGGACATGCAGAGCGTGACGCTGGCCGACCGCCGCTTCGCCCTCGACCTCGCCGGCCTGCACGTACCCGACATCCGGCTGTCCCCGGCCAACCGGCTGATCGGCCGGGTCGACATGGCGCGGCTGGTCACCATCACGCTGATGGACAACGACAACCTGTGGACGCCCGAGGAGATCGACGTCTGGGGCATCGAATTCGGCATCCTCATCGATGCCGACAGCGCCACCCGCACCCACGACCTGGACCCGCTGCGCCGGGTGCTGCGGCGGCTGGACCGCACCCGGTTCCTGCTGCCGCCGTACTACGACCGTCTGGAACGCGAGGTCATCGCGCCGAGAGATCCCTTGCTGCAGCCCTACCAGCAGCTTGCCCGTATGTACCGGGCCCTGGGCAAGGACGGCGAGGCGCGCAAGGTGCTCTACCGCATGCGCCGGCGCGAGTGGCGTCAGCTGTGGTTCACCAGCGGTGCGATGTCGAAACTGCGGTGGCTGGGCGGACTGTTCTACAACGTGACCGCTGGATTCGGGTACCGGCTCAGCCGCGCATTCTACTGGCTGCTCATGCTCTGGGTCGCTGGCTGGATCTGCTTTTCCCTCTCCGCCCACGACGCCCATCCCACCCCGACCTCGCCGCCCGGCCAAACGGGTAACATGGGCTGCACCATCTCCAACGACGCCGACCCGGTGCCGGTGCAGCCCGGCTACTGCGGTACGTATGACCCGGCCCTCTACAGCATCGACCTGATACTGCCGGTCATCGACCTCGGCCAGGCGTCGTCGTGGCACTTCCGCGCCGTCGGGCCGCAGGTTGCCGGCGACTTCCTGCAGATCGCCGGCTGGCTGCTGGCCAGCGCCGCTGCCACAGCGGCGCTGAACCTCGTCGGTCGCGACGGCGACGCCCAGCAGCCGACCGAGCCGAGGTGGACGCCTAGCTGATGCCTGACCTGACCGACCGGCGCGACTGACACGCTGATGGTGCAGCGGCGTTCGACGCGGACGTCGCGGCAGAAGACTGCGCGCGAGTGTCCCCCTCCGGGCCTGCCGGCAAGGATCGGTAGCGGATACACCCAGAGCCGCGCTCGCGAGGGGGAGCGGGGTCTGCTCAGGGCCCCGGCAAGGTGTCGATATGTCGGTTTCGCATTCCGTGAGGCTAACAGTGGCGGCTGTTAGCATCGGCACGTGCGGATCTTGGTCACGGTGAACGACGCCCACGGACACATCCTGCCTCTCGTTCCCACCATCCAGCGGATGCGCGACCGTGGCCACGAGGTGGCCCTCGCGGCGCCCGGTGACCGCGTCACGTACCTCAACCTCGACGGCGTCCACGTATGGCAATACCGCTGGGTGCCGCCCTCCAACCCGCCGGCACTTCCGATGAGCCCCGATCCCACTGCCCGACTCGCCTGGGCCACGACCCTGTCCTTCCCCCACGATGCGCGTGGCTGGTTCGAACCGCTCATGGCTGACGCGCAGCAGTTCCGTCCAGACCTCGTCATGTCTGAACCGGTCGAGCACGCCGGCCGGGTCGCCGCCGCGGCGTTGGGTGTACCACTGGTAGAGCATGGCTGGGGGTTCACGCTTTCGGCGGGCACCAGCAGGGCCGCAGCGGCCGGCCTCAGCGACTTGTACGCCGAGGCCGGCGCCACGGCCCGCGAACCGGACCTACGCGTCGACCTCGGCCCGGCCACAATCCAGGCAGTCGATGCCGAAGCCGGCGTGGCGCGGTACCGGTACGTTCCGTGGTCCCCGCCGGGCACCCTCCTGCCGCGGCCGGGCAAACTTCCCCGCGTCCTGCTGACCTTGGGGACGTACCCGCACCCCGGCGCGGAACTGCGCCTTCGGGCTGCTGCGGAAGCCGCGTCCACGCTGGACGCCGAACTCGTCGTGGTATTGGGCAACGCCGACCGCGGCTCGGCAGATACCGGCTGGCCGCCCGGCGCGCAGGTCACCGACTGGGTCGACTTGCCGGCGGAGAGCAAACGCTGTGCCCTGGTGATACACCAAGCGGGTGCGGGCAGTTGTTGGGCGGCACTAGCCGCTGGCGTGCCGGCGATCTTCCTTCCACAAGCGGCTGACCAGTTCCGCAACGCCAATCTCGTTGCGGCAGCGGGGGCCGGAGTAGTAGTGCCGCCGACGGTACAAGAGGTGTCGGACCTACAAGCCACCTTCGCCGCGGCGCTGCACGATACCAGCCTGGCGGCCAGCAGCAGGCGGATCCGCGACGCCAACGCGGCCCTACCTGACACCGACGCACTCGTGGACGATATCGAAGCCGCTGTATCGCGGCACTAAGTCGGCCGAATCTGAACGGCCGTGCTGCACGATGCCATGCCTGGTAGTGGCGGTCGTTCTTGACGTTGTGCGCGTAGAGGTCGGCATCGGGGAACTTCAGTGAGGTGATCTCAACAAGGCAGGTACCGGTGCTCGAAGTGGGTGGAGTACGAGGGCGGCTTTGTCGATCGGGTCGACGGCAGGATGGCTGAGTAGGGCGCGGCTAGCTGATTCGCGGTCACAGCTCTGCCAGCGGTGGAGAGATGGGCGCGTCGATCTGCGTCCGCATCCGCTGGTGCTGCCGTGAATTCGGTAGTACGGCGGGCGGCGGACATGGCATCGTCGGCCTCATGTCTGTGGAACTGATACGCGCCAGCCGCTTGACCGATGCTGTCCCGTATGCCTACGCCTCGGTAGTCCCTGCCGGTGCCCGGCTTGTGCATACCGCCGGCGCGTGTCCAATCGACGAGCACGACCGGGTTGTAGCGCTCGGCGACGTCGCCGGGCAGGCCCGGCAGGTCATGGACAATCTTGAGGTGGCGCTGCAGGCGGCAGGGACTGTGCTGACAGACGTCGTGCGGACGACCGTCTACGTTGCGAGCGGCAACCAGGAGGACCTGGTTGCCGCCTGGAACGTAGTACGTGCCCGGTTCGGCGACCACGACGCGCCGAGCACCTTGCTCGGCGTCACGGTGCTCGGCTACAAGGGCCAACTTGTCGAGGTCGAGGCCGTTGCCATAATGGAATGATCTTACCGGGGTAGATGTCCGTGCTCGAATTGGGTGAGTACGAGGGCGGCTTTCGCGATATCGCCGATGCGGCTGGGACTGGCGGTGATGTGCCGCAGGACGCGCCAGCGGCCCACCAACAAGGCGAAGCCGCGTTCGCCCAGCGCCCGCATTGCGCGGAGCAACGGTTAGCCTGCCGCTGTCCGCCCAGAAGGAATTCCGGATGTCCGCTCGCGCGCCGGCAGCGTGACATCAACCTCGGCTCATCGAGCGTCTCCCGACGACTTCGTAGTGGGCCCATATGGTGCCGTGAGCACCGACTTTGACATCGATTGTTCGCAGTCGTGCGGGGACCGAGCCGAGTTCGAGCGGTTGGCCATCCATGATCGACGGTGTGCCCAGCCCGCCAACCAATGCCGGAATGGTGATCACATGGAGTTCGTCGACGAACCCGGCCCTGAGGAGGGCGCCGTTGAGTCCTCCTCCTGCCTCGGATAGGAGGCAATCGGCACCAAGACGCGTGCGGATCTTTGTCAACGCGGGCTCCAGATCCACTCGATGCGCGCCCGCGAGGAGGTAGGGAATCTTCTCCCGCCGCAGGTGGGCGAGGTACGGCAAGGGCGTGCTCCGACTAACGATGACCAGCAGGCTTGTCTCCCCATCCCCCTTGTGAGTCCATGCCACCCTGCCCCGTCCGTCGACCACTGCGAACCACCTCGGGCTGCGGTAGGGCAGGAAATCCGTCCACAGATCCTCCGCCGCCGTGCTGGTGTCCGGAAGAACCAGCGGGCCGACGTCGTCGGCAACGAATGTCCCGCTGCCTTCGAGGACAACCGTCGGATGGTGACGCTGCTCGATGGCAGCCGCTCGCTGCGTCAGTAGCTCGTCGACATCCGGAGGCCAGACGGTTTTCCACCGCGCGCTCGGGCCCTCCTCCATCAGCCGCTCACCGCGGTTGAGCGTGACACGCCCATCGACGGTCGCGGTAACCGAAACGATGACCCGGGGACGAGCGATGCCGGTCTGGCGAGAGGCAAGGTCCGCTGTCATGACGGGAACGGTAACGCCGGGCCCTGACGCTTTCGGCAGGTGCCGACCTCGCGCACGCCGCCCTCGGCATCAAACGCGGCCACGCGGGGCATCCTCATCTCGCACGTCTGGGCCCATCCAACGCCGCGGCTTCGGCGTCCGCGACGTCGACTCGCTCACATCGATGATCTCTTGTGCCTCGGCGGCATCGGCATCACGCTGCTTACCGAAAGGACCGTCACAGCCGCTAGCGTCAAGCAGCTGGGCGTCCGCGCCACCGATCGACAGCTGCCACGCCGTCGCGCCGAACAGCCTCGTCGACCGCCGCCCAGACGCGGCGCGGCAGTGGCCAGCAGCCAGGTCCGACGGCGGCGCTGCCGTTGCAGTCCACTGCAGACGTTCCGCCGGGCGACACGGCCGGACGCGCGTCGCATAGATCGTCGCGCCGCCGCCAGCCCACCGCCGCGACCCGCGAGCTGGCCCGCCAGATTATGGCTACGGAGCCGCAATTGCCCCGGGCCGAGGTCGCCGCTCGCCTATGGCCTGTCCTGTCGATCATGTAGTGGCTCTATGAGGTGCCTTCTGGGTGCAGCTGGCGTGGCATGATCTCGCGATGGCCGCATATCAGATCGCGCTCGTGTTGCTTGTCGATCCGTCCGGTGCGGTGCTCCTGCAGCATCGCGACGAAGACGCGGCCGCCTCGCCGAACCAGTGGAGCCTGCCGGGCGGTCACCTCGAGCCGGGTGAGACGCCGCAGGAGGCGGCCCGCCGTGAGCTGCTGGAAGAGACGGGTTTGAC
>CAZYCD010000189.1:0-9556 GCA_964645345.1 uncultured Micromonosporaceae bacterium
CAGGGCGGCCACTGGGGGATCATCGACGGCCTGCCGGCCAACCTGGTACCGGACACCTCGATCAAGAACGGCTGGACGGCGTACAGCGACGGCTGGCACGTCGACTGCCTGGCGATCAACCCGGCCTGGGTGCTCAACGTGATGGTGCGGATCAACAGCAACCTGCAGGGCGCGGCCAACGTGTGCAAGTCGGTCGCCCAGCAGTTGACCATCACGCCGGACCTCTGAGCCGGCATGCGACCGCGTACCCTCGCCCTGCTGTGCGCCGCGGTGCTGGGCGCGGCCGTCCTGCTCGCGATCCCGCTGCGCAGCGCCGTGCACGGGCTGGCCGCGGCCGAGCCGGCGCCGGGCGCGCCGGCCTCCACGGCCGCATCGGGTACGGGCGGCGGTACCGGTGACGCGAACGTCGCGCAGCAGGCCGCCCCGCCGCCGCCCAACCTGATGCTGCCCGCCAACCCGGCGGCGGTCACCGCGCCCGGTACCAACTTCTTCGGCTGGACCCTGATCGACCGGCGTACCGGGCAGTCCGCCGGCTCCGCCAACCAGGAGACGGCGACGAGCACCACCGAGTCGATGATCAAGGCGTGGATCGCCGCGGATTACCTACGCCACCAGGCCTCCACGCCCAGCCCGGCCACGCTCGCCCAGCTCAACACGATGATCATCGACAGCGACAACACCATCGCCACCACCTACTACCAGCGCAACGGCGGCGACGCGTCGATCAGCGAGCTGATCAAGTTGTGCGGGCTGAAGCAGACCCAGCCGCCGTCCCTGGCGAACGAATGGTCGTACACGACGATGTCGCCCGCCGACGCGGCCCGCATGGGGCTGTGCATCGCACAGGGGACCGCGGCCGGTCCACAGTGGACAAACTGGCTGCTGGACGCGATGAAGAACGTCCGGGGCACGGTCGACCAGCAGCAGCCGACCACGGGCGGCGGCCGATGGGGGATCATCGACGGGCTCCCGACCAACCTGGTCGCCACCACGTCCATCAAGAACGGCTGGACCGCGCAGGTCTACGACCACAACTGGCACGTCAACTGCCTGGCCATCAACCCGGACTGGGTACTGGCCATCGAGATCCACTACCGGTGGACCAGCCCGAACGACGACTGGCACCAGGCCGACAACCTGAAGCAGGGCGCCGACACCTGCGCGGCGGTGACCCGCCAGCTCGTCGGGACCCCTCAGATCTAACCGGCGAAGAACTCCGGCCCGCCCGCCGGCAGCGGCGGTACCTCGCCGAGCCTCGCCGCCCGCGCGGCGAACTCCCGCAGCCCCGCCACCTGCCGGTCGGCGAGCGAGAAGTCCAGGGTCCGGAAGTAGCTGGCCAGCGTGGCCGCGTCGAACGGCTCCCAGCGGGCCGCCGCCTCGGCAACCTCGTCCAGCTCCGACAGGCACAGGTCCCGGGACCGCAGGAAGGCTTCGTGCACGTCCTTGACCAGGCCCGGATGGTCGGTGGCGAAGTCCCGGCGGACCGCCCACACGGCGAAGACCATCGGCAGCCCGGTCCAGTCCCGCCACTCCTGGCCCAGGTCGATGACGGAGAGCCCGCGCCGGGGCGCCTCGTACAGGGCGCGCAACGCGACGTCCCCGATGACCACGCCCGCGTCCGCCTCCAGCAGCATCTGGGTCAGGTCCGGCGGGCAGTGGAAGTACCGCGGTGCCACGCCGTACCGCTCGCCGAGAAGCATCTGGGCGAGCAGGACGCCGGTGCGGCTGGTCGAGCCCAACGCCACCCGGCGACCGTCCAGACCGCCGGGCGGCAGGGTCGAGACCAGGTTGACCGAGAGCACCGGCCCGTCGCTGCCGACCGCGAGGTCCGCCAGCAGCAGCAGCCGGTCGGCGTGGCGCAGGTACTCGACGAGGGAGATGGGTCCGATGTCCAGGCGGCCCTCGACCAGATCGGCGTTGAGCCGGTCCGGGGTGTCCTTGAACAACTCCACGTCGAGCAGGGCGCCGGAACGCATCAGTCCCCAGTAGATCGGCAGGCAGTTGAGGAACTGGATGTGCCCGACGCGGGGCCGGCGTGCGGCGTTCATTCCTGGCACGCTACGCCGGGCCCCGTAGTGGCGCCGCTCACGCCACCGCCGGTAACTCCGCCAGGGCGGGCGCCGCCGGCTCGGGCGCCGTCCCCGCTCCTGGCGCCGCCGCGCCCCGCTCCCGGGCCGCGGCGCGCAGCATCGGTACCGCGGCGGCCCCCGTCACCACCAACCCGAAGACGCCGGCCGCGGCCACCGTCGCCCGTACCGACAGGACGCCCAGCAGGACGCCGCCGAGCAGGAAGCCCAGCGCGTTCGCGCCACTGATCACCGCTCCGAAGCGCGCGGCCGCGGTACCCCGGGACTCCGGCGGTGTGCGCCGGGACAGCAGCGCGCCGGCGCAGACATTCAGCATCCCGTTGCCGACGCCACCGATCAGGAACACCGGTACCAGCCAGACCAGGCCCGGTACCAGGCCCATCGCCAGTACCGCCGCGCAGACCACTCCGAACGCGCCCAGCATCGCCACGCTGATCCCCGCGTCCCCGCGGTCGCGGCGGGCCAGCAGCCAGCCGCCGATCATGGCCGCGCCGGTCCACACCGCGGTGAGCAGGCCGTACATCGTGGCGGTCGAGTGCAGCACCGCCCGGACCAGGAAGACATCCGCCACGTTGACGGCGCTGGTCGCGGCGACCGCCGAGGCGGCCATCACGACCATGGTGAACAGCAGCGGGTCGGCGCGCAGCCGCCAGCCCGGGGCGGTTGCCGCCGGGCCGGCAACGGAGGCGGCCTGCCCGGCGCCGACCGCGACGCCACCCCGCCGGGTCCGGATCAGTACCGCCGCGACCACCAGGGCCAGGTAGCTGGCCGCGTCGACGAACAGCGGTACCCGCAGCCCGAACGCGCCGGTGAGCACCCCGGCCAGCGCGGGCGCGACGAGCATCCCGATCGAGGTGGCGCTCTGCCCGAGCGCGCCGGCCCGGACCAGGTCCTCCCGCCGGACCATCGCCGGCAGCAGGGCGCCCAGCGTCGGCTGGGTCACCGCGAAGCCGCAGGACAGCAGCGTGGCCAGCCCGATCAGCACGCCGGTACCGGTCGTGAACGCCATCGACGCGCAGATCGCGGCCTGGACTAGCCCGGTAGCGACCAGCAGCAGTCGGCTGTCCACCCGGTCGGCGAGCCGGCCCGTCCAGCGCACCAGCAGGACCGGCGGTACCACGGCGGACAGCAGCAGGGCGGCCACCGCGTAGCCACCCGCGCCCCGCGACTGCAGGGTCAGCAGGAGCGCGGTGGCGGCGAGGAAGTCCCCGCAGGCGGACACGGCCCGGGCGGCGACCGCCAGACCGACGTCCGACCAGCGCGACGGGCCGCCGTCGGGGCCACCCGGACGAGCAGATGTGAAGGACATACTTCGAAGTATGTCCTTCACATCTCTAGATCACAATGGCTCGTCTGTCGGGAAGCCACGCAGCTGGACAGTCACGCTCCGGGCGCCCGGCGGCGGCTCGGTACGCGACCGGGGCCGGTACGGATTGATGAGCTCCTGCAGGTCCTGACCGAGTTTCCGCAGTTCGTCAGCGGTGAGAGTGAGCAACGCGTCGTTGAAGAAGCTCGCCTCGTCCCACTCGTGCGGCTCCTTGGCCGCCCGCGCGATGAACTGCCGTGCCCTGGTGTCGCCCCAGGTCAGGAAGGTGTCGATCAGGTCGTGCTCGGCCTGCCGGGCGTCAGCGTCGGCGTCCGCGTCCAGGCTCACCGAGTACCCCCGCCCGATGGCCCGCCAGACCCGCTCGCGCCCGTCGCCCCGGCCGGGCGCCTCCTCGATCAGCCCGGCCTTGGCCAGCGCGCGGAGGTGGTAGCTGGTGGCGCTCGGCGACAGCCCGACCACCTCGGCACACTCGGTCGCGGTCGCCTCCCGGCCCTGGCCCAGGCGCGCGATGATAGCCATGCGCGCGGGGTGGGACATCGCGCGCATCACCGCGGCGTCCTTGATCTGCCGAGGCTGCTCCTCGTCCGACATGGCCCCACGATAGCCACGGGCCGGCGCCCGGGTACCGGTGAAATCCGGGTGCCGGCACCGCACCCCGGGCGTACCATGGAGCGCTCGCGTGCCCGTGGGCCGCGACCTCGCAGGGCACAGCCGGCACCGCCCGCGACAGGGCGGGCGGAGACGCCGGGCGGCCACCTCAGACCCGACGAAGGTGCCGAACGATGCTGTCCTCAGATCACGACCTCGACCGACACCACGACCTCGACCAGGAGCTGACCGGCGAGCGCGAGCACCTGGTCGCCTCCCGCGCCGCGCTGCGCCGCATGCGCGAACAGGCCCAGGCGCTCTACGCCACCGGCGAGAACGTCGCCGGCGACGCGTACAGCGCGGAGACACTCGGCCGGGCGCTGTCCCGCCGGGTCGCCGAGCTGGCCGACGACCCGTCCATCCCGCTGTTCTTCGGGCGGCTCACCTTCACCCAGGGGCTGGACCACCACATCGGCCGGCGGCACGTCACCGACGAGCTCGGCGAGCCGCTGGTGCTCGACTGGCGGGCCCCGGTGTCCCGGGCGTTCTACCGGGCCTCCGCCCGCGACCCCCAGGGCGTCAGGGTACGGCGCCGCTTCGGGTGGCGGGTTGCCGAGGACGGTACCGGCGCGCTGACCTCGTTCGAGGACGAGCACCTCGACCGGGGTGAGGAGCTGGGTACCACGAGCCGGATCCTCACCGACGAGATCGAGCGGCCCCGCGTGGGACCGATGCGCGACATCGTCGCGACGATTCAGCCGGAGCAGGACGAGCTGGTCCGCGCGGCGATCGAGGACACCGTGTGCGTACAGGGCGCACCGGGTACCGGCAAGACCGCCGTCGGGCTGCACCGCGCCGCGTACCTGCTCTACCTGCACCGCGAGCGGCTGCGCCGGTCGGGCGTGCTGATCCTCGGGCCGAACCGGGCCTTCCTGCACTACATCGCCGCCGTGCTGCCCGCGCTCGGCGAGCTGGACGTCGAACAATCCACAGTGGACGACTTGTTGCCGACGAAGGTCACCGGCGTCGACAGCCTGGATGCCCAGCGGGTCAAGCACGATCCCCGGATGGCCGAGGTGCTCCGGGCGGCCATCGGCCGGTACGTGCGCAGGCCCGAGGAGCCGATCACGGTCTCCGACGGCTCGTACCGCTGGCGGCTCTCCGCCGACGTGCTGCGCCGGCTCGTCGACGACGTACGCCGGGAGAAACCGCCGCACGCGGTCGGGCGGGAGCGGCTGGGTGCCCGCGTGGTCGCCCTGCTGCAGCGCCAGGCCGAGGCACGCAGCGGCGACTCACCCGGTGAGGCGTGGGTGAGGCGCATCGGCCGGTCCGCACCGGTCGTGTCGTTTCTGGACAGTTGCTGGCCGGCGGTGACCGCCGAGGCTCTGGTGTACGACGTGCTGCGCGAGCCGGACGCGGTGGCCGGCGGCATCCTCAGCGCCGAGGAGCAGGAGGCCATCCGGTGGGCGAAGCCGCCCCGGTCCGTCAAGTCCACCCGCTGGTCAGCCGCCGACGCGGTACTCATCGACGAGGCCGCCGGCCTGGTCGGCCGGCTGCCCAGCCGCGTAGCCGGTCACAGCGGCGCCCAGTCGGCGTTCACCAGCTACGGGCACGTGGTGGTGGACGAGGCGCAGGACCTCTCGCCCATGCAGTGCCGCGTCATCGCCCGGCGCAGCGAGCACGGCTCGCTCACCCTGCTCGGCGACCTCGCCCAGGGCACCGCCCCGTGGGCCGCCCGGGACTGGTCACAGGCCCTGCACCACCTGGGCAAGCCGGGCGCCGCGGTGATACCGCTGACCACCGGCTTCCGGGTACCCGCGGCGGTCGTCGCGCTGGCCAACCGGCTGGTACCGGCGCTGGGCGTGGACGTGGCCGAGGCGACCTCCCTGCGCCGGGACGGTTGGTTGAGCGTCGAGTCGGTGTCCGATGTGGACCGGGCGGTACCGGCGGCGGTACGCACCGCCCTGGCACACGAGGGTTCCGTCGCGCTCGTCGCGGCCGACGCCACGATCCCCCGGCTGGCCCGCGAACTGACCGCCGCGGGCATCCCCGCCGGTACCCCCGAGGAGGAGGAGCGGGTCACGCTGCTCCCCGCGACCATGGCCAAGGGCCTGGAGTTCGACCACGTGATCGTGGTGGAGCCGGCCGACATCGTCGCCGCCGAGCCGCGCGGGCTCAACCGGCTCTACGTGGTGCTGACCCGGGCGGTGTCCCGGCTCGCCGTGCTGCACTCCCGCCCGCTGCCGGCCCCGCTGGCGGACTGATCTGCGATATGCCCGAGCGGAGCCGGCCTCCACCGGCACCATTCCGGTGGAGGAAGGGATCGGGCCGTGAAGATCAGCGAGTACCCGTCGGGCATGCCGTGCTGGATCGACCTCGCCACGCCGGACGTCGGCGCCGCCCGGGACTTCTACACGTCTCTGTTCGGCTGGACGGCGCGCAGGCTGCCCGAGCGCGACGGCGGCTACGCGGTCTTCCACCGGGGCGAGGACCCGGTGGCGGGCATCGGGCCGCTGGCCGACGACGAGCAGCCGGCGGCATGGAGCTGGTACGCGGCGACCGAGGACATCGAGGCCGCCGTCGAGCGGGTGGAGGACGCCGGGGGCCGGGCACTGTCGGCGCCGGTCGAGGTCGGTACCAGCGGCCGGATCGGTACCTTCCTGGACGACCACGGGACGCCGTTCTCCGTCTGGGAACCCCGCAACTTCGGCGGCAGCCAGGTTGTCGGCGAGCCCGGATCGCTCGGCTGGACGGAGTTGCTGACACACGAGCCGTACGACGCCGTGGGCTTCTACGGCCGGGCGCTCGGCTGGTCGCGCAAGCCGGGCGGCGAGCCGGACAGCTCCTATACCGAGTTCCAGATCGGCGGCCGGTCGATCGCCGGGATGATGCCGATGACCGACGGCCGATACCCGGACGAACTGCCCGACCATTGGATGGTCTACTTCTGCGTCGAGGACACCGACGCGGCCTCGCAGCGGGTACGCGAGCTGGGCGGCGGAGTCTCGGTACCGCCCCGCAACACCCCGGCCGGCCGGTTCTCGGTGGCCATCGACCCGGCCGGGGCGTGGTTCTCGCTGATCAGCGCCCTGCCGCCAGAAGACCGTTAACGGACCGGTACCACCAGCGGACCGTGATCGCCGTCGATCACCCGTACCCGCGCCCGGTAGTGCTCGGCGAGCAGCCGCTCGGTCAGCACCTCCCGCGGGGTACCGGCGGCGACCACCCGCCCGCCGGCCAGCAGCACCATCCGGTCGGCGTACTCCCCGGCGATCGACAGCTCGTGCATCGTCGCCAGCACGGTCAGCCCGGCGTCCCGGCGCAGCTGGTCGACCAGCTCCAGCACCTCCTGCTGGTGCCCGATGTCCAGCGCGGTGGTCGGCTCGTCGAGCAGCAGCAGCTTCGCGCCCTGGGCCAGCGCCCGGGCCAGGAAGACCCGCTGGCGTTCACCGCCGGACAGGGATTCCAGCCGCCGGCCGGCGAAGCCGGCGAGGTCGAGCCGCTCCAGCACCGCCGCGACCACGGCCAGGTCCGCCGCTGACTCGCGGCCGAGCGGCGGGATGTACGGGGTGCGGCCGAGCAGCACGTAGTCGACCACGACCATTCCCGGGGGTACCACAGGATCCTGCGGTACCACGGCGACCAGCCGCGCGCGCTCGCGGCGGCCGAGCGCCGCGGCCGGCCGGCCGAACAGGTCGATGCCGCCCTGCCAGCGCAGCAGCCCGCCGATGGCCCGCAGCAGGGTCGACTTGCCGGCGCCGTTGGGCCCGATCACCGTGACCCATTCGCCGTCGGCGACGGACAGGTCGACGCCCCGCACGATCTCGTGGCCGTCCAGGCTCACGTCGACCGCGCGCAGCTCGACGGCGGTCACGTCGCCATCCTCTTGGAGGTACGCAGGACCACCACGAAGAACGGCGCGCCGAAGAACGCGGTCACCACCCCGATGGGGATCTCGTTCGGCGGCATCAGGGTGCGCGCGGCCAGGTCGGCCAGGGTCAGGAAGGCGCCGCCGAACAGCATCGACAGCGGCAGGACCACCCGGTAGCTGCCGCCGAACAGCAACCGCACGGTGTGCGGCACGATGATCCCGACGAACGCGATCAGGCCGGAGACCGAGACGGCCGCCGCGGTACCGAGCGACGCCGCGACGATCAGGATGATCCGGGTCCGCCCAGGGTGGGCGCCCAGGCTGGCCGCCTCCTCGTCGCCGACGGACAGCACGTCGAGCTGCCGGCGGTGGGCCAGGATCACGACCGCCGTGACCACCGTGTACGGCAGCAGGAGCAGCACGTCGTGCCAGCCGGCGACCGTCAGCCGACCCATGATCCACGAGTACACCTCGCGGATGGTCTCCACGTACCGCTGCTGCAGGAAGCTCTGCGCGGCGGTGAAGAAGCTGGTGACCGCGACGCCCGCGAGGATCAGCGTGGCCGGCGTCCGGTACCGGCTGCCCGAGGCGCCCAGCGCGTAGGTCATCGCGACGGCGACCAGGGCGCCCACGAACGCCGCCGCCGGTACCGCGACGGGCGTGCGCGCGGTGTCTAGCACCGACGCGCTGCCGAAGGCGTGCGCGGCCGCGATGGCGACGGTGGCGCCGAGCCCTGCCCCACCCGCGACACCGAGCAGGTACGGATCGGCCAGCGGGTTGCGGAACACGCCCTGGTAGGTGCCGCCGGCCAGGGCCAGGGTCGCGCCGACCAGCAGCCCGAGGACGACCCGCGGCAGCCGAAGCTGCGTCACGATGGCCGCCTCGGTCGGCGAGAGTCCACTGTGGACGTTAACGCCGGGGAGCAGGTCGAGCAGTTGGGCCGCGACGCCGAACGGGTTGAGCCGGACCGGCCCGAGGGCCAGCCCGGCCACCGCCGCGACCAGTACCGCGACCAGCCCGGCCGCGAGCCAACCGACCCGCAGCCGTGCCGGTCCGGTACCGGTCGCTCTCACGTCGTCGGTACCTTGGCCACCGCGTCGGTGATCGCCTTGACCAGGTCGACCACGCGCGGTCCCCAACGGGAGGCGATGTCGTCGTCGAGCGCGACGACCTGACCCTTCTGCACCGCGGTGACGCTGGCCCAGCCCGGTCGCGCCTTCACCGAGTCCGCGGACTGCTGGCAGCACCTGGTGTCGGCGAGGAAGATCAGGTCGGGGTTGGCCTTGACGATGCTCTCCGCGGATAGCTGCGGGTACCCGCCGGCCTTGCCGTCCGCGTCGGCGGGATCGGCGATGTCGCTGAGGCCGGCCATGGTGAACAGCGAGCCGATGAAGGTCTTCGAGGTCACCGAGTAGAACGTCTGGTCCAGCTCGTAGTAGAAGGTCAGCGGCTTGGCCCGCTTCGGTACCGCGGCGACCAGCTTGGCGATTCCGTCCCTGATCTGCCGGGCCTGGTCGGCGGCCCCACTGGCGTGGCCGGTCAGGGCACCCAGGGCGGTCAGCTCGGTGTACGTGTCATCGAGCGTGACCGCGGCCGGCATGACGTAGACCGGGATCTTCAGCGCGGTGAGCTGGTCCTTGATCTTGTTGGTGTCGTCCGAGATGACCACCAGGTCGGGGTTCT
>CAZYCD010000190.1:0-9516 GCA_964645345.1 uncultured Micromonosporaceae bacterium
CGGCCGCCGAGCCACACCTCGCCCTCGGTGGCCGACTCCAGGCCGGCGACGATCCGCAGGATGGAGGTCTTGCCGCAGCCGGTCGGCCCGAGCAGCGCGACGAACTCGCCCTCGGCGACCTCAAGGTCGATGCCGTCGACGGCGACGGTGCCGTCGGCGTAGACCTTGCGTACGCCGGACAGAGTGATCGCCGCCACCACCCATCTATCTGAACCCGCGCCAAGCGGGCGCGCAAGCGTCGATACGGGCACGGGAGAGCGCTGTTCGGTAGGGGCTGCGATGCGTCACGCGGCGGGAACGGATGGTGGCGGCAAGGCCAGCCGGGCGTGCGGAGGCCCGTGCACCTTCCCGTGCGGGTCGTCCATAGTGGACCCGCCACGGCGCCGTCCGGGTGCGGGTACCGTCGAGGCCGTGAAGCTGAAGCTCGACTTGCACGACATCTTCAACCGGGGCCAGGACATCGACCGGGCGCTGCGAGGGATCATCGACGAGGCGGTGGCCAAGAAGGCGACACTGGTTGAGATCATTCCGGGCAAGGGTTCGGGCCAGTTGAAGAAGCGGGTACTGCGCTTCCTCGACCAGAAGGAGGTCAAGGCGCTGTACCACCGGGTGGAGAAGGACTCCCAGAACTGGGGGCGGCTGTTCGTCCACTTTCGCTGGAAGTAGGCAGCACTGCCCTCTGCGGCGGTGGCCGAGGAAACCGTCCGTTCGACCCATCCACGCCGATCAACGGCGGCGGTACCGTGCCTCGACCTCGTCAGCATCCCCGGAGCGGATCGTGAGCTACTCCCCGTACCCGCCGCAGCAGCCGCAGCCACCCCAGCAGCCGTACGGTGCGGTACCTCCGCAGCCCGTAGCGCCCGGGTACCCGCCGACCCAGCCGCTGCCGCCCGGCTATCCACCGCCGCCGCCGACCCAGCCCGGGTACGGGTACCCGCCGCCCCCGCCCTACTACCCGCCGCCGGTACCCCCGGCCAAGAGGAGCAGCAAGGTCGGGTGGATCATCCTGGCCGTGGTGCTCGGGGTCGTCGTGCTCTGCGGGGGCGGCGTCATCGCAGTCGCCTTCTGGGCCAACAACGCCGTGCACAACGCGACCACGCCGACGCACGCGGGCCTCAACCAGCCCGCCCGGGACGGCCAGCTCGAGTTCAGGGTGACCGCGGTGTCGTGCGGCAAGGCCACCGAGGGCAACGGGTCGCAGAGCGTCGCCGCGCAGGGCCAGTTCTGCGAGATCAGCCTGGCGGTGCGCAACATCGGTACCGACGCCCGGGTGTTCACCGGCGCGTTCCAGCAGGCCAAGGGTGCGGGCGGCGCCACCTACCGGGACGACTTCGCCGCCGAGTTCGCCAGCTCGGCGGACGCGGTCTTCTTCGACCAGATCAACCCGGGCAACCAGGTACAGGGCGTCCTCGTGTTCGACCTGCCCAGGAACGACCGGATCGTCTCCCTGGAGCTGCACGACTCACCGCTGTCCGCCGGCGTGCTCGTCGCGCTCGGCTGACGGCTTGGCGGACCGTGGGCCGGGCCGGGACGTGACGGCGGGCACCGTCGCGGTACTGGCCCTGACACCGGTGTCAAGGTTTACCGTTGTGGAGTGCGCATAGGGGAGCTGGCCGATCAGGCCGGTACGAGTGCCCGGATGGTGCGCTACTACGAGGCGCAGGGCCTGCTGAGCGCCCGTCGCGGCGCGAACGGGTACCGCGACTACGACGACGGGGATCTGCGCGTGGTGCGCGAGATCCGGTCACTGCTGGATGTCGGCTTCACGCTGGAGGAGACCCGACCGTTCGTGGACTGCCTGCGGGCGGGCAACGAGTCGGGGATGGCGTGCCCGGCGTCCATGGACGCGTACCGGCGCAAGCTCGCCGACCTGGACGGGTGCATCGCCCGGCTGTCGGCGCTGCGCTCGCGACTGCACGACGAGTTGACCGCCGTGGACCGGGCCTGATCCCGGAGCCGTGAAAGAGAGGACCGAGATGACCGCGAGCGTGACCGACGCGACCTTCGCCGACGAGGTACTCGGCAGCGACCTGCCGGTACTGGTCGATTTCTGGGCGGAGTGGTGCGGGCCCTGCCACCGGATCGCCCCGATCCTCGACGAGTTGGCCGCCGAGTACGAGGGCCGGGTACGGATCGTCAAGCTGGACGCCGACAACAACCCGAACACCGTCCGGACGTACAACATCATGTCGATGCCGACCCTGACCATGTTCCGGGGCGGCGAGGTGGTGTCGCAGATCGTGGGCGCACAGCCCAAGTCGCGGCTGCGCGCCCAGCTCGACGAGGCGCTGGTCGCCAGTTGAGTCAGCCCAGCATGAACAGCATGCTGACGGCGCCCAGCAGGACCAGCCCGACAACCAGGAACAGCAGGCCCTGCTCGCTGTCCACCCGGTCCTGACCGACCTCCGCGTTCACGGCTCCTCCTCTGTCCTCTGTCTATCAACGACGGTAAGGAGGCCGTGGCGCAGAGTAATCACGGTTTCGTGCCACCCGCGCAACGAACGGGGGCCGGCGGACGAACCGCCGACCCCCGCCGCCGTACCCCGGCCGGCATGCGCTCGCGGTCAGGCACCGCCCCGCTGGGTGGTGCCGCTCTGCTCCCGCTGCGCGTCGCCGTGCATAGGGGCGCCCGTGCCACGGTTGGCCATGTCGGAGGCGCGCCGCCCGCTCACGTCGGACCCGTAACCGGCGGCCGTGTTGGTGGACGCCCACCGCTGGTCGCCGGCCATCGGCGTGCCGGCCTCCATCGCCCGCCGCTCGCCGGCGTACCGGCCCTCGGGCCGCGCCGTCGCGAGCGACCAGATGACGAAGACGTCCAGTGCGATGATCAGCAGCGTCCAGATCGGATAGTACGGAATGAAGAAGAAGTTCCCGATCGCGGACGCTGCGGCGATCACGATACCCAGGCCACGTGCCCAGGTCGCCCCGCTGAACAGGCCGAGACCGACGATCGCGACGATGGCACCGCCGATGATCTGCGCCCAGCCCCAGCCGCGCAGGTTGTACGCGTAGGTGTAGTTGCCGACGGTGGCGAAGAACGCGCGGTTCGCCACGGCGACCACGCCCATCAGGATCGAGAAGACACCTGAAACCAGCAAGGTGACCGCGCCGAAAATCATCCCGCCGCGGGCCACGGCCCGTTTGGTGCCACTGTTGTGGCTCATGACTTCCCTCCGGTTTTCGACAGGGCTAACAGCCCTCATCGGGCGTCATTACCCTCGGCGCCGGCCTATGCACCCGCAGTGGTGAGATTTCTGGAGGCGTGTGCCGCGTCGAGCGCCGCGACCACCGCGATCACGGCCACCGGTACCAGTTCGGCCGCGACCGGTGGGGTGTAACGGGCCAGTGGTACCAGTGCGACGAGGGCGGCGGCGGCAACGGAGCGGGACACCGGTACCCGGTTGGTCAGCGACCACTTGTAGAGCGCGTGGCCGGCCAGGAACAGGGCCGGGCCACCGAGTGCGAGCGTGGCCCTCGTCCAGCCCAGCTCGTGGTCAGGGTGGGCGACGACCGTTTCGTCGCCGACTGCGGACAGCACGATGCCGGCGATCATCGGCAGGTGGAAGTAGGTGTACGCGGAGCGGCCGAGCCGGCCCGGGTCCTCGGAGGCGCCGATCACCGCGGAGCCGAAGTCGGCTGTGCGGTCGAAGTAGATCCACCACAGGGCGACCGCGCCGAGGAACAGGGTCACGAACGCCGCCGATCGCAGCACGGTGATTGGGAGGTCGGCGAAGGTCGCGCCGATCAGCAGGATGCCCTCGCCGAGCGCGATGATCACGAACAGCTGGCAGCGCTCGGCCAGGTGGCCACCGGCGATGTTCCACTGGCTGGTTGGGGTACGCCCGAGGCCCGGCACGGAGAAGCCGACCGCCGGCGCGACAAAGTCCAGCACCACGGCCGCACACCACAGCGCGGTCCGGGCCGGGCCGGCCGGTACCGCACCGGCGATCCACAGCACCGCGGAGGCGCCGCGCCAGGCCAGGATCCGCTGGAAATTGGCGCGCAGCGCGGCCTGGTCCCGGGGCGCGGCGAGGATGACGAACAGCGACCGGCCGACGTGCATGACGGCGTAGGCGATCGCGAAGGCCAGCGCCCGGCCCCGGTACGCCTCGGGCAGCGCCGAGGACATGACCAGGCTGGCGAGCATCGCGGTGAGCATCACAAACCGGACCGGCCGGCCGCGGGGGTCGAACCAGTTGGTCAGCCAGGCGGTGTCCACCCAGGCCCACCACACGGCGGCGAGCAGCAGCCCGGTGCGGCCGGCCCCGGCCCAGCTCAGGTCGCTGAGCAACAGATGGGCCAGTTGGGTCACCGCGAAGACGTACACCAGATCGAAGAACAGCTCCAGGTAGGTGACCCGGGTGCCGCCGCCGCGCTGCCGGAGCAGGCCGGCCCGGCCCGCATCGTCCGTCACCCCCGCACGATAACGGGCGCGATCCGACCGGTACCGCGACGTTGCCGCGCCGGTACCCTCGCCTGATCGAGCGGCTTGCGGGTTCGCCGGGGCGATCCGCCGGACGGCGATCAGTACCGTGGCGGTGTGGACCAGGAGACGATGGTCGGCTTCGGCCCGAAACAGGCGTGGCTGGCCGTCCGCGAGGGTTCGGCGGAGCCGGTCGCGGAGGCCCTCGGCCTGCGCGACCTCGGGCCGGTACCCTGGCGCAGCGGCGTCGACCTGGCCTACCTGACCGACGACCGGCTGGTGCTGACCCCGCGCCTGCCCGGCGCGGGCGGCGCGCAGTGGCTGCTGGTGGCCGGGCGCTGGCTGCTGCTGCAGGCCGACCGCCCGGTGGACGTGGGCGAGCTGTCCGCAAGGCTCGGCACTGAGGTGCAGTTCTTCGCCACCTACCGGGTCGGCGAGTTGCACCGCTGGTCGCGGGCCCGCGACGGGCGGCTGGTGCGGTCCTTCGGCTTCCGGGGCGAGGACGGTGAGGTAACCGACTGGTTGGGCGAGCCGGATGCGGCCGAGGCGGCGATGGGTTTGCCGGCCGAGGCGCCGGATGGTCCGGACGGTGCCGCCGGGGAGCCGGGCGCCGGGTCCGGCTGGACGGAGATCCTGGTATCGGAGCACGACGTGATGCGCCTGGCCGGGGCGTGGAGCGTGGACCCGACGACCCTCGACAACCGGCCCGCGCCGGGCCCTCTACGCGCGGCCGCCGCGCCGTGATCGTCAGTACCGGGCCAGGGGCGGTCGCCATGGGGTACCCGGTGCGATGGGCCGAGCGACCCGCCCGGCCGGTACCCGCCTAGGCTGGCGAAGTGGGTCTGCGCCGCGCCGCGGGGGCCGCGACGGCCGGGGTCGTCGCCGGCCTGGTGCTCGCCGGGCAGGCGCTCGCCGGCTGCTCCGGCGGAACGCGCCCCGCGGCGGTCGCCTCGCACCCGGCCACCTCGCGGCCGCCGTCGCCGTCGCGCCCGCCGTCGCCCAGCCCGAGCCCATCGGCCGAGCCGACACCGTCGGCCACCCAGACCCCGTTCGTGGGCACCTCGTCACCGGTCACCGCGCAGACCGTCGCCCACACCTGGCATCAGGGCTGCCCGGTCGGCCCGGCCCAGTTGACCCTGCTGCACCTGAGCTACTGGGGCTTCGACGACCAACCGCACGTCGGCACCATGGTGGTGAACACGGCCGTGGTACCGGACGTGCTGAAGGTCTTCGAAAGCCTGTACCGGCAACGGTTCCCGATCCGGCAGATGCAGCCGGAGGACGCCTACGGGGGCAGTGACCCGCTGTCCATGGCGGCGGACAACACGTCCGGCTTCAACTGCCGCAACGCCGTCGCGGCGGGCCCGGCGCACTGGTCGGTACACGCCTACGGCGAGGCGATCGACGTCAACACCGTGGAGAACCCCTACCTCCTCGGCGGCGAGGTGATGCCGCCGGCCGGCGCGGCGTACCGGGACCGGTCGGCGGTGCGGCCGGGCATGGCGGTGCCGGGCGGCCCGCTGGTGCAGGCGTTCGCGGCGGTTGGCTGGCAGTGGGGCGGCCGGTGGACGGACGCCCCGGACTACCAGCACTTCAGCAAGACCGGAGGCTGAGTCGCGGGTCAGCGGCGCGCGGCGAAGCGGTCAGTCGCCGCGACCAGCGCGCCGCGCATGTCGTCCGTCGTGGCGTCGTGGCCCGTGCCGTCGATCAGGATCAGCTCGCAGCCGGGCCACGCGTGTGCCAGCAGCCAGGGGTTGCCCACCAGGTTGTTCAGGTCCAGGGCGCCCTGCACCAGGAGGCCCGGGATGCCGGCGAGCCGGCCCGCGCCGCGCAGCACCTCGTCCTCGGCCAGCCATGAGCCGTGGCTCCAGTAGTGCGTGACCAGGCGGGCGAAGGTCATCCGGAACTGGGGGTCCTCGAAGCTCGGATCGGGCGGCGCGGTCGGCAGCATCGCGTCCTCCCAGGCGCACCACTCGCGGGCCGCCCGGTCGCGCACCTGCGGGTCGGGGTCGGCGAGCAGCCGTCGGTACGCCTCGGAGAGGTCGCCGTCGCGGTCGGCCGGCGGTACCGCGTCCCGGTACCGGGCCCACGCCTCGGGGAACATCGCCCCCAGGCCGCGGGTCAGCAGGTCGGTCTCGACCCGCCGTCCGGTCGCCACGCCGCTCAGCACCATCTCCGAGACCCGTTCCGGATGGCGCTGCGCGTAGACCAGCGAGAGCACCGCCCCCCACGAGCCGCCCCACAGCAGCCACCGCTCGACCCCCAGGTGCCGGCGCAGCAACTCCATGTCGGCCACCAGATGGTTGGTGGTGTTGACGCTCAGGTCGGTGTCCGGGTCGCCCGCCGACGGCGTACTGCGCCCGCAGCCGCGCTGGTCGAACAGCACGATCCGGTACGCGTCCGGGTCGAAGTACCGGCGGAATCCCGGCCCGCAGCCGGAGCCCGGACCGCCGTGTACCACCAGGGCCGGCTTCCCGTCCGGGTTGCCGCATGCCTCCCAGTACACGTGGTTGCCGTCGCCGACGTCGAGCATGCCGTGCTGGTACGGCTCGATCTCCGGGTACCGGTCGGGCATGACGGACTCCTTCGCGTACCAGGATGCAACAGTGCTGTCATATGTGTACCACGGCCCGCCGCCGGCGCGAACCAGGGGGGCCCGCGCCGTCCGTCCAACGTGGACCTCAGCTACGCACGCTGTCGCTTGTGGACAATCGGCGCAGGCCGGCCGACGTGGCCATCAGGAGCAGCCGGTCGTTCGGGCGCAGCGGCCGCTCGGCCGGCGGGCGCCACTGCCGCGTGCTGCCCTCCCCGTCCGGCCTGACCGCGATGACCCGCAGTTCCCGGGTCGCCTCCACCCCGCCGACGCGGGCGCCGTCCAGCCAGGAGCCCGGCTCCACCGGGAGGTCAACCATGGCCAGCAGGCGCCGGCCGACCGGGATCGTGGCCACCACCCGCAGGCCCAGCATCGCGCCGACGAACACCGGGGCGGCGAGCCGGGACGCGCTGATCGACGCCTGGAAGCCCAGCCCCTCGGCCACCTGTTCGGCGAAGTCGCCGTCGAAGATCCGCAGCACGACCGCGATCTGCTTGTTCATCACGCGGGTACGCAGGGCGATGGCCACGTTCTGGGCGTCGTCCGAGGTCGCGGCGATGACCGCGGCCGCCTTGGGTACGAACGCCTCCTGCAGGGTACGGTGCCGCGCCGGGTCGCCGATCACCACCGGTACCCCAGCGGCACGGGCCCAGTCGATGCCGATCACGTCCTCGCTCTTGTCGACGGCCACCACGGGCACGTCGTGCCGGCGCAGGTGCCGCACCACGTGGGCACCCACCTCGCCGAGTCCCACGACGACGACATGGTCCCGGACCGGACCGCGGGGCAGCCCGATGGTCAGCGTGGCCCTCGCCCGTACCACCGACTGCACGACCATACCGGTGGCGACCGGTACGATCGCGAGCCCGACGACCGCGGAGACGACCTGTACCAGCTTCTCCGGCTGGGACATCGCCAGGTCCGCGTTGGCTCCGCCCACGGCGTCCACGAGCACCAGGTACGCCGCCTGCCAGAAGGTCAGCGAGGGCTGCACCCGCCAGAGGATCGCGGCGCAGGCGACCAGCACACCGACCAGGAACAGGGTGACCACCAGGAGTACCCCGCTGATCATCGAGCTGGCCAGGCGGTGCAGCCCGCCCATCAGCCGGGCCTGCGCCCAGAACAGCCGCAGCCGGGGTACCGGTGGGGCGGTGGCGTGCCGCCCGCCGCTCGGCGCCAGCCGCGCCGTCGTGGTGGCAAGCACCAGGTCGCACCGCGCCGTGTCGGGCAGCAGCTCGACCACCTCGCCCTGGGTGTCGGCCAGCCCGCAGATGACCTGCCCGTGATCGGAGTCCACTGTGGTCAGCCGGCCCACGGTGAGCGTACGGTCGTCCACCTGGATGGTCAGCGGGGGCGCGTCCCCGCCGACCGTGGCGGCCAGTCCCGGCGCGGCGATCGCGCCCGTCGACAGCAGTGTGGCCCTCAGCCGCGACCACACCGGGTCGATCCCGTCCGGATCGGCGACCCGGACGACGAGGCGCATGTCCGCGTTGAGGTCCCTGGCCAGCTCGGCGGTGATGAGGTTGTCGGCCTCGTCCTCGCCGAGCACGGCCATGGCCGTGGCCCGGTGCACACCCGCGGCCCGCAGCGCGTGCAGGTCGGTCGCGCTCACCTCGACGACGTTGACACCGGGCAGGGCGGCGATGGCGCTGCCGTGGCCCGGCCGGCGGGACTGGACGATGACGCTGACCCGGTGGCCCCACTGCACGGCGAGCGCCTCGACGACACGGTAGGCCAGGGCGGCCTCGCCGTAGACGACGTAGTGCTCGCGCCCCCCGCCCGCCCCGGAGCGCGGCTGACCGTCCTCAGTGGACTCCCGGGGGCGGACCAGCCGCCGGATGATGGCGTCGGAGACGCTCGCCGCGCGGGGGCGCCGGCGGCGGCGGTCGGGCGGCGGCATGCGGTCAATCTAGCCGCCGCCCCCGGCCGGCCGCGGCCCCCCGTCTGTGCCGCGCCCGCCCGTCTGTGCCGCGACCGCCAGGCCGCCCGATCCGCCTGGCAGGGGCCGCCCGGCCCGGCCACCCACGGGCCGGACGCCGCTGAGCCGCCGCTCAGCCCTGGAGTACCGAAAGGATGTTGCCCGCCGGGTCGGTGAACCAGGCGATCTGCGGGCCACCGCCGCCGCGGATGCCCTTCTCGTCCTGGTTCATTCCCTCGTACCGCTCCATCGTCACGCCGCGCCCGACCAGACCGTCGACCGCCGCGTCGACGTCGTCGACCGGGAAGTTGAGGATCGTGAAGGTGGCCGGCGCGTGGTTGGGCTTCGGGTACACCAGGATGTCCCGGTCGCCGGCGAGGTGCAGGGTCAGCAGGCCGTTGTGCTCGGAGACCTTCAGTCCCAGGGTCTCCCCGTAGAACCGCCGGGCCACCTCGATGTCGTCCACCGAGAAGCCGCTGAACGCCTTAGTGTCGCCGAACATGCTCGTCCTCCTCGTGATGGGCTCTCATCCGGATAGACACCCGGCCGGCCGGAAACTCATCGCGCCGTCCCGGAAAGACG
>CAZYCD010000191.1:0-9490 GCA_964645345.1 uncultured Micromonosporaceae bacterium
ACGGCTCGACCACGAAGTCGCCGTACCCCCACTCGAACATCGCCAGCGACCGGTCCCGGTCGCCGATCCGGGCGGCATAGGTGCCCAGCATCGCCGAGAGCATCGGCTGACCCGCGTACCGGCTGGCCTGGCGCAGGTAGAACTCCAGCGTCTGGTGCTCGAGGTCCGGCTCGACCCGGAAGTCCAGCGGGAACAGTCCGGCCGCCGCGTCCGGCGTGGAGCCCTGCTCCTCTTCCTTCCGGTACCCGTCGTGGTTGCCGATCACCCCGGCGTCCTCGTCGATCGGCAGCACCATGCCGTCGGCGATCTCCTGCCAGCACTCCCTGATCGGTAACTCGAGCCCGCGCGCCATCCCGATCGCCTCGCGCATCGCGACGGCCGCCGCCATGTTGGTGAAGGCGTTGTTGTCGACCGGCTGCCCGGCCTCGGCGATGCCAACGGCGCGCCGGATCTCGTATCCGCGGGGCGAGTGGGTGACCCGGCTCTCGATCCATTCGGCGACCGCGGCAACCACCGGCCAGGCCGTCATCCTCATGAAGTCGTGGTCGCCGGTCGCGTGCACGTACCGGGCGAACGCGATCGCGACGTCCATGCTGACGTGGTGCTCCGCGGCCGGCCCGAGCGAAAGGCCCGGTGTCGACTCGTTGCCCTGCTTCAAACCGCTCTCCCACGGGTACTGGGCGCCCCGGTATCCGTTGAGCCGGGCGTTGTCGGCGGCGGCGGGCAGTCTCGTTGCGCGGTACCGCAGCAGTCCCGCGGCGGCGTCGGGGTGGGTCAGCAGCAGCGGCGGGATGGCGAACGCCTCCAGGTCCCACATGACGTGGCCGCGGTAGTAGTGGTAGGTGGGCCAGTAGGCCAGGCCGAAGACCGAGGTGGACATGATGGCCGTGCCGTGCACCGAGGACTGCAGGTAGAAGAAGGCCGCGTCGGCGATCGCCTGCCAGCGGCGGGGCGCCCCGGGCAGCTCGACGCGGGCGCGCCAGAGCGTCTCCCAGGATTTCCGGTTGTCCTCGCGCAGTCCCTCGAATCCGCGCAGCATGCCGGCGTACATCAGGCGGGCCGCCTCCATCTGCGGCTGGGAGTGCAGGCACTTCGGCACCAGGGTGGCCCCCTGCCGCAGCCGGTACTCCTGGCCTCGGTGGGCGTCGAAGGTGTAGCTGATGGTGATCCGGTCCGGCAGGCCGCGGTCCGGCTGGCGGTCAACGGGTTCCGCGCCGATCAACTCGGCGCTGATCCCGATCCCGCACTGGTCCATGTTGCCCATGCTGCGCCAGGAGAACGGCCCCGCCTTCCACTCCGGCCGGGCGTCGAGGGCGTCTGGCTGGCCGTGCGCCCAGTCCCCGGTCACACCGTGGGCGTCGATGCAGGCGGACATCGTCACCCGGCAGTCCCGGTCCACCCGCAGCGTGACCTCCTGCATCGCCAGGCTCGGCTGGGTGCGGGAGCACAGTGTGAGGATCTCGATGTCCGCGCAGGCCTCACCCGCGTCGAAGCCCAGCCGGGTGGTCAGCTCTCCGGTGGCGAAGTCGTACCGCTGCTCGCGGAACTGGGCCCGGCCTTCGTCGGACAGCGCGACGCCGCCGATGCGGATCTCGCCGGCCAACGGGTACGGGGCGCGGGCGAACGCCTCGACCCGGGTGTCGGGGTCGAGGCCCTCGAAGCCGCTGACCATGGCCACCCCGTAGCGCAGCGGAAGATGCCCGACCCGCAGCCCGACCAGGCCGTTGGACAGGTAGGCGGGCAGGTAGTCGGGTTGCCACTCGGTAACCGGGTCCGGACTGATCGGAACGGACACCACAGCCTCCTTTCGCCGGCCAGCCGTTACCCCGACCCCGCCGGTACCAAACGGGCGCGCCGGTACACGGGCGTCCGCGGTGCCGTCCTCCGGAGAAAGCGGGCAGGTCAGCGCCGGTACCCCTCTGCTATGTTCGCTCCCCATGGGGCGGCACGCGGGGGATCGGCTTGACGAGCGGTTCGCCAGGCTCTGGGCCGCCGGCACCTCCTCGGCGTTGGGCAGCGGCCTGGCCGTGATCGCCACCCCGCTGCTCGTGGCGTCGCGGACCAGCGACCCGCTGGTGGTCTCCGCCGCCGCCGGCGCGGCCTGGCTGCCGTGGCTGCTGTTCGCGCTGCCGGGCGGCGTGCTGGTCGACCGGGTCGACCGCCGCCGGCTCATGATCCTCGTCGACTGGGCGCGGGCCGTCGCGGTCGGCGTGCTGGCCGCCGCCATCGCGAGCGGCTGGGTGAGCATCCCCCTGCTGTACGGCGTTCTGTTCCTGGTCAACAGCGGTGAGATCCTGATGCGCACGGCGGGCCAGGCGATGCTGCCCGACGTCGTGCCGCGTGAGCGGCTGGAGCGCGCGAACGGCTGGCTGGTCGGCGGCACCATGCTCGCCCAGGGGCTCATCGCCGGCCCGCTGGCCAGCGGGCTGTTCGTCGTCGCGGCGAGCCTGCCGTTCTTCGTCAACGCGGGTGCCTACGCGGGCAGCGCGGTGCTGCTCGCGGTGGTCGCCGGCTCCTACCGTCCGGCGTCCCGGCCGACCGTGTCGGGTGGCGCGGTCGCGGATGGGGCCGTTGAGGGTGGCGCGGTCGCGGGTGGCGCGGGGACCGGCGGGGCGGCCGGCGCCGGGTGGTGGTCGGTCCGCGCCGAGCTGGCCGGCGGCCTGCGGTGGCTGGTGCGCCAGCGGCTGCTGCGCACCATGGCGCTGCTCATCGGGTTGCTCAACGTCACGCTCACCGCGGCCCTTGCGGTACTCGTGCTGCTCGCCAGGGAGCGGCTGCACGCCGGCTCCGTCGGGTACGGGCTGCTGCTGACCGCGATGGCGGTGGGCGGGATCCTCGGTTCGGTGGTCGGGGACCGGCTGATCTCGCGGGTCACCGCCACCTGGACGGTGCGGGTCGGGCTGCTCATCGAGGCACTCACGCACCTGGCGCTGGCCGCCTCGCGCAGCGCCTACGTCGTCGGGTTCGCGCTGTTCGCGTTCGGCGTGCACGGTTCGCTGTGGGGGATCGTGGCCAGTTCGCTGCGCCAGCGGCTGACCCCGCCCGACATGCTCGGCCGGGTGGGCAGCGCGTACCTGTTCATCTCGGCCGGCGGCAACTGCGTCGGCGCGCTGCTCGGCGGGGTGGTGGCCGCCTCGTTCGGGCTGACCGCGCCCTACTGGGTGGGCTTCGCCGTCGCGCTGCTCGTCTCCGCCGCGACGTGGCGCGTCTTCAACCGGGCCACCGTCTCGGCGGCGTACGCGGTGCCGGCGCCGCGCGGCGCGGGCGAGCCCGCGGACCGACCGGCCGCCGTCGGGTGACGGCCGGTCAGGCGGGTGCGGCGCCGACCTCGGCCAGCCTCCGCAGCAGGTACCGGCGCTCAGCGTCGGTCGGGGCGAGCGCGAGTGCGGCACGGTACTCGGCGGCCGCCTCGCGGTCGCGGCCGAGTCGGCGCAGCAGGTCCGCCCGGGTGGCCGGCAGCAGGTGGTACCCGGCCAGCGCGCCCGCGCCCACCAGTCCGTCCACTATGGACAGACCGGCGACCGGGCCGTCGGCCATCGCGACCGCCACGGCCCGGTTGAGCTCCACGACCGGGTTCGCGGACCGGCCGGCGAGCTGCCCGTAGAGCAGCGCGATCTGCGCCCAGTCGGTGTCCGCGGCATCCGTCGCACTGGCGTGGCACGCCGCGATCGCCGCCTGGATCTGGTACCCGCCGGGCCGCCGCCGGCGCAGCGCCGACTCCAGCAGGGCGACGCCCTCCTCGATCTCGGCCCGGTTCCACGCGCCCCGGTCCTGCTCCTCCAGCGGGATGAGCTCTCCGGTCGCGTCCAGCCGGCCGGCGCGGCGGGCATCGTGCAGCAACATCAGCGCGAGCAGGCCGAGCGCCTCCGGCTCGTCGGGCATCAGCGCGGCGAGCAGCCGGGCCAGCCGGATCGCCTCCGCGGTCAGCCCGTGGCGTACCAGGTCCTCGCCGGCGCTCGCCGAGTACCCCTCGTTGAACAGCAGGTACAGCACCGCGAGGACGGCGGCGGTGCGCTCGGGCAGGAGGTGGTCCGGCGGTACCCGGAACGGGATCCCGGCGTTGCGGATCTTGTTCTTGGCCCGGAACAGCCGCTGCGCCATGGTGTGCTCGGTGACAAGGAACGCCCGGGCGATTTCCGCGGTGGACAGGCCGGCCAGCGTCCGCAGGGTAAGCGCGACCTGGGCGTCCACCCGCAGGGCCGGGTGGCAGCAGGTGAACATCAGCTCCAGGCGGTCGTCCGGGATCCCGTTCCCGTCGCCCGGCTCGGGCGGCCGCTCCACCAGCTCGGACATCCGGGCCACCTCCCGCAGCTTCACCGACTCGGTAACCCGGCGCCGCAGCCGGTCCAGCGCCCGGTTGCGCGCCGTGGTGGTCAGCCAGGCGCCGGGCCGGCGCGGGATGCCGTCGCGCCGCCAGACCTGCAGCGCCTGGGCGAAGGCGTCCTGTGCGCACTCTTCGGCCAGGTCCCAGTCGCCGGTGAGCCGGATCAGTGTCGCCACGATCCGGCCCCACTCGTCGGCGTAGACGTCGGCGACCGTACCGGTCACGGGGTCCAGAACGGCCTCAGCTCGATCATCCCGTACCGCGCGATCGGGTGCTTCGACGCGACCTCGATCGCCTCGTCCAGGTCGGCGCAGTCGAGGACGTCGAAGCCGCCCATCTGCTCCTTGGTCTCGGCGTACGGCCCGTCGGTGATCAGTGTCTCGCCGTCACGGACCCGTACCGTCGTGGCGTCGGCGGGCATCCGCAGCCGGTCGCCGGTCAGCCGCACGCCACGCCCATCCATCTCGGCGACCCATGGCTCCACGTTGAGGTCCGCGTCCGGCGGGAAGGGCTCGTCGACGCATACCATCATCAGGTACTTCACAGTTCCTCCTCGATCGGATTGTCACATCGCCGGTACGACGAACGACCGTTACCCGTCTCTACCGTCGAGGTCCAGGAATTTCCGGCGGCTACACGACCCAGGCGGGGATGAGCTTGTCCCCGTCGGGTACCGCGCAGGTCGGCGACGCGACCGTGCCGTCCAGCGGGTACGCCCGCATGCCCGCCGGCGCGACCACGATGGCGGCCAGGCCGGCCGACGGGTCGGCGGTGAACCGGCGCGGCGTGTCCGCCGGGATGACCACGGTGTCGCCGGGCTCCACGGTGACCGCGCCGCCCGGCAGGTCCACGGTCGCGCCGCCGCACAGCACGGTCCAGACCTGCTCGGCGTCGATTCCGTGCAGCGGGCCGGACCGGCCGGGCGCCATGTCCACCCGCCACACCACCTGCGTCGCGCCGCCCTGCGTCGGGGAGGCGAGGGTGGTCATGACAGCGGCCGGCGTCCCGGTACGGCGGCTGTTGGCGTGGCGGATGACGGTCATGGCGCCCTCCCCATAAAGTAGTCAACGTGGTTGTCGAAATGGTGAACCAGGTTGTCGATCGTGTCAAGTGACCCGCCGGGCTTCGAGCTGCCCCTGCGGCTGCTGCTCGGCTTCCGGGTGCTCATCGACGACCTGCATGCCGAGTTGGCCCGGCAGGGTCACCCGGAGCTGCGACCGATGCACGGCTTCGTGTTCCAGGCGATCGGGGTGGACGGCACGACTGCGGCCGAGCTCGGCCGTCGGCTGGGCGTCTCCAAGCAGGCCGCGGCCAAGCACATCGACGCGCTGGAGCGGCTGGGCTACGTCGAGCGGGCCGCCGACCCGGCCGACGCGCGGAGCAAGAAGGTACGGCTGACCCGGCGCGGCGTGGACTCGCTGGCCCGCTCCGCGCGCATCTTCGAGGAGCTGCGCGAGCGCTGGGCCGATGCCATCGGCCGGGAACGGCTGCGGGCGCTCGAGGCGGACCTGCGCAAGGTCACCCCGGCCGACCTCTTCCCGCTGGACATCCCCGGCTGGTTCGGCGGACCGGCGCAATAGAGGATGTGCCCATGACGACTCTCGGCGCGATCTTCCTGCCCCAGCTTCCGCCCGAGCGCCTGCGCGCCATCGCGTGCGCTGCCGACAACGCGGGCCTGGAGGAGCTGTGGCTGTGGGAGGACTGCTTCAAGGAGAGCGGGATCGCAGCCGCCGCCGCGGTACTGGCCTGGACCGGGCGGCTCCGGGTCGGCGTCGGGCTGCTGCCGGTACCGCTGCGCAACGTGGCGCTGACCGCGATGGAGTTGGCCACGATGCACCGGCTGTTCCCGGACCGGTTCAGCGTCGGGGTCGGGCACGGCGTGCAGGACTGGATGGCGCAGGTCGGCGCGCAGGTCGACTCGCCGATGACGCTGCTGCGGGAGTACCTGACGGCGCTGCGCCGGCTGCTCGCCGGCGAGACGGTCAGCGTCTCCGGCCGGTACGTGAGGCTGGACGAGGTCGCGCTGGACTGGCCGCCGTCCTCGCCCACGCCGGTGTTCGCGGGCGCCGTCGGGCCGCGCTCGCTGCGGCTGGCCGGCGAGGTGGCGGACGGCACAATCCTGACCGGCGGCACCACGCCCGACGGCATCCGCCGGGCCCGGGTGCTGCTGGACGAGGGGCAGGCGGCCGGCGGGCGCACCGGAAGCCACCCGGTCGTCATGTTCCTGCCCGCCGCGACCGGGCCGGACGCGGTCGCGCGGCTCGCCGCCGAGCAGCGGATGTGGGGGTACCCGCCGGAGGCTGAGTTCGGCGTCGCCGGTGACGCGCCGACGGTGGCCGCCGGGATCCGCCGGTGGGCCGAGGCCGGCGCGGACGTCGTGGTCCTCCAGCCCACCGCCGACGACCCCGACCCCGAGGGCTTCGTCAGGTTCGCCGCGACCGAGGTCCGCCCGCTGGTGCCGTAGATCCGCGCCGGCGGTGTGTCGATTTCCGGTCGGGCCATGCGTAGTTCCAGTGGGCGCGGCCGGCCGGCCGTGCCGGAACCAGGAGGATGACATGAAGTACGCACTGCTGCTGTACGCCGACCCGGCCGCACCCGAGCGGGCCGGCATCGAGCCCGCGCCGCTGAGCGAGTGGATCGACTACACCAAGGCCACCGCGGGCGCCGGGATCCTCGCCTCCGCCGAACAGCTCGACCAGGTCGACACGGCCACGACGCTGCGGATACGCGACGGCCAGCGGCTGCTGACCGACGGGCCGTTCGCGGAGACCAAGGAGCACCTGCTCGGCTTCTACCTCATCGACGTGCCCGACCTGGACACCGCGCTGAGCTGGGCCGAGCGGGTCCCGTTCGTCGGCTACGCGACGGTGGAGGTGCGCCCGGTGGTCGAGGCGCCCGAGTCGCGGGAGATGCGGGCCGGGTGACGGCAGGCGCCGACCTGGACCGGGTCTTCCGGTCCGAGTGGGGCGCCGTGGTGGCAACCCTGGCGCGGCGCCTCGGCGACCTGCAGGCCGCCGAGGACGCCGCGTCGGAGGCGTTCGCCGCGGCGGCGGTCGCCTGGGCGCGCGACGGGTTACCGCCGAACCCCGGCGCCTGGCTGACCGTCACCGCCTGGCGCAAGGCACTCGACCAGGTGCGCCGGGACCGGCTGCTGGCCAGGCACGCGCCGGAGCTGGCCGGGGCCGCGGCACCGCCGGACGGCGCGGCGCTGTCCGACATGGTCGACGACCGGCTGCCGCTGGTCTTCGCCTGCTGCCACCCGGCGCTGGCGCTGGACGTGCGGGTCGCGCTGACCCTGCGGTACCTCGCCGGGCTCACCACCCGGCAGATCGCCAGCGCCTTCCTGCTGCCGGAGCCGACCCTGGCCCAGCGGCTGGTCCGCGCGAAGCGGAAGATCCGCCAGGCCGGCATCAGGTTCGAGGTACCGGCGCCCGGCGCGCTGGCCGACCGGCTCGACGCGGTGCGGGGCGTGGTGTACCTCGTGTTCAACGAGGGCTACACGGCCACCGGCGGGGACGGGCTGATCCAGGTCGACCTGTGTGAGGAGGCCATCTGGCTGGGCCGCATGCTGCACCGGCTGCTGCCCGCGGACGCGGAGACCACCGGCCTGCTGGCCCTGATGCTGCTGCACCACTCCCGGGCGCGGGCGCGACAGGACGCGGCCGGACGCCCGGTACCGCTGGCCGAGCAGGACCGCGGGCGCTGGCGGCGGGAGCTGATCGTCGAGGGTACCGGCCTGCTCGACGCCGCCGTGGCCCGGCGCGCTCCCGGCCAGTACCAGCTCCAGGCGGCCGTCGCCGCGCTGCACGCCCAGGCGCCCACGTTCGAGGCGACCGACTGGCCGCAGATCGCCGCGCTGTACGGACGGCTGGCACGGCTGGCCCCGTCGCCGGTCGTGGAGGTCAACCGGGCCGTCGCGGTCGGGATGGCGGACGGACCCGCGGCCGGGCTCGCGGTACTCGCGCCGGTGCTGGCGTCGGACGCCCTGGGCGGGTACGGGCCGCTGCACGCCGCCCACGCGGACCTGCTCGAGCGGGCCGGCGACCCGGGTGCCCGGGCGGCCTGGGCGCGGGCCGCCGAGGCGACCGGCAACGCGGCGCTGCGCGAGGAGCTGCACCGGCGGTCGCGGGGCGTCGATGCCGGGCCGGGGCCGGGTTCGTGATGCCGGTCCGGGGCCGCCTGGGTCGAGGCGGAGTCGGGTACCTGTGACGGGACGATCGACTCCAACCACCTGAACTTCTCGGGTACCGGGTTCTGCAACACCACCAACGCGGTGGGCTCGACGCTGACGTTGACGCTCAACGCGGCAACGGGGGCCTCGAAGCAGGTGACCGTCCGGTTCTCAAACGGGACGGCGGCGTCCCGGTCGACGTCGATCGCCCTCAACGGCGCCACGTGGTGGCTTCCCAGAGCTACCCGGTGACCGCCGACTGGGACACCTGGGCGAACGTGGCGGTGACGGTGAACCTCAACGCGGGTGCGAACGCTCTCGTGTTCACCGCCCTCACCGCGGACGGCTGCCCGAACATCGACTACGTCGAGTTCTGACCGTATCCTGCACGAAGGGCCGGGTCTGTCCATAGTGGACGGGCCCGGCTCTCGCGTCTACGGCGCGCCCCACACCTCGGCCGCGGTCTCCACGATCAGGCGCAGCTTGGCGACCTGCTCCTCGCGGGTGAGCACGTTGCCCTCCACCGTGGACGAGAAGCCGCACTGCGGCGACAGGCACAGCTGCTCCAGCGGCACGTACCGGGCGGCCTCGTCGATGCGCCGCTTCAGCTCGTCCTTGTCCTCGAGCTGACCGCGCTTGGTGGTCACCAGGCCCAGCACCACCAGCTTCCCAGGCGGCACGAACCGCAGCGGCGCGAAGCCGCCGGAGCGGGCGTCGTCGTACTCCAGGAAGAACCCGTCCACGTCGAGTTGGGTGAACAGCGCCTCGGCCACGAAGTCGTAGCCGCCCTCGGCGGCCCACGATGACCGGAAGTTTCCGCGACACATGTGCGTGGTGACCCGCATGCCGTCCGGCCGCTCGCGCAGCGCCGCGTTGATCTGCCGGATGTACCGCTCGTGCTGGTGCTGCGGGTCGCCGCCCTGCGAGGCGACCAGCTCCCGCTGCCGGGGATCGTTGAGGTAGGCCAGGCTGGTGTCGTCCAGTTGCAGGTACCG
>CAZYCD010000192.1:0-9464 GCA_964645345.1 uncultured Micromonosporaceae bacterium
GTGGTACGCGGTCAGGTAGTTGACCGGCAGCGCCGCCGCCTCCTCGAAGCCCATCCCGTCCGGCAGCTCCAGTACCTGTTCGGCGGCGGCACACACGACGTCCGCATGACCGCCGAACCGGACTAGGGCCATGACGCGCCGGCCGACCTCTGGCCCGGTGGTACCGGGACCGAGCGCGTCGACAACGCCGGCCACCTCGTACCCCACGACACACGGGGGCTTGGGTGCGTCCGGATAGATCCCCTGCCGGGCCATCACCTCCGCGAAGTTCAACCCCGCGGCGTGCACCCGCACCCGTACCTGCCCGCGCCCAGGCTCCGGATCCGGGGTCTCGCGTACGGCGAGCACCTCCGGCCCGCCGCTCCTCGTGATCCAGACCGCGCGCATCACGCCTCCCGTGGCTCAGGTTAGCCCCGCCGGGCGTGGGGCTATGGCGGAGAAGGGTACGACCTCGGCCCCTTCGGCCAGGTGGCGGGCGGCCAGCTCCGGACCACGGAGGTTGGACAGCACCGCGAGCCCGTGGTCGGCGAGCGTCCGCGGAAGGTCGTCGGCTCCATCCGCGAGACGACCGGCTCGCCGTGCTGGCGCGGGTACCGCTGCGCTGTGGCTGCGCCGCGACCGGGTTGCCTGCCTCGATGGATCGTCCATGCTTGCGAACCCAGCCGGCCATGCGCCGCTCATCATCTCCCGGTTTGCCCGACGGCCGGGCCGGCGGGCGGCGACACTGGAGGGGATCGGGGCACGGGGGCGCAACGGTGGAACATGTACGACCCAGAGTCGCTGTGAGGTTGGCGGCCGCGGCGGGTGCGGCCCTGCTGTTGGCGGCCTGCGATGGTGGCGGCCAGGCAGCTGTCACCAACCCGGCCCGCCCAGGCTCGGCGGTACCGGGGGGCACGACGTTGTCGGTGACCGAGTGGGAGTACGCGATCAACTTCACGGCCTTCACCGTCGCGCCCGGGACGTACACCGTCGAGGTCGCCAACCACGGCAAGATGACGCACAACCTGAACATCAAGGGGCCGGGAGTCGACGGCTGGCGGTCACCGGACCTGTCGCCGGGTGCGACGAGCCGGCTGCCCGTGACGTTGCAGCGGGGAACGTACGAACTGTGGTGCTCCATCGACAAGCACAAGGCACTGGGCATGGAGAACCGTATCCACGTCAACTGACGCCGCCGGCGCCCGTCAGCGGCACGGAGGCCGGCGCCGCCCGCGGCGGCGCACGGCGGTGCTCGGGCAGCACACCGCTGTACCACGCCCGGCAGCGCCCGTACCCGGCGCACGCCAGCGGCCTGCGCGGTCCGGTACGGTGGCTGCCATGACGTCGACCGTCGATGGATCGACCAGGCTCCGGCACGGCCGCGCAGCTGCCATCCTCGCCGGCCTCGTGGTGCTGATGTGCGCCGCCGCCGGTGGGTGGCTTGTCCTGCGCGGCACGGACCCGGAGACTGGCGCGGCCCGCTCAGTGGCCGACACGTTCGTCGGCGACCTCGAGAGGGGCGACTACCCGGGCGCGTATGCGCTCCTGTCCAGCGACACGCGGGCCACCGTCGCCGCGGCGCAGTTCGCCCAGGGCATCCAGGCACAGCCGAGGCATGTCCGCAGCCACACCGTCCGCGGTGTCAACCCGTCCGCGGTCCACCCCCGTCCCTACATGGTGGTCTTCGTGCAGGTCACCTTCACTGACGGGAACGTGTCGGCGCACGACATCCTGCTGGTACCGCAGGGTGGGCACTGGAGGGTACGAGGCGTGCCCTTCTGGGGGATCTAGCGGTCCTGGTCGGTACCCGACTGGGCGGCGCGACGGCCCGCCTGACTCGCCACCGTGGCTCCGCTGACCAGGGCGCGCCGCCAGGGCGCTACCCCCTCGATCTCCACCTGTAGCGAGAAGCTGAGGAACGTCCTAATCAGCACGATCAGGCCGAGCCCTCCGAGGTTCTGGAGCGTCGGTGCCACCGCGATCGTGTGGATGAGGTCCGCCGCGACGAGAATCTCCAGCCCGAGCAGCAGCGCGCCGCCGAAGGTTTCGCGCAGGGTCCGGTAGGCGCGCCGCACGCCGGCAGCGAGCCAGGACCGGCCGGCGAGCACGATCGACCACACTAGGCCAAGTGCGAGGATCAGGACACCGAACAATTCGAACGCCTGAGCCACATGCTCCATCGCATCCTTGAAGGTCACAGATACTCCTGCCCGTCCGACCCGGCCATCATTGTCGGTCGTGGCCGGCCAGGGTCGGAGGCAAACGGCCGTTCCGCGCCGCCGGTGCGCCCGGGACATCCGGAGCGGGGGTACCCGAGGGAGCATCCACATCCCGACCGGCCCGGGCCGGCGTCGCCCGGGCGACCGCGGTGGGTCGTCGGGTTGGTTCGTAGCCGGCCCAGAGGAACGCGACGACGCCGGCGGCGAACAGGCCCGCCCAGCGGTAGTGGGACGCAGTCCAGTGCGGATCTCCGGGCGCGGTCATGAGCGCCACCGTGTGTGGCAGGAACCAAATCGCGCCGGCCAGTACCAGCACGGCGGGTGCCGCGATGACACCGGTGCTCGCATCCGTGTTGAGGCGTCGTGCGGTGGCGGCCAGGGCCAGCGCGGCGGCGATGAGCGCCGCCGCCTCGACGGTCAGCGCCCCGGCCGGCAGGTGTGTCGCATGTGGACGGTGGGCCGCCAGGCGGGCGAGGGCGAGCGTGGCCACCCACCAGACAGCGACGACGGGTAGGGCGACGGCGACCCGCACGAGATCGCGGGCCAGCTGGGACGTCGGGACGGCCGGGGTACTGCGGGTGGCGGGGTCGTCGAGGAGGAACGCCGTACCGAGTGCGGTACAGGCGGCGGCGACGCGGATCAGGTCGACGAGGTGGGCATCGGTCAGCTTCGTGGTGAGCGCCTCGGGTACCAGGACGATGGCGAGGCCGAGCGAGGCGCCGACCGCGAGCGGGAGCCAGTTGACGGCGTGGGCGGTCGCGCGCAGCAGCGGATACAGGACCCTGGTGTTCACCGGCAGGCCGCACTCGTGGAGGGCGCCGGTACGCCGAGGAGCTGCGCGGCCGCGGCGGCCGTGGTACCGGGTGCGGTCAGCGTCGCCCAGGACGCCTGTACCCGGGCGGCGATGTCGGCCGCCGGACGGGCCAGCACGGCCATGGCGACGGCGACATCCGCCTGCGACACCTCGAAGCCGGGCCCGCCGACCTCGCCGAACGACACCGCGCCGCGGTCACCGTTCGAATGGTCGGCGAGCAGCCGCAGACCGGTACGGGCCTGGGTGCTGACCTGCCCGGCGAGCCACGCCACGAGCACGCCCGCTGCGCCGCACCCGACGTCACCCTCGCCGCCGCTGACGATCCGGTCCGCAACGAGCGCGGCGAGGCTGACCGCGGACCGGCTGTCGCCCCAGCGCGTGGAAGCGCTGACTGCGTTCGGGGTACCCGCGGCCCGGTCGTCCGCCCGCCACGCGCCCGCGACGGCTCCGGGGTCCACGCCACCGTCGGAGCCGAGGACGACGATCCGCTGCCGCACCGTCAGCGCGGAGGGACGCGCGCCGGCCGGTACCCGCGCCAGGACGGCCTGTACGACCGTGTTCCAGGCCGGGATCCAGCCGGTGAAGCCGTCGAACGCGCAGTAGGTGACGCCGTCGAGCGGCCGGCAGGTCTGGTGCTGTGACGGGTGGTTCATGGCCGCCGCGCGGGCGGCGAGAGTGCCTCGGTCCGGCGGCTGGGCCTGCAGCACGCCTCCGGCGAGGGTCAGCGCCACCGCGACGGCTGCCGCGATGGCGGCGCGTCGGCTTCCGGCTCCGGCGCGCCAGAGGGCCGCGACGGCGAGCAGGCCGGCCAGGCCGAGGAGGTAGGCGACGTGGGCCGCCGCCGGGCGCGCCATCAACCCGGCCGGTACCGGTGCGGGGAACGCCGGATCACCTTGCGCGACAACGGGCTGCAGCCACTGCGCCCGGCCCCCGTCGGCCAGCAGCGGCAGCACGACGAGGCTCGCGAGCAGCACGAGCAGCACCAGGGGCGCGGCGATCGCGGAGCGGGTGAGCCGACCGAGCAGCACGCCCAGCGCCCCGAGTACCAGCACGGTGACCGGCCCGGTCGCCACTTCGTACGGGTCGGGGTGGCCCGCGGCCGGGGTGAGGACGGCGAGCACGGCGATGCGGACCAGGATCAGCACCGCACCGGCCGCGGCGACCGGTACCACGGCGAGCAGGTGGGCTACGGTACGCGCCGGAGCCGGCAGGATGAGCACTTGGCCGAGGCTCGTGGTGCCGTCGCGGTGTGCCCGCAGGACGGCCAGGTTGCCGGCGATGAGGGCGGCGGCGCCGAGCAGCAGCATCATGCCCAGATCGCTGTCGCGGTCCACGTCCTGAAGTACCGGGTAGTGGTTGACCTCGTTGGTGAACCAGGCCGAGACCCAGATGCCGAGCAGGAACAGGGTGGCGACGACGGTCAGCGGGTGGCGCAGCAGCCGTACTGCCTCCACCCGGGCCAGGGCGATGACGGCCCGGCGGGGGGCGGTGGCGTCGAGGGCGGGGGGATCCGCGAGGGCCGTGGTCATGCCCGCTCCCGTACCGCCGCGGCGTCGACCAGCATGAGGTACCCGTCCTCGATGCTCGGCTCGATGAGCTGCGCGCCGGGCGGCGGATCGCCGATGTTGTGGTACACGCCGGAGCCGGTGCGCCAGGCGGCGAGGGCGCCGGGCGAGCGGGTCGGGCTTGTCCACACGCGGCCCGCGGCCACGGCGGCCAGCGCAGGCGGAGCGCCCTCGAACCGGACCTGCCCGTGGTCCAGGACGATGACACGCTGGCAGACGGTCATCACGTCCTCGGTCTGGTGGGTGGACAGCAGCACGGTACGGCCCTCACCGGTGTCCGCGATCAGTTCCCGGAACCGCAGTCGCTGCTCCGGGTCCAGGCCGACGGTGGGTTCGTCCAGGATCACCAGCGCGGGTTCGCCGAGCAGCGCGGCGGCCAGCCCCACCCGTTGCCGCATGCCGCCCGACAGCGCCCTGATCTTCGTACCGCGCCGGTCGTCCAGGCCGACCTCGTGCAGTACCCGGCGCACCTCCTCGTGCCGCCCGCGCACGATCTCCTTGAGGATCGCGATGTAGTCGACGAACTCGAACGCGGTGAAGTGTGGGTGGAACCCGGGGTTCTGCGGCAGGTACCCGAGGCGCCGCCGGATGGCCAGACGCCCCTCGGCGGTACCGGGGTCGCGGCCGAGGATGCGCAGCTGCCCGGCGTCGGCGGGCAGGGCGGTGGCCAGGATCCGCAGGAGTGTGGTCTTGCCGGCGCCGTTCGGCCCGAGCAGCCCGGTAACCCCGTCCGCGAAAGCGAAGTCCACATCGGACAGTGCGGCCGTGCGTCCGTACCGCAGGGACAGTCCTGTCGCGGATACCGTCACGGTGTCCTCCTCATGGTGGGCCCGGCGGCGCGCGTCAGCCGGCGGGCGCTGTCGAAGCCGGAGCGAACGTTCCACACGGCCATCGCCGCGACCGCGGCCGCGGCGGCCAGAACGGCCTGGCCGGCGGTGGTAAACAGGACCGACTGGCCGGTGCTGGCGCGTACCGTGCCGCCGAGCAGGGCGGCCCAGCCCAACCCGACCAGGAGCGCGGACCTGACCGGTCCGAGCCGCGGTGTCAGCGCCAGGCTCAGCAGGGTCAACGCCAGCGACGGCACCATCCAGCCGAGCACCACCGGGCCGTACCCGGGCAGTGCCAGGCTCGCCGCCGAGGTGAGCAGCGTGGTGGCCGACAGCACGGCCGCACAGCGCAGCAGCAACAGGCGGAAGGTGTGCATCGGGGCGACGACGGCCAGCTCGTAGCTGGGATCCACGCGCGGGCCGAAGGAGACGGCCACCCCGATCAGCGGGAGCAGCGGGGCGACCGCGAGCAGCGGGATGGGTACCGTCATCGCCTGCACCACACGCGCCGCGCCCGCGGTGATCGCGAGGGTGAACGCCACCGCGCCCAGCCACGACGCGCGCAGGCCCGGCGTGCAGGCCAGCAGCCGCGCGGTGTGTGCCGCGACGCCCACCCGCACCAGCGCCGCCTCGATCGGGCCGGGTCGCGGCGCATCCAGCTCGGCGTCCAGGTGTGCCCACCCCACGGCGAGCGCGCCCGGATCGGTACCGTCGGCCAGCCGTGCCCGGCAATGCGGGCAGGCCGCGAGGTGGGCCTCGGTCGACCACAGCCACGGCGGCCGGGCCGAACCCGCGGCGTAGGCGCGCAGGTCATCGTCAGGAATGTGCCAGTCAGGCGGTGTCATGTCAGTTCCTCGCGCAGTTGGCGCCGGGCGCGCATCGCCCGGGTCTTCACGGTGCCGACAGGTATGCCCAGCAGTGCCGCCGCCTCGCGGGTACTCAACCCGTCCAGCACGGTGGCCTGCACGACCGCTCTCAGCTCCGGGGACAGCCGCGCCAGCGCACCGGCCAGGTCGCCGTGCTCGACCCCGAGCAGCAACTCCTCCTCGGCCGACGGGGCGCTGCGGGAACGCCGCCCGGCCAGCCGCCGCAGCAGCCGCTCGCGCGCGTTCTGGCCGCGTACCGCGTCGACCAGCCGGCGGAATCCGACCTGCCACAGCCAACCGGCGACATCGCCCCGCTCGCGGTACCGGGCGGTACCGCGCCAGATCGCCAGGAACGTCTCCTGTACTGCGTCATCGACGAGGGCGCCATCCGGACACCGGTACCGCAGCCGGGCGGTCAACCACGGCGCGTGCCGCCGGTAGAACGCCTCGAACGCGGCCCGGTCGCCGGCCGCGGCCGCGGCCAGCAGCTCCGCGTCGCCCGGCGACGTGTCAGGAAGGACGGTCACACCTCTTTATCGGATCCACTCCCGGCAGCGGTTCACCAGATCCGACGAGGAGCGGTACCGCAGCCTAACTTCTGCGCCCGACGCCGACGAGGTTTCCCGATCGTGCCGGGTCGTCGGGTACGACCGCGTCCGGTCGAGGGATGCCACTGCGGCGCCCATACGAGGCCCGGGTCGACGAGGTCCCAGCCGGCGAAGAACTGCCCCACTTCCGACCTCGAGCGCAGCGTCATCGGGGTGTCCGTGTTGCGGGACACCGCTTCCAGCTCCCTGCCCTCATCCTCCGCGCCGTCCGCGGTGCCGTGGGCGATGACCAGGTGGCTGCCGGCCGCCGCGGCGCGGTGCAGTTCGGCGACGATGCCGTACGGGTCGTCGCCCTCGGGGATGACGTGCAGGATCGCGACCAGCAGCACGGCGACCGGTTGGTCCAGGTCGAGTACCGCCCGGGTCAGCGGGTGGTCGAGGATGCGGTCCGGATGGCGCAGGTCCTCCTTGACGACGACCACGCCCGGGGCGTCGCCGAGGATGTCCCGGGCGTGCGCGACCGCGACAGCGTCCCGGTCGACGTAGACGACGCGGGCGTCCGGGTCCGCCCGCCGGGCGAGCTCGTGCACGCTGCCGACGGTAGGTATCCCCGAACCGACGTCCAGGAACTGGCGGATACCCACGCCGGTCAGGTACTCCACGGCCCGGCCGAGGAAGTCCCGGTTGGCGACCGCCTGTACCCGCAGGTCGGGCTTGGCGGCCATGGCCTGCTCGGCGACCGCGCGGTCACAGGCGAAATTGTGCGCCCCGCCGAGCAGGTAGTCGTAGATGCGGGCGGCGCTGGGCCGCTCCACGTACGCCTTCTCCGGCGCCCACGTGGACGTGTCCTGCATACGGCGCTCTCCTTCGGGCGAACCTCTGCCGCTGAGTGACGCCCCGGCGCCCCCATGCTCCCGAAGCGCTCAAGGCGGCGTCAAGCGGCTACCGAGCGCTGGCGGGCAACCGGTTTGCCGGCCGCGGAGGGGGTAACCGATACGGGAATCGGCTCTATCGGAACCGGGAGGCAGGCATGGCAGTCCAGGGCAGGATGAATCAGGCGGGCGGCAAGTCCGAGGGCCAGGCGAAGGCCGACGTGGACCGGGCGATGGACCAGAAGCGCATCTCGCAGGAGCAGGCGCAGTCGATCGGCCAGCAGGTACGCGAAAAGCTCAAGGCGCACTACGAGGGGACCACGTAGCCGACCGGCTCACCCCGCGCCGCCGCCCGGGGTTCGCGTGCCGGAGAAGCAGGACGCGCGTTCGCGGGCGGCGTCGCGGTACTGCCACTCGTAGGCCCGCGACATCCGCGCCGAGCTGACCTGCCAGCCGAGCGAGGCCAGCGAGCGCTTGATGCCGCACACCCATTCGCGCGGCACGCCGGCCGCGTCCCGGTCGTAGAACAGCGGCACGAGCGTGCCCTCGAACAACTCGAAGGCGCGCGGTGCCAAGACCGCGGCCGGCGTGCCGAACGAGCGGTCGCCGATGAGCCAGCCGTTGCGGCCGTCGACCACCAACTCGTCCACCCCGCCGTCGGCGGTGCTCACGATCCGGCCGCCGGCGTAGACGGACTTCATGAAGCTGGTACCGCACGCCTCGTCCCCGCGCCGCGGATGGTTGAGCCAGACGTCGGCCCCGGCCAGCAGCCACTGCGCCATGACCATGTCGTACCCGGGCAGGAACACCACCCGCGAGCGCACCTCGGCACCGAGCGAGTACTCGACGATGCGCCGGATGCGCTCCTTGCCACCCTGGTCCTTCGGGTGGGCCAGGCCGGCAAACAGCACGCACACCGGCCGCGCCGGGTCCCCGGTCAGCGCCCGCAGCCGGTCGGGCAGGGACACCAGCAGGTCGGTCTCCTTGTACTCTGCGGCCCGCCGCGCCACCACTACCGTCAACGCATCGGGGTCGAGTACCTGCGACGCCCAGCCGAGGTCGTCGGCCCAGCCCTGCGCAGATAACGCCTGCGGCAGGTAGGCCCGCGCGTACCCGACGAGCCCGGCGCGCTGCTCCTGCCGCGCGGCCCACAGCTCCTCGTCCGGGATGTCCCAGACTCCCTCCCACTCCTCGGCGCCGGCGTACTCCCACCCGGGCCCCACGTATCGGTCGAACAGCGCGGCCATGCTCGGCGGCGTCCAACTGGCCGGGTGCACGCCGTTGGTCACGGCCTCCACCGGCGCTGACCGCCCCGGCCACAGCCGGCCCAGTACCCGCTGCTCGGTGACTTCCCGGTGCAGCCGGGACACGGCGTCGATCCGGCCGGACAGGTGCGCGCAGAGCACCGCCATGTTGAACGGCTCGTCCGGCTGCTGGTCGGGGAAGTGGCCCAGCGCCATCAGCCGGTCCAGGGACACCCCGGTCTCCTCGGACCAGCCGGCGAAGTACTTCTCCACCAGCCCGCGGTCGAACAGGTCGAAGCCCGCCGGTACCGCGGTGTGCGTGGTAAAGACGGTCCCGCGCCGCACGGTCGCCATGGCGTCCTCGACGTCCCCGCCAGCGGCCACGAGCTCGCGGATCCGCTCCAGGCAAAGGAAGCCGGCGTGCCCCTCGTTGGCGTGGAACACCTCCGGCCGGTGGCCGAGGGCGGTCAGCATACGCACGCCGCCCACGCCGAGGACCAGCTCCTGGCGCAGCCGGTGCTCGGCGTCGC
>CAZYCD010000193.1:0-9386 GCA_964645345.1 uncultured Micromonosporaceae bacterium
CGGGCGACGGTGCCCGACTCGTGCGCGACGACGACCGACTGCCGGTCGGGGTGGTCGACCTTCCCTGGCGCTGAGCTGCCGGTATTCGGCGGGTAACCGGCCGGTAGCCGGGTCCGCAGACGGTGGGGTCACGTCGGTCGGTGTGCCTGACCTGAGCACCCTCCAGTCGGTGGGCGTCGTCCAAGAACGCCACAGCGCGCGGGCCACCGGCCGACGATCCGGGAGGGAGAGTCAGATGTGGTTCGCGTTGCAGGCCCGAGTCGACGGCCACCGGGCCGAGCTGATGGCCGACGCCGAGCAGGCACGGACAGTCCGGCTGGCGCGGCGGGCCAGAGCGGCGGCAAGGCGGCAGAAACGTTCACCGACATGCGGCGAGCCGGTAGCTGCCGGCTCGGCCACGCCGGTGCCGGCGGCCGCGCTGACGCCGTCCTCGTAGGGCAGAGGCGACCGTCTGGGACCACCGCAGCGGGCGGTATTGCCCGCCCGGACGCTAGCGCGGCCCACGGACGGCCCCAGGGTGCGGAGCACGTCGCATTCCCGTCGTCGGCGCCTGGCCCGGCGAGCACGCTGATGGCCACCCAGGCGGGGCAGCGCAGCCCACCAACCCCAGCGCCGCCTGCAGGCAGCAGACAGCGGCGGTACCGGCCGACCCGCCGGAACCGCCGCTCGGTACTGCTCAGCCGGGACTCCCGCCCCGGCCCCCCGTTGAGAGAACAACCCTCGTGGCAAAGCTAGTGCGGGCTGGTACGGGTCCGGTATCCGTTCGCTATCCGCCCCATATCCGGTATGGGGCGCGGTTTCGATACCATCCGTCTATCGAGCCGGAAGGGCGACGGTAGGCGGATTGAGCGGCCCGTACTTCGCAATCCTCGGCCCGGTTGAGGTCACCACCGGGGGAACGCCGCTGCGCGTCGGCGGCCCCCGCGAGAAGAAGGCGCTCGCCGCGCTCCTGCTCAACCCCGGCCAGGTGGTGAGCGCGGAGCGCCTGGTGCAGGTCCTCTGGGACGCCGAGGCGCCGGCCACCGCCCGGTCCCAGGTGCACAACACAGTCGCCCGGCTGCGCAGCAACCTGGCGTCGGCGGGCGACGGCGTCGAGCTGATCGTCAGCTCCGGTCCCGGGTACCTGATCCGGCTCAGCGAGGACCGCTGCGACGCGACGGTCTTCGCCGCCCGCATGAGTACCGGTCGTGCGCTGATCCGGGACGGGAAGCCAGCCGAGGCCGCCCGCGTGCTGCAGGGGGCGCTTGACCTGTGGCGCGGTCGCGCCCTGGACGGCCTGCACTGTGCATGTCTGGACGGCGAGGCGCGGCGGCTGGACGAGGACCGGCTGGTGTGCCTGGAGCAGCGCATCGAGCTCGATCTCGCCCTCGGCCGCCACGCCGACGTCATCGGGGAGCTGGCCGCGCTGGTCCGCGCACATCCGTTGCGCGAACGCCTGGTTGAGCTCGAACTCCTCGCCCTGTACCGGTGCGGCCGCCGCCTGGAGGCGCTCAATACCTTTCAGGAGACCCGGTTGCGGCTCGCCCAGGAGACCGGACTCGATCCGCGACCGGAGTTGGACCGGTTGCACCGCGCGATCCTGGCCAGCGACCCGGCGCTCGACCTGCCCGGATCGAGCCGCGGCGCGGTGGCCGCGACCAGGCCGCCGGGCCAGCTGCCGGGGTTGCCGCGGCGGCCGCTGCCCAGCCTGGTGGGGCGCGAGCGCGACCTCGCCGAGCTGCCGGCACTGCTCAAGGATTCTGCGGTCGTCACGCTGGTCGGTCCGCCGGGCTGCGGAAAGACCCGTCTGGCGCTGGAGTTGGCGACCCGGTGCGAACCATCCTTCCCGGCAGGTGTCGCGCTGGTACGGCTCGACATGCTCCAGGAGCCGAACGGCGTGGCGGCGGCCGTTCTGGCAGCGGTCGAGCCCGCGCCGGATCCGTCCTGGCCCCCCGTCGACAATCTGGTCAGCGTGCTCGCCGCGCGGGAGGCACTGCTGGTGCTGGACAACTGCGAGCACGTGGCCGGCGACTGCGCGCGGCTGCTGGAGGAGCTGACGGCGCTCCTCCCGCAGCTGCGGGTCCTCGCGACGAGCCAGGTGCCGCTCGCGGTCGCCGGAGAGCGGGTGTACCCGCTCGGGCCGCTGTCCCTGCCGCCCGAGGACACTATCGACGCGGTCCTGGCGTCGGAGTCCGGGCGGCTGCTCGTCGAACGCGCGACCGTCGCCGACCCCGAGTTCACCCTGTCCGCCTTGAACAGTGCCCACGTCGCCGCAGCCTGCCGCGCGCTGGAGGGGCTTCCACTCGCGATCGAGCTTGCCGCGGCCCGGCTGCGGGCGTTCTCTGTCGAACAGGTCGCCGGGCGCCTCGACCGCCAGCTCGAACTGCTCGCCGGCCGCCGCGAGGCGTCCCGACACGGCTCGCTACGCGCGGCGATCGAGTGGAGCCACGGTCTCCTGACCGAACGCGGGCGCCGCGTGTTCGCCAGGCTCTGCGTTTTCGTCGGCGGCTTCACGCTGGAAGCGGCCGAGGCAGTCGTCGCGGACGAGGGCCTGTCAACCGGCGCGGCGATGGACACGCTCGGCGCCCTGGTCGAGCGTTCTCTGGTCGTCGCGGAGCACCGGGCCGATGCGCCGGGTCAGCGCCGGTACCGTCTGCTGGAGGCGTTGCGGGAGTACGCGGCTCAGCGCCTGGAGGAGGCCGGCGAGTCGGCCACCGTACGGGATCGCCACGCCCGCCATTTCTGCGCCCTCGCCGAGGAGGCCGACTGGCAGCGGCGCGGCCCGGACCGCCGACGGTGGCTGCGGTCTCTGACCGAGGAGTACGCCAACCTGCGGGCCGGCATGGCCTGGGCCCAGTCCCGTGCAGACCACGAGCTGTGCCTGCGGTACGCGTGCGCGCTCACCTGGTTCTGGCGGCGGTACGCGACCACCGAGGCGCTGGACTGGCTGCGCGGCGTCGTGCCGGCGGCGGCCGACGCGCCGGCGGCGCTGCGACAGCGCGCGCTTCTCGGCGCCGGCTCGCTCGCACTGCGGACATCCATCGAAGAAGCCCGCAACTACATCGACCAGGCCATCGCGCTGGCCCACGCCCTCACCGACCGGCAGATGGAGGTCAAGGCGCTGTCGTTCATGGCGTCCATCGAGGTCTACGTCGCGAACGCCGCGGCTGTCGGCGGGTACGGGGACCGCGCAGTTGACCTCGCCCGCGAGGAGGGCGACCGGTACCTGCTCGCCAGAACCCTGATGGCGCGCGGTCTGACCCGGGCGCACGTCGGCTACCCGGCGCAGGCAGCCGGGGACCTCGCCGAGGCGTTCGAACTGTTCGCCGTGCTCGGCGAGCGGCTGGGCATGCACGAGGTACGGATGGCCCGCGCCGAGGTGGCCCTCGCCGCGGTGGACCCGGACGCCGTCCGGGCCGCCCTCGACGACGTCGGGCGCCCCGACCTCGCCGACTTCCCACCGACCGGGATGGCAACCTACCACCTGTGCCATGGGTGGCTCGGCCTGCTCGATGGCCGGTACGACGACGTCCGGGGGCACCTGCGCGACGCGATGACCGAGGTGACGGACCACTTCGCCGGCCCGTACGCCGCGCAGCGCATCTTCGGGCCGGCGCTCGACCTGTGCGCAGGTCTCGCGCTGGCTGAAGGGGACGCGGCGCGCGCGGTGACCCTGCGGCACACCGCGACGGCCGTCCTCACTCTGCACGGCAAGGTCCCCGAACGGCCCGACGTCCGGTTGGCCGGCGAGGTCGACCGGCAGGCATCGGCCCGACTGAGTCCCGAACGGTACACCGAGGCGGTCGAACGCGGCCAGCGCATGAGACTGCTGGATGCGCTGCGGTACGCCAACCTCCCGTTGCCTGCGACCGCAGTCGAGTGAGCGGACCCGGTCGGCTGATCTTGCACCGTCGATGAACTTGCCGTCCAGCGGCGCCTGCGAAACAAACCAGCCGCGCCGGTGGCCGGCGGTCACCCCGCCGGCCACCGTGTCTCGGGCGGCTCAGGCCGGTACCGGGATCGGCTCGACCGCAGTGCGCGGCTCGTCCCGGTCCAGCATCGTCGCCTCGTCGAACGGCAACTCGCCACGCAGCACCCGTGCCGAACGGTCCCGGTCGAACTCCCCGGTCCACGAGCCGATCACCAGCGTGGCCACCGCGTTGCCGGCGAAGTTCGTCAGCGCCCGCGCCTCCGACATGAACCGGTCGATGCCCACGACAAGGCCGACGCCGTCGACGAGTTCCGGGCGGTGCGCCTGCAGCCCGCCGGCCAGCGTCGCCAGGCCGGCGCCGGTCACCCCGGCCGCACCCTTCGACGCGATGATCATGAACAGCAGCAGCGAGACCTGCTGTCCGATGGACATCGGCTTGCCCAGCGCGTCGGCCACGAACAACGACGCCATCGTCAGGTAGATCGCGGTGCCGTCCAGGTTGAACGAGTACCCGGTCGGCACGGTGATCCCGACGACGGTGCGGGACACCCCCAGGTGCTCCATCTTCGCGATCAGCCGCGGCAGCGCCGACTCCGACGAAGAGGTGGACAGGATCAGCAGGAACTCCCGGGCCAGGTACCGCAGCAGCGCGAAAATACCGACGTTGGCGATCAGCCGCACGAGCAGTCCGAGCACCAGCACCACGAAGATCAGGCAGGTCGCGTAGAAGGCGGCCATCACCTGCAGCAGTGCCGTGAGCGCGGACCATCCGCTGGCACCGACGAGCGCGGCGATCGCCCCGAACGCACCCAGCGGCGCCAGCCACATGATCATCGACAGGACGCGGAAGACCACCCGCTGCAGGTGCTCGACGCCACGAAGCACCGCCTCGCCCGAGCGGCCGGTGTACTGCACCGCGAAGCCGACCAGCAGCGCGACCAGCAGAGTCTGCAACACCGAGGTCGAGGTCAGCGCGGACAGCAGCGTGGTCGGGATGATGCCCAGCAGGAAGTCGACGGTACCGGTCGAGGCGCCCGCCGCCGCCTTCACACCGGCCGCCTTGGCCGCGGCGGTCAGGTGCAGGTCGGCGCCCGGGTGCACCAGGTTCCCGACGACTAGGCCGATGACCAGCGCGACCGTGGACATCACCAGGAAGTAGCCGAGCGCCATGCCGCCGACCTTGCCGACCTGGGCGGCGCGACGCACCGAGCCGACGCCGAGGACGATAGTGCAGAAGATGACCGGGCTGATCATCATTTTGATCAGCGCGACGAATCCGGTGCCGATCGGCTTGAGCTGGACCGCGACGTGCGGGGCGGTCAGCCCGACGACAATGCCGGCGAGCACGCCGACGAGCACGAACAGGTACAGCCGGTGGGTGCGGTCGCGGCGCACGGCGGCGACCGTCGGGACAGACATGGGGCCTCCTGGGGTGTGGCGGGCCGCGGCCACGCGGCCCTGCGTTCAGGAAGACTCGCGCCATGAGTGACTCAGGTCACCATTGCGTTCATTGCGTACACGGCGGCGGGGAGACTGTCGCCGCGGTCAACGGTCGGTGAACAGGAGGAACATGCACCCGCGTCGCTGGAGCCTGGCCCGCCGGCTGTTCGCCCTGCAGACGGCGGTCATCACCCTGCTGGTCGCGGCCGGCCTCGGGGGCGCCTACCTGCAGGCCGACCGCGCGAGCATGGGCGCCGCGAGGGACAAGGTGCTCGGTGTGGCGTGGAGCGTCGCGAACACGCCAACCGTCCGGGACGCGCTGCGCCTTTCCGACCCGTCCCGCGTGCTGCAGCCGTTCGCCGAGCAGATCAGGCGGGACACCGGCACCGACTTCGTGGTGGTGATGAGCCCGACCGGCACCCGCTACAGCCACCGCAACCCGCAGCTGATCGGCGGGCAGTTCATCGGCCACATCGAGCCCGCGGCGCACGGCCAGCCGCTGACCGAGACGTACACCGGCACGCTCGGCGCGTCGGTGCGCGCCGTGGTGCCGGTCTTCGACGCCGGGCGGGTGGTGGGGCTGGTTTCCGTGGGCATCCTGCTGACCGCGGTGGGCCAGGGGCTGCGGGCGCAGTTGCCGCTGCTGCTCGCCGCCGCGGCGATCGCGCTGCTGCTGGCCGCAACCGGCTCCTGGCTGGTCAGCCGGTGGCTGCGCCGACAGACTCACGACCTCGGCCCCACCGAGCTTGCCCGGATGTACGAGTTCTACGACGCGGTGCTGCACGCCGTGCGCGAGGGCCTGCTGCTGATCGACCGCCAGGGCCGGCTGCAGCTGGCCAACGACGAGGCACGGCGCCTGCTGGGCCTGCCGCTGGGCGCCGCGCAGGAGGTGGTCGGGCGGCACGTCGACGCGCTCGGCCTGCCCGCCCCGCTCGGCGAGGCGCTGGCGCTGGGCGAGGAGCGCACCGACGAGATCCACCTGACCCGCGACCACGTCCTGGTGGTCAACCAGGCGCGGGCCCGCTGGGACGGCGTCGAGCTGGGCACCGTGGTCACCCTGCGCGACCACACCGACCTGCAGGCGCTGACCGGTGAGTTGGACTCGGTCCGCGGCTTCGCGGAATCGCTGCGCTCGCAGGCGCACGAGGCGACCAACCGGTTGCACACCATCGTCTCGCTCATCGAGCTGGGCCGCACCGAGCAGGCGTTGCGGTTCGCTGCCGGGGAGATCGCCGTCGCGCAGGAACTGACCGACCAGGTGGTCGCCGCCGTGCGCGAACCGGTGCTCGCCGCACTGCTGCTGGGCAAGGTGGCGCAGGCCGGCGAGCGGGGCGTGGAGCTGGTGGTCGCGCCGGACGCCGACGTCCCGGAAGGGCAACTGCCGCCGCGCGACCTGGTCACGATCGTGGGGAACCTGCTGGACAACGCGATCGACGCCGCGGTGGCCGGGCCGCCGCCACGCGCTGTGCGGATCGACGCGCGGATCGCCGACGGCGAGCTTGTGGTGGTCATCGGCGACAGCGGCACCGGTCTGGACCCGGCGGACGTGACGAGGGCGTTCGAACGTGGCTGGTCGACCAAGCCGGACGGCGGGTCGATCGGGCGCGGACTCGGGCTGGCACTGGTCGGCCAGGCGGTGCGCCGCCACGGTGGCCGCGTCGACGTCGACGGCGCGGTCTTCACCGTCCGGCTGCCCGCGGCGGTCGCGGCCGGCGGTGACATCCCGTGATCCGGGTACTCGTCGTCGAGGACGAGCCGATCGCGGCCGACGCGCACGCCGTGTACGTCGCCCGGGTACCGGGGTTCGAGGTCGCCGCTGTCGTCGGTACCGCGGCGGATGCCCTGCGGGCGCTGGAGAAGGGCGACGTCGACCTGGTGCTGCTGGACATGAACCTGCCCGACCGGCACGGCCTTGCGGTGGTCCGTGCGATGCGGGCAGCCGGCCACCGGGCCGACGTGATCGCGGTGACGTCCGCGCGGGACCTGGCCGTGGTGCGCTCGGCCGTGTCCCAGGGCATCGTGCAGTACCTGCTCAAGCCGTTCGTTTTCGCGACCATGCGGGACAAGCTGGAGCGCTACCGCCGGTACCGCGACACGCTCGCCGACGGCGGCGCGCTGGCCGGGCAGCACGAGGTCGACCGGCTACTGGCCACGCTGCGCAGTCCTGACCCGGCCAACTTGCCCAAGGGGATGGGCCAGGAGTCGCTGGACGGGGTGTCCCGGCTGCTGCGCGCGGCCGAGGAGGCCATGTCCGCCAACGAGGTGGCCACCGCGCTCGGCGCGTCCCGGGTCACCGCACGTCGCTACCTGGAGTACCTCGCCGAGACCGGCCTGGCGTCCAGGCAGGCCCGCTACCGCGGCGCCGGCAGGCCCGAGCTGGAGTACCGCTGGGTCGGCCAGTGACGCGCCCCGGGGCGGCGCCGCCGACAGCAGCACGGAAGCCCGGCCGCGGCCAGGACGCTGGCCAGCCGGTGGATTGTGCCGGCGGTCGGGGCGGCCTCGGGTGGCGTAAGGGGCCGGGTCCAGGAAACTCGTTTCCGGTCGGTGCCGGCGGCTGTCAGCATGGGTGGCGTGTCGCCTCCTGCCGCACTGCGCGCCACCGGCCTTGTCAAGCAGTACCGCAGGGGGCGGGCGGTCGACGGCGTCGACCTGAGCGTCGGTCCCGGTGAGCGGGTCGCCCTCCTCGGCCCCAACGGTGCCGGCAAGACCACCACCTTGCTGATGTGCCTGGGCGCGGTGACGCCGGACGCCGGTACCGTCGAGATCCTCGGCCACCGGCTGCCCCGCGAGCGCAGCCAGGCGATGGCCCGGGTCGGCTTCGGCGCCGGTTACCTGCCGCTGCCCGAGCGGATGCGGGTGATCGAGTACCTGCGCATGTTCGGCCGGCTGGCGGGGCTGCGCCGGCCCGACCCCGCCGCCCGGCAGGCGCTGGAGCGCTTAGGCATCGCGCACCTGGCCGGCGCAATGGGCACGGAGATGTCCAGCGGGCAGAAGACGCTCGTCGGCATCGCCAAGGCGGTGCTGCACCGGCCGCAGCTGCTGGTGCTCGACGAGCCGACCGCTTCGCTGGACCCGGACGTCGCACTGCGGGTCCGCAACGGCCTGCGCGAGATCAGCGCCGAGCAGGGCACCGCGCTCCTGGTGACCAGCCACAACATGCTCGAGGTGGAGCGGCTGTGCGAGCGGGTGGTGTTCCTGTCCGCCGGCCGGGTGGTCGCCGACGGGACAACAGCTCAGATCACCGAGCGCTTCGGCCGCAGCGACCTGGAGGACGTGTTCCTCCACCTGGCACAGCTGCGCGACCAGCACGAGGTGATCGGGTGAGCCAGACCTACAGCGGCGTGGCCGCCTCGTTCTGGCGGGTGATGGCCATCGCCCGGCGGCACGCGTACGTGTTGCAGCGCAGCCCGCACCGCACCTTCGACGTGGTCGTCTGGCCGGCCGTCGACGTGGTGCTGTTCGGCACGATCGGCGTCTTCGCGGCCAGTCGCCCCGGTGCCGCCGCTCAAGTGGGGCTCTACCTGCTGGTCGGCGTGGTGCTCTGGCACGTCGTCTACCAGGCACAGATCTCGCTGGCCACCGGCTTCCTGGAGGAGACCTGGTCGCGCAGCGTGCTGAGCCTGATGGTGACGTCCATGCGGGAGTGGGAGTACGTCGCCGGGGTGGCCGTGTTCGGTCTCGTCAAGCTGGTCCTGGGCGTCGGGACGGTGGCGCTGATCGCCTGGCTGGCGTACGCGTTCAGCATCACCAGCCTGGGCTTCGGGCTGCTGCCGGTCGCGGCGCTGCTGCTCGCCGTCGGCTGGGCGATCGCGCTGTTCGTCATCGGCCTGGTGCTGCGGTTCGGCAGCGGTGCCGAAGCGCTCGCGTGGGGCATCCTGTTCGCGGTGATGCCGCTGTCGGGGACCTTCTATCCGGTCAGCGCGCTGCCGGGAGTACTGCGGCCGATCGGCGAGGTGCTGCCGACGACCCACGCGTTCGCGGCGGGCCGGGCCTTCGCCGAAGGCGGCCCGATGCCGTGGCACGAACTGGGCCTGGC
>CAZYCD010000194.1:0-9321 GCA_964645345.1 uncultured Micromonosporaceae bacterium
ATTTCGTTGTTCGACCGGTTCGCGACCCTGACCGGCACGCTGACGTCCCGCGCGGTGTTTTTCGCGTCGTGCGTGCTCGTCGTGCTGATCTGGGCACCGTCCTACTTTCTGATCAAGGACTTGAACACCTGGCAGCTAATCATCAACACGCTGACCACAATTGTCACGTTCCTCCTCGTCGCGCTTTTGCAGAACACCCAGACCCGAGCGGACGCCGCGATCCAGCACAAGCTCAACGCGATCGCCGACGCCATGGCCGATCTGATGGGTGAGCTGGCCACGCACCGGCCGGGACTGGACGCCGACCGGCGTGAACTGGCCGCAGCCGTCGGACTGGAGGAACGCGAAAGTGCCTGACGTCGCGGAGCCTGGCCCCGGGCCCGATACCGCCGCCCGATTCCCGAACGCGCGGGAAAGGTTCGCCGCGTTCGCCCGGGGCACAACCGTGTGGGCGGGAGGCCCGAGAGCCTTCATCACCGCCGTCGGCCTGTTGTTGACTTGGCTGGGCGTGGGCCTGCTGTTCGGCTTCCATCCATGGTGGTTCACCACCTTGTACACGCTCACCTCGACGGTGACGTTCCTGATGGTGTTCCTGATCCAGCACAACACCAACCGTGAATCGCACGCCACGCTGTTGAAGCTGGACGAACTGCTACGGGTCAACGAACTCGCCCGAGAGGACGCCATCGACGTGGAAAATCGCACCCTCCAGGAGCAGGAAACCATCGCCCGAGAAATCCGGACCGCAGCCAACGCATGACCGAAGGCCCGGGCAGCACGCGCCGCCGGGTGGCCAGCGGGGACCAGCCGCCGGATCCGACCCTGGTTGTGGGTCACGATGAGGGCCTTGCACTACCCACCGGGGATTCGCCCGGCTGGCCGCGAGGCGCGGGTGTCGCGTCACCGCGGCCGGCTGCTGGATTGGCCACAGGCCTACTTGGTCCCCTCGCGTGGGTGGTCGCCGGGACGGCCGTACGGGCCAAATCCTGGGCCGGTACTCGCAGCGGACGACGCCTCGGCCCGAGCGCAACGACCACCCCGGCGGCTGTGCGGTGCCACGTGAGGTCACGGCGCCGGCCTGCGGAGATATGGCGTAGCAGGCTGGTGTCCGGCTCCTGAAAGCTGATCCCGTTTGGTTCCGCGCCGAACGGTGACCCCTGCCGTCGCCGTCGAAGCCTTGCTAATCTTGTGCCATGCGGAGTACCGCTTTTCTTGGTTGGTGGGCGCCCTGACGGGCGGCCACCCTCTCCGCGTCTCCAACCACCACGCGGCCGCCCACCCGGGCGGCCGTTGTGCTGTGTGCCCGGGTCGGGCGGTCGCCGTCACCGAACGGGAGTTCCCATGACCCGCCAACTCACCGGCTTCACGGCCACCGGACGCCTGCAACTGGGCAACTACCTGGGCGCGATCGCCCCCGCCGTCCAGGCGCAGTACCAGTGCGACACGGTCATCTTCGTCGCCGACCTGCACGCGCTGACCGTCGAGCACGACCCGACCCGGCTCGCCGCGACGACCCGCGAGCTCGCCACCCTGCTGCTGGCCTCCGGCGTCGACCCGAAGCGCTGCACGTTCTTCGTGCAGTCGCAGGTGCCCGAGCACACCACCCTGCACTACCTGCTGGAGGCGGCGACGAGCTACGGGGAGGCGCACCGGATGATCCAGTTCAAGGAGAAGGCGGCCACCCAGCAACAGGTGCGGCTGTCCCTGCTCACGTACCCGGTGCTGATGGCCGCCGACATCCTGCTGTACGACATCGACGAGGTACCCGTCGGCGCCGACCAGGGTCAGCACGTGGAGTTGACCCGGGACGTCGCCGAGCGGTTCAACGGCCGGTACGGGCAGACCTTCGTGGTACCCAAGGCGGTACACCCAGGCTTCGCCGCTCGGCTGATGGATCTGTCAGACCCCGGCGCCAAGATGAGCAAGACGAATCCCCACGGGGCAGGAGTGCTGTTCCTGCTCGATCCGCCGGAGGTGCTGCGACGCAAGGTCATGCGGGCGACGACCGACGCCGGCCGGGAGGTGCGCTACGACCCGGTGGCGCAGCCGGGCGTGGCCAACCTGCTGGAGATCCTGGCCGCCTGCGTGGGCGACTCGCCGACGGTGCTGGCCGGGCTGTTCGCGTCCTACGCCGAGCTCAAGGCGGCGGTGGCCGACGTGGTGGTCGCGACGCTGCGGCCGATCCAGCAGCGCCATGCCGATCTGTCGGCCGACCCGACGGTGGTCGACGGCATCCTCCGCGAGGGTGCCGAGCGCGCCCGGGAGCGGGCAGCCGCCACGGTCCGGCGGGCGAGGGAGGCGCTAGGCCTGATGAGGGTTTGACATGCATCGCCGCCGCGCGCCTATACTCCGTTTGGAGTAAACGATGAGGGCTACGCCATACCGGACACTCAGCCCGCTGGCCCTCGCGGTGCTTCGACTGCTCAGGGAGCGGCCGATGCATCCCTACGAGGTGCACCAGCTGATCCGCGACCGCTCCGTCGACCACGTGGTCAAGGTACGGGCCGGATCGCTTTACCACGCCGTTGAACGACTACACCGGCTCGGGCTCGTGGAGCCGGTGGAGACGGGACGCGAGGGGCGGCGGCCGGAGCGCACCGTGTACGCGATCACCGAGGCCGGACAGGATGAGTACCTCGCGAACCTGCGGGACCTCGTCCGGTACCCGGAGGATGAGTACCCGGTCTTCGCCGCCGCCGTCCAGATGCTGCGTACCCTCAACCCAGACGAGGCCGTCCGGCTGCTGCGGCAACGCGGCACCGCCCTGGAGGTCGGTCTCGCCGCGCACGAGCAGGTCATCGCCAGCCTGGCCAAGGCCGGCCATCCGCGCACCGACACGCTGCAGGTCGAGTTCTGCCAGGCGGCGCGCCGGGCGGAGCTGGCCTGGGTCCGGCAACTTATCGAAGAGATCCGGTCCGGCGAGCTGTCCTGGGCCGACGAGGGCAAGGAGTCGCCACCATGACCGCACCCGCCGCCGCGGCTCGGCGGACCTACAGCCCCTGGCTCGTGCTGATCACGCTGTGCCTCGGGTTCTTCATGATCCTGCTGGACACGACGATCGTGAACGTCGCGATGCCGGCGATCAGCAGCGGGCTGCACGCCTCGCTGTCCGACCTGCTGTGGATCCTCAACGCCTACGTCCTGGTCTACGCCGTCCTGCTCATCGTCGCCGGCAGGCTGGGCGACCTGTACGGGCCGAAGACCCTGTTCATCCTCGGCCTCGTGGTGTTCACCGCCGCCTCCGCGGCGTGCGGCTTCGCGCAGAACCCGACCCAGCTGATCATCTTCCGGATCGTGCAGGGGGTCGGCGGCGCTCTGCTGACGCCGCAGACGCTGTCGGTCATCACCATGATCTTCCCGGCGGAGCGCCGCGGTGCCGCGTTCGGCGTCTGGGGCTCCGTCGCGGGCATCTCCACCGTCACCGGCCCGGTCCTCGGCGGCTGGCTGGTGACCGACTACAGCTGGCGCTGGATCTTCTTCGTGAACATCCCGGTCGGCATCGTCACCCTCGCGCTGGCCGCCGTCGTCATGCCGAACCTCAAGCTCAACCGCAGGCACAAGCTGGACCTGCCCGGTGTCGCGCTGTCCACCGCCGCGCTTTTCCTGATCACCTTCGGGCTCATCGAGGGGCAGTCCCACCACTGGAGCAAGGTGTGGGGACCCATCACCATCGTCGAACTGCTCGTCGTCGGCGTGGTGCTGCTGGCCGCGTTCCTGTACCTGCAGTACGCCGAGCGCAACGGGGAGCCGCTGGTACCGTTCTCGATCTTCCGTAACCGCAACTTCTCGATCATGAACGGCGTGGTCGCGGCGATCAGCTTCGGGATGTTCGGCCTGTTCCTGCCGCTGACCATCTTCCTGCAGACCGTACTCGGGCTGTCCGCGCTGCAGGCCGGCCTGACCACCGCCCCGATGTCGATCATCTCGATGTTCGTCGCGCCGGTCGCCGGCCGGTACGCGGACAAGGTCGGCGGCAAGTGGATCCTGTTCTTCGGCGTCGGCCTGTTCGCGACCGGCATGGGGATCCTGATCGCGTCCGCGCACCTGCACGTCAGCCGCTGGCACCTGCTGCCCGGCCTGATCGTGGCCGGCTTCGGCCTGGGCATGACGTTCGCACCGCTGCAGACCATCGCGATGCGCGACATCGAACCGCGCATCGCCGGCGCTGCCTCGGGCCTCATCAACACCACCCGGCAGCTCGGCGCGGTGATCGGGCTGGCCGCCGTCGGCGCCCTGCTCCAGTCGCAACTGTCGGCCAAGCTCAGCGCCGCCGCCCAGGAGCAGGTCGGTAACCTTCCGCCGCAGTTCCACGACCAGTTCCTGGGCGGCTTTAAGCAGGCCTCCGGCAACCTGGACGTCGGCTCCAGCCAGAACGCGATCAACCTCCCCCCGGGCATTCCGCCGGAGCAGGCCAACGCGCTCAAGAACCTCATCAAGACGGTGTTCGACACCGGATTCACCAACGCGATGCGGGTGACCCTGTGGCTACCGATCGCCGTGATGGGCGCCGCCGCGCTCTCGGTTCTCCTGGTACGCAACCGCCGCGGCGGTACGGGCGACGCGGCGCGCGACAAGCAGGAGGACAAGGTCGCGGCGGCTGGCTGACCGGGGCGCTGATGCTTCCCGCCCGGGCTGCCCCGGCTCCTCAAGCCAGGGCGGGAAGCAGCGACTTCTCGTAGCAGGCGCGACGCGGGTCTCCGCCGCCGTCGACGTGGCCGACGACCGCGTGGAAGCCCGCGCCCTCATACAGCCGGGCGGCGCGGCCGCGTTCCAGCACCGTCTCCAGCCGCAGGAGGTGGAAACCCAGCTCCACCGCCCGCTCCTCGAGCGCGGCCAGGATGAGCCGGGACAGGCCCTGACCGCGCCAGGACGGCCGGACATACATCCGGTTGATCTCCCCCACGCCGGGTCCGACCTGCTGCAGTGCGCCGCAGGCAACCGGCTTCCCGTCGATCTGCCCGAGCATGAACTCGAGGACGTCCAGCGGTCCGTAGCCGCCGGCGTCGTTCGAGCCGGCCACCTCGGCCTGCAGTTCGAGCACCAGCTGGCGTACCGCCCGGTCGCTCGGTTCGCGGGGTTCGATGAGCACGGATGGACGCTAATCGACGTCCGTTTCGCCCTGGTTACCAGCGGGCGGCGCGGATCTGGACCGCCCGTGGAATCCGGTAGTTCCCGACACATGGAGAACCATCCTCCCTAGCCTCTGGAACGATCTCCATGGTCGCGCAGGCCTGTCCCGCTGAGTACCGTCCAGGCGCCCTACGGCGGGCTGGCTGCAGGATTACGCGGCAACGATTGGCACCCAGATCGCCGAGTCGCGTCGGTTCCCCGCCCGCATCGCCGAACCGGAGCCGCCCCGCCCAGGGTCCCACCGGTGGGCCGGCCCCGACGCTGATCGCGACGGGGCCGGCCAGGTGATCACGGATTGACGCTGAAGTTGTAGAAGTACCAGTCGGACTGGGTACCGTCCGCGGTCTGCGAGTAGACGTAAATGGCCCCCACGGCAACGTCGGCCGTCCAGCTGATCGTCGCGGTACCGTCGCCGCCGACCGGTACGGTCTGGAACGTCGATCCGTAGTCGAACGAGTAGTAGAAGTCAGTACTGCCGGCGAGGTTCGACGTGAAGGTGAATGTGCCCGGTTGGCCGGCGGTGCCGCCCGTCCCGTTTTCGGGGAAGTCCGGCGAGGCCACCGTAGGCGAGTTGTCAGCGTAGAAACTCTCGTCGGTCTCGGTCGAGACCCAACCGTTGACGCTGGTACTCGTTACGGCGACAGAGTTGAAGCCGTACACGGGGGTGACCATCACGGTTGCCGTGCCGTCCGGCCGCGCCGCAACGGTCTGGCCGCTGCCGCCGTTGAACTTGTACGTGTAGCTGACCACCTCGTACCCGGGGATGGTGACGCCCGGTCGGAGGTCGATCTCGGTGCTGCCACCGGCCTTCGGTTGCCCGACCTGATTGACGATCGGCGCCGTTGGCGTCGCGTCGAACCGGTAGATCGTCGGCGGCGACTGGTTGCCCGCCCGGTCCACGCTCGCGACAGCGAGGTCGTTGACCGGACGCGGCGGTGCGAGGGCCACCGTCGCTGAGCCGCCCAGCTCGTCGGCCGCCACGTACCCGCCTTGGGCATAACCGTTCCAGCCGTATGTGTATCCGACGATGTCCGAGACGCCGTTGGCGGTGAAGGTGAAGATGCCGGGGATGCCTTGCCCGCCATGCCAAGTGCTGTCGCTCGGGTAGTCACTCGAGCTGACTCCTGGCGGGTTCGCGGGTCGGGTGACGTCCACCTGGAAGTAGCAGGGCGTGCTCCAACTCGAGGTGAGCCCCTCCGCGTCGGTGGTCTGTACCGACCATCCGTAGCTTCCCCCGTCGGCGACGACTCCGGACGGAAGGGGGCGCTGCACCGTCTGTCCGCTGGCCGCGTTCGGGGCAAGCACCAAGGTGCGGTGAGTGGGGTCGCTGATGGGCCACAATGCGAATGTCACACTCAGACTGCCGTAGTCCGCGACGTCCGGATCTGTGGGCCGCGCGTACAGGGTGGGTTGGAGATTGCTCACCCAGGGATAAGGCGCCGCCGTGGCGCACGGCTTCCCGTCCACGTCGAGCGGTGTTGGGGTGTCCGGCGGCGTGTCGTAGCTGAACAGCAGCCACGGCTGGTTGCCGAGCCAGCGGCCCTGGTGAGGGTTCTGCTCGTCGCTCTCCCGAAGTTCGAAGGTGAGCTGTGTCTGGCCCGCGGCGAGGGCCTGCTGCACGATGGCCGTCGCGTCGAGCGACATGTAGGGCACCGGGCACGGCGAGGAGCCTGCTACATACGTGACGGTCGCGACTTTCGTCTGCTCCGTCGGCGGATGGTTCCATGTGGTGTGCGCGATGATCGGCGTGGTTGTCCAGAGTTCGGCCGACCGGTCGACGCAGTGCGGGACGTTGGTCTCCGCGTCGTGCAGCACGACGCTACTGATCTGACGAGGGCTGAGGAACTGGCTGATATCGAAGGTGAAGTACGACCGGTAGACATGGTTGCCGCTGTCGTCGAAGTGAATCTTGCCGATGGGCGCCTCCCCTGAGGGGTTGACGAAACTGGTGTCGGGGGCCAATGAGTCGATGTAGGCCCAGGACGTCGGCGCGATCGTCGCGAGGCTTTCGCTTGCCGCAGCTGGCTCGTTCTGGATCACAAGGACGGCCGCGGAGACGAGGAGACCGGACACCGCGACGCCACCGAGGCGACGACCCCAGCGTCGCGCTCCCCCGCGAGAAGAAGGTAACAAAGAGACTCCTTTCGAACGTGAACCGCCGGGTGGAAGCGTAATCGCCTCGCTGTTCTCGCACTGACCCACCGAACCGCGATACCCGCTGGTGCCAAGGATGTGCGATGTCCGCGTCGGGGCGGGCTCGGGTTCGAGTGTGGCAATGATGCGCGTCGTCCCTGCCAAGCCCGCGAGCCGCTGCTTTGATCCGGCTCCGGTCAGTGCGTGTCAAGATTTTTACGGCAAGCTGTTCAGGAATTCATTGGATGGTGGGTGCCTGGTTCGGGTCGGGGTGGCTTGTCCATCCAGACCCCTGGGGGCAGGGGCGGCTGGTTGGGGGTACTTGCGTACCCAGCAGTCGGGGTTGCGGGTGTGGGCGGCAGTGAGGACGTCAACCCGGGCGGAACGGGTCGCGTCGGACTGCCCACAGTGGACTGTTCAGGCGTGTGCCAGGCAATGCCGCAATGCCGATGCTCGGCGTCGTACCAGCGGCGGCGTTTGGCAGAAACGGACGTCGTCGATGCAGCCAAACCGGTCGGCGAGGTTTCGCACGTACTTCAGGGTCGGGAACTGTGGCGGACGATCCCATCGTGGGGGCTGGTCGCCGGCCAAGACAAGGCCATTCCGCCCGCGGCCGAGCGCTGGATGTCCAGCCGGCCGAACGCCCGCAAGGTCGTCGAAGTGCCGGCGTCGTCCCACTGTGCGATGCTCAGCCACCCGCAGATCGTCGCGGACCTGATCGACCAGGCCGCCAAGGCGACGAGCTGACTCCTGCCGTCTGACGCACCCTCTGCCGCCGCACGGAGGCCCGCGCGACCACGCCGCCGTACGTGCACGGTCACAAGCCGACCCCACGAGCACGTCATGCCTGCAGCCACAGGTTTACGAAGAGGCTGCCGCGGTACCGGCAAAGTGACTGCGTCTCATCGGGGCGCCTGTCGCAGTCGTCATGCCGATTGCCGGCGTCGCCCGGCGGGCTGGCGTGGGCGGAACGGACCCGCGCCCTCTAACTGGAAGGAACCATCACATGAATGGCCGACCGAACATCATCCTTGTCCACGGCGCATGGGCCGACGGCTCATGCTGGAGCGGCGTCATCCAGCGTCTACAGGACGACGGCTACCACGTCACGGCTCCCCAGTTCCCAGAAACCTCCACGGCCGATGACGTCGCGCGACTCCGCCAGGTTCTGAACCTGCAGGACGGCCCGACGATCGTGGCCGGACACTCCTACGGCGGCCAGATCATGACCGCGCTGGGCACCGACACGCCCAACGTGGCAGGCCTGGTGTACATCACCGCGTTCGGGCTGGACCAAGGGGAATCGCTGCAGGCTCTGTTGTCGCAGGGACCCACGCCGCCGGCGCTAGCACACCCGATCACCGACAAGCAGGGCTTCATGTGGCTGCCGCAGGACGACTTCGTCCAGCATTTCGCCTCCGGCGTCGACCCGATCCGGGCGAAGGCGCTGCACGCCGCGCAACAGCCGATCGCAAGTTCAATCTTCGCCGAAACGATGGGGATTCCAGCATGGAAGTCGTCGCCGTCCTGGTACCAGGTTTCCAGCCAGGACCAGGCGATCCCGCCGGATGCGCAGCGGATGTTCGCCAGCCGCATGGGCGCGACCACCACCGAAGTCCCCGCTGGGCACCTGGCGATGGTCTCCCACCCCGGCGAGACGGCACAGCTCATCAAGACCGCGGCCGAAGCCCGCACCGCGATGCCGGCAGGACAAGCGGGCAGATGACGAATTAGTGGAGGTTGATGCACCTTCCGTGCCCACGGGAACAACGACATCGTCGCCACCGAGAACGCCGGTACCTCACCCCTGATCGCTAACCGAACCACGATCGGGGGCTGGGAAGAATTCGACGGCATTGACAATACTGACGGCAGCATCAGCCGGCGTGCCCACGCCAAGAACAAGATCGTGACCCGCCGCGCGCGGGCCCAGGCCGCCTTGACGCGCTACGTGCCGGGCCGGCGCGGCGTGGCGTGGCGTGGCGAATCGGCGGGCCGGCGCTGCCGGCGCCGGGCCGTCTTTCGGCTTGGCGGGGAAGGTTGCTGACAGGCTCAGCG
>CAZYCD010000195.1:0-9181 GCA_964645345.1 uncultured Micromonosporaceae bacterium
CCTCGCCCGGGCCGACCCGGCCGTGGCGGTCGGCGCGGGCGGACCCGCCGGTGACCCCGGGCTGGCCGCCGCGGTGGCCCTGCTCTCCGCGCAGTTGCACGCCGAGCGGGGCGAACTGGCGCGGGGGTACGACGACCTGCAGGCGGGCCGCCGCGAGATCGCCGACCGGCCACCGTCCCGGCTGCTGGAGCGCTGGTTCGCCGCGGTCGAGGCGGACCTGAGGACGGCCCACGGCGACACGGGTACGGTGCGCCGCATGCTCGCGCCGCTGTCGGGCGACCCGCTGCTGTCGGTACCGCTGGCCCGGGCCCATCTCCGGGAGGACGACCCGACGGGTGCGGTCCGCGCGCTGCGACCGGAGCCGGTCGGTACCGCTGACGGTTCAGGCACCCCGGACCGCGGCGCGGGCGGCCCGGACGCCGACGGCCGGGGTCGTGGCGCCCGCGGCGGGGACGCGCCCGGCGGGCCCGAGGGCCGGGTCGACCGACCCTGGGACGGGGAACGGCCGCTGGGGCTGCGCATTGAGGCGGGACTCATCGAGGCGCTGGCCGCCCGGCGCGGCGGCGACTCGCGGACGGCCAGCCAGGCCTTGGAGCGGGCGCTCGCGCTCGCCGAACCGGAGGGCTTCCGCCGCCCGTTCACCCGGGCCGGTACCGCCGCCCGGGACCTGCTCGTGGAACACCTGGACTCGGGTACCGCGTGCTGGTCGCTGGTCAACGAACTGGTCGCGGCGGCCGACGAACACCCGGTACCGGCGGCTCCGCCCTCGCCCGCGCCGCCCGCGCTCGCCGAGCCGTTGACCGAGCGGGAGCTGACCATCCTGCGGTACCTGCAGAGCATCCTGTCCAACACGGAGATCGCCGTCGAGCTGTCCCTGTCGGTGAACACGGTCAAGACGCACGTCCGCAACATCTACCGGAAACTGGACGCGGCTCGCCGTCGGGACGCGGTGCGCCGGGCGCGGGAGCTGCACCTGCTCTGAGCCGCGGGTGGGTCGCCACCCCGGCGGGGTGAGGAGGGCTCACCCGATCGGCGCGCAGGATCGCCGTGGGCACGGCGCCCGGACGGCGGCGCGCGACGCAGGAGGGGGATGGCGCGGATGACGAACTCGGTTCCCCGGACCGACCAGCAGATCCAGCGGGACGTGCTGGACGAGCTGAAGTGGGAGGCCCGGGTGCAGCCCAACGAGGTCGGCGTGACGGTCAAGGACGCGGTCGTGACGCTGAGCGGCTGGGTCGACAACTACGGAAAGAAGTGGACGGCGGAACGCACCACCCACCGGGTCAACGGGGTACGCGCCGTCGCCAACGACATCGAGGTGCGGCTGCCAAGTTCGGCGGAGCGCACCGATTCCGACCTGGCAGGCGCGGCCACCCGGGCGCTGGAGTGGGACGCCTTCGTACCGATCGAACGCCTCGACGTCACGGTCGCCCGCGGCTGGGTCACCATCAAGGGCGAGGTCGAGTGGGAGTACCAGCGGCGCTCAGCGGAGCGGGCGGTACGCCGGCTGTCCGGCGTGCGCGGGGTGACGAACCTGATCGGCGTGCGGCCGCAGGTACCGCCGTCGCCGCAGGAGGTGCGCCGGGACATCGAGGACGCGCTGGTACGCAACGCGGAGACGGACGCGGAGCGACTGACCGTCGAGGTCACCGGCGACCAGGTGATCCTGACCGGCCCGGTGCGGTCGTGGACGGAGAAGCAGGAAGCCGAGCGGGTCGCCTGGTCGGCGCCCGGTGTGGCGTCGGTGGACAACCGGATCGTGGTCACGGTCTGACCCGGCCCACTACGGCGTGGCACGCTGTCCGCGTGACAGCATCGCAGCCGCACGCTCCCGTGATCACCGTGATGCTGGCGGTACCCGACGCCGCCGCCGCGACCGAGTGGTACGAACGGGCACTGGGCGCCACGCAGTTGTGGAACCTCGGCAGTGTCGTCGGCCTCAGTGTCCAAGGCGCCCCGCTGTTCCTCGGCGAACCGGAGAACAACGGCTGGGACACGCCGTGGGCGCTGGGTTCCCGGACGGTACGGGTCGAGGTGTTCGTGGACGATCCGGACGGTTTCATCGCGCGCGCGGTGGCGGCGGGAGCCGACGGTACCGTCGACGAGATCCGCGACCACGAGGCACTGTGGGGCGTCCACCGCCAGGGCGGCTTCGTCGACCCCTTCGGCCACCTGTGGCTCGTCGGCGACCGCTCGCCGCTGCGGGTACACGACCAGCGGTGACCGCGCTTTCACGGTCTGCCCGACCAGCGAGTGGACTATCGGCGCAGCACCTGTGTGTACCGGACGGTCAGCCGGCCCGTTCGAGGATCCGCTTGAGCCTGGCCAGGTCGGCGGCCACCAGATCCTGGTCCCGCGTGAACTCGTCATCGGTCATGCCCGGCAGGCGGCGAAGCGAGAACACCACCTCGCTTCCGTTCCCGTCGGCCGTCACCCGCATCGGGACGTAGACCTCCTCCCCGGACGGCAGCGTCACGTGATGGTCGAGCACGCCGAAGTCGTTGCGCCGGGCGAAGGCGACGGCCACCCGGCCGCCCGGAGTGTCCACCAACCACCGCCCGTTCACCTCCTCCACCGAGGTACCGAGGCCCGGCGCCCACTCGGGCAGGTTGGCCGGGTTCGAGGCGTACTCGTAGACCTCGGTCGGGGGACGGTCGATGTGCTCGGCGATCTGCCGGGACCCGGAAGGCATGGTGTCCATTATTGCCGGACGGGAAGGACCGCCGCGCGGCGTCCGTCTCCGGGGCTCAGCCGGACGGCCTGCCTCCCCCGGCGGGAGCCTTGCTCGTCGGCGGCGCACTGGTGGGTACCGGGCAACCCGCGGGCGGGCAGGTGGTCGGCGGCGGTACCGGGATGGTGGGGCTGGGCCGCGGCGGCGGCGCGGACCGGGTCGGCGGCGCGGAGGGCGGCGCTGCCGGCGACACCGACGCCGTCGCGGGCGGCTGCGCCGACGCGCTCTCCGCCGGGAACTTCGGCGCCTCGAACCGGTACTTGTTGGGGTCCAGCTTCATCGCGGCCGTCGCCGCCGTGATGAACTGCCGCCAGATCGGCGCCGCGTTGGTCGCGCCGGACACCGAGTGGCTGCCGGACTTCGTGACCAGCGCCTTGCCATCGGTGGTACCGAGCCAGACGGCCACCGCCATCGCGCCGGTGTACCCGACCATCCAGGTGTGCGCGCTGTCGACCGTGCTGTTGCCGAGCTGCCAGGTACCCGTCTTGCCGGCCGAGTCCCAGCCGTTGTCCAGCTTCGCCGCCTGCACCTGGCGCAGCGTCCAGTTCAGTTCGTCGATCTTCTCCCGGTCGAGGCCGACGTCGCTCTGCGACAGCTTCTCCTGATACACCTCGTCGCCGCGGTGCGTCACCGACTTGACGAAGTGCACCTGCGACCGCTTGCCCCCGGCGGCGAACGTGGCCATGCCGTTGGCGTGGTCGAGCACGGTCACGCCGTACTGCCCGATGCCCAGCTCGGTGGAGAAGTTGGACATCAGCTCGGCGCCCGACTTGCCGCGCAGGTCCACCCGTACCGGCACCGGGCCGCCCTGCCGATCCGTCCACATCGAGTCGATGCCGGCCTTGCTCGCCATGTCCAGGACGTTGGCCGCACCGATGTGCTCGGTGAGGTCGAAGAAGGTGACGTTGAGCGAGGCGACCGTCGCCTGCCACAGCATGCAGTCCGGTTGGCACGCCGCCGAGCTGGAGTTGCGTACCGGCCCGGCCGGGCTGCCGTTGGTGCGCCCACTGGCCGGGAACTCCTTGGTGTCCGGCGAGTCCCAATGCGACTTGACCGAAACATTCTGGCGCAGCGCCTCGGCCAGGTCGTAGACCTTGAACGACGAGCCGGCCGGGTGCTCGCCGAAGCCGGCCGGGTTGCCCTGCGCGTCGTAGTACCAGCCGGCGTAGTCGGCACCGGATGCCGAGTTTCCGCCGTAGTAGGCCAGGACCCGCCCGGTGCCGGGCTCGACGGCGACGAGCGCCGCCTGCCAGTCGGCGGGCTGCCCCTGGTCCACCTCGGGCGCGGTCGGCCGGCGGATGTCGGCGGCCGCCTCGGCGGCGTCCTGCGCCCGCTTGTCGATGGTGGTCACGATGCGGAAGCCCCCGTTGATGAGGTAGTCCGCCGGCTTGCCCTTGAACGGATCGGTCTGGCGCAGCTCGCTCAGCACGTGGTTGACCGCGACCCCGGTCGGCTTGTCCAGCCCGGACTGGTATGCGTCGGGGTTGTCGTCGAGCACCGTGTCCGGGTACTGCAGGGCGTCGGCCTGCGCCTGGGTCAGGTAGTGCAGCTTCACCATGTTGCCGCGGATGTACGCCCACCGGCCCTTGGAGTTCTCCAGCGCCAACGGGCCCCGCTTGGGGTCGTACCCGGGACGGCCCTCGGGATCGGACGGGTCGCGCTCGGGCTGCTTGACCATCGCGGCCAACACCATGGCCTCCGAGACGGTGAGCTGCCGGTCAGGCGGCGCGTTGCGGTTGGCCGTCTTGCCGAAGAACGCCTGCGCGGCCGCCTCGATGCCGTACGCGCCCCGGCCGAACGACACGGTGTTCAGGTAGAACTCCAGGATCTGCTGCTTGGAGTACTTCCGGCTGAGCTTCCACGCGATCACCGCCTCCCGCAGCTTGCGGGAGTACGTGACGCCCTGCAGGTCGGCCGCGATCCGCGCGTACTGCTGGGTGATGGTGGACGCGCCCTGCGTCTGCCCGCCGGTCAGATTGTTCCACGCCGCGCGCAGCACACCGGCGAGGTCGATCCCCTTGTTGGTCCAGTAGGTCTGGTCCTCGGCAGCGACAATGCTCTGCTTGACCGCGTCGTTCATCTCGTCGTACGTCAGCAGTGTCCGGTTCTGCGCGCCGAGCCGAGCCATCGGCGTCTTGCCGTCGGAGTAGTAGACCGTCGTGGCCTCCGGCAGCGTCAGCTCGGCCGGGGTCGGCACACTGTCCACATAGTACACTCCGAGCACGGTACCCACGCCGCCCACCAGGACCAACAGCGCCAGGATGGCGGCCAGGAACCGGCGGCGGCGCAGCCGCTTCGGCACGACGAGCCTCGGCCGCACCACCGCGGCCGGGGTCGGGTGCATCGTCGGCGCCCGGTCGAGCTGCCCCGGCGGGACCGCTGTACCGGCCGCCGCGGGTTCGATCGCCGTACGGCCGGTCGCCGCCGGGTCGGTCATCGTGGCGCGGTCCAGCGGCTCGGTGGAGCCTGCGCGCGCCGAGGCGTCACGATATCCGTCGCGATTCACACAGGTCTTTTCCCGGATGCGCTCGGAGCCAAACCAGACCCCCGGCTGGGCGCCCCGGCCGGCAGGGTCACGGTGAACACCGTGCTACCCGGGCGGCTGGTCACCTCGACCCGGCCGCCGTGCGCCTGCACCACGGCGTCCACAATTGCCAGACCCAGGCCGGTACTCCCGGCCGCCCGGGAACGCGAGGTGTCCGCGCGGGCGAACCGGTCGAACACGTCGGGCAGCAGCGCCGCCGGGATGCCCGGGCCGTCGTCGGCCACCCACAGCGTCACGGTACCGGCGGCGGGCGCCGTCAACCCGACGGTCACCGTGGTACCGGCCGGGGTGTGCGTCCGCGCGTTGCCCAGCAGGTTCGCCAGTACCTGGTGCAGCCGGGCCGGGTCGCCCGCTACCGTGACCGCCTCGTCGGGCAGCTCGATGCGCCAGTGGTGCCCGGGTCCGGCCACATGCGCGTCGCTGACCGCGTCGACCGCCAGCCGGGACAGGTCGACCGGGCCGGTGGACAGCGGCCGGCCGGAGTCGAGCCGGGCGAGCAGGAGCATGTCCTCCACGAGGGTGGTCATCCTGGTCGACTCGGAGTCCACGCGGCGCATCGCGCGGGCGACGTCGTCCGGTACCTCCGCGGCGAAGCGCCGTACCAGCTCGGCGTACCCGCGGATGGACGCGAGCGGGGTGCGCAGTTCGTGGCTGGCGTCGGCGAGGAACTGGCGTAGCCGCGTCTCGCTCGCCTGCCGGGCGGTGAGCGCCGCCGCGACGTGGCCGAGCATCCGGTTGAGTGCCGCGCCGACCCGGCCCACCTCGGTGCGCGGATCGGTGTCCACGTCCGGTACCCGCACGGACAGCGCCACCTCGCCGCGGTCCAGTTGCAGTTGCGCGACCCGGGACGCGGTGGCCGCGACCCGGTTGAGCGGACGCAGCGAGCGGCGCACGATGACCGCGCCGGCGAGCCCGGTCAGCAGCAGTCCGGCCAGCGCGATGCCCGCCTCGACCGCCGCCAGCCCGGTGAGCGTGGACTCCAGGTCGTGCAGCGGCAGGCCGGTCACCACCACGTCGCCGTCCGGCTCCCGGGCCGCGATCAGGCGGTAGTTGCCGAGGTCGCCGAGGGCGCGGGTGTACGGGCGGCCGTCGGTCGGCAGCGCGGTCAGGACGGGGTAGTCCTCCTCGGGTATCGGGTCGCCGAGGACGAGCGATGCCCGGTCGACTGAGCCGTCGATCAGCCGGGCCTGGAGGGTACCGGCGCCCTGCCCGGCGATCGGCGGGAAGTCGCGCGGCCCGCCCTGGGGCCGGGGACCCATCCCGGGTGCGCCCTGCACCGAGCGGTTGCCGGCGGCGACGAGTTGGCTGTCGATGCCGTGCATGAGGAACCCGTGTACCGCCAGCTCGGTGGCCACGCCCACGATGAGGCACACGACGGCGAGCAGGCCAATGACGGCGGCGACCAGCCGGGTGCGCAGGGGCAGCGCGCGCAGCCGGTCGCGCAGCGCCCGCGGGCCCCCCAACCGTCCGAGCCCGCTCGGCCGCCGGGTGCCGGACGGCCGGGCTCCGGGCCGCCGCAGCCTGGGCCGGCGGTCAGCCGGCCGGCCGGAGGACATAGCCGGCCCCGCGCAGGGTGTGGATCATGGGTTCCCGACCGACGTCGATCTTCTTGCGCAGGTACGAGATGTACAGCTCCACGACGTTGGCCTGCCCGCCGAAGTCGTAGCTCCATACCCGGTCGAGGATCTGCGCCTTGGACAGCACCCGGCGCGGGTTGCGCATCAGGAAGCGGAGCAGCTCGAACTCGGTCGCGGTCAGCTCGACGGACGTCCCGGCCCGGCGCACCTCGTGGCTGTCCTCGTCCAGCATGAGGTCGCCGACGGTCAGCACGGCGTCCTGGCGCTGCGCGGTCATCCCGGCCCGGCGCAGCAGCCCACGCAGCCGGGCGACGACCTCCTCGAGGCTGAACGGCTTGGTGACGTAGTCGTCGCCGCCCGCGGTCAGCCCGGCGATCCGGTCTTCGACGGCGTCGCGCGCGGTGAGGAACAGCACGGGCACGGCCGGGCTGCGGTCGCGCAGCCGGCGGAGCACCTCAAGCCCGTCGATGTCCGGCAGCATGACGTCGAGGACCACCACGTCGGGTTCGAACTCCCGCGCGGTCCGCACGGCAAAGTGCCCGTCGGCCGCGGTACGCACGTCCCACCCCTCGTACCGCAGCGCCATCGACAGCAACTCGGTCAGCGAGGGCTCGTCGTCGACGACCAGCACACGCACGGGGTTGCCGTCGTCCCGGACAAGCCGGTTGGTACCCGGATCGGACATGCACCCATCCTGACCCGGTTCGCTGTGGCCCGGCTCCGACTTTCCTGTGTACCGCCTGTGCGCCGAACGGGCGGCCCGCGCCCAACTGGTGCCGCCTGTCCGGTTCGCCGCGCACCCGCTGCGGCGCACATCGGATTCACAGCCGGTCCACAAGGCCGGTTCAGCCCCCCGAGGAAGTCTTCATCCAGCGAACACGACGAGGGAGGCCTCATGGGCATCAGGGAGCGGGGGCTGCGGCGGGTTGCCGCGGTCACCAGCGGGCTGGCCGCCGCCAGCGTCGCCGGGTCCCTGGCGGTCGCCGCCGTGGCACACGCCGGTACCGCCACCCACCAGACCGTCTCGACCGGTACCGGGAGCGGAGCGTCGAGCAGCGGTGACTCCGGCGGTACCGGTACCAGCGGCAGCGGGCTGACCGGCGACTCAGGCTTCGGCGGCCGGGTGTCCGGTACCGACCGGGGACCGCAGGCGACATCGGGAGGGTCCTGACCATGCCACTGCTGGACACGTTGCCGGTCACCGCGAACGTCGCGCAGTGGTCGGTGTGGAGCACCACCGCCCGGCTCGTGGTCACCGATCCGGCCGCGACCGGTGAGGCCCGCCGCCTGGTGGCCCGCGAGCTGGCCGCGGTCGAGCTGGCCGCCAGCCGGTTCCGCCCCGACTCCGAGGTGATGCGCGCGTACCGGGCCGGTGGCCGGCCGGTACCGGTCAGTCCCCTGCTGGCCGAGCTGGTCGCCACCGCGCTGGCGGCCGCCGCCCGTACCGGAGGGGACGTCGACCCGACCGTGGGCGCCGCGATGCTCCGGATCGGGTACGACCGGGACTTCACGCTGGTGTCCACAAGCGACAGTCAGGCGCCGCTGACCGGTCCGGGCGCCGGCTGGCGCGCGGTGCGACTGGAGGGCGGGGAGCTGACCATGCCCGCCGGTACCCTCCTGGATCTGGGCGCCACGGCCAAGGCGTGGGCTGCGGACCGATGCGCCGCGCTGGTCTCCCGCCGGCTCGGGGTCGGTGCCCTGGTGAGCCTCGGCGGCGACATCGCCACCGCCGGCCCGGCCCCGAACGGCGGCTGGTCGGTCCTCGTCAGCGACGGCCCCGGCGAGCCCGAGTGCACGGTGGCCATCTCGGCCGGCGCGGCGCTGGCCACGTCGAGCACCGTCAGCCGGGCCTGGCGGCACGGCGGGCGCAGCGTGCACCACATCGTCGACCCGGGGACCGGGCTTGCGGCGCCGACGGTGTGGCGCACCGTCTCCGTGGTCGCGGACCGCTGCGTCACCGCCAACGCCGCCTCCACCGCGGCGGTGGTCCGCGGTGCCCGGGCGCTGCCGATGCTGCTCGGCTGGGGGTTGCCGGCGCGGCTGGTGGCGGCCGACCGGCGGGTCGTCCGGGTAGGCGCCTGGCCGGCGGGGGGTCCGCGATGACGGACGCGCTGTGGTACCTGGGGCGGGGTACCGGGGTGGTGTCGCTGGTCCTGCTGACCCTGGTGGTCGCGCTCGGGATCGCGACCCGGTCGGGCCGGACGCTGGCCGGCCTGCCGCGCTTCGCGGTCGCCGCGCTGCACCGCAACGCCAGCCTGCTCGCCGTGCTGCTGCTCGCGATCCACGTCGGTACCCTGCTGGCCGACCCGTACGCGCAACTGCGCCTAG
>CAZYCD010000196.1:0-9134 GCA_964645345.1 uncultured Micromonosporaceae bacterium
ACCGACGATCATCTTCGGGCCGTGGCTGCTGCGGGTCTTCTTCAACACCGCCGAGACCCTGAACCGGCTGGACTTCGCGATCCTGTCCGCGGGTACCGCGGCCTACCTGCTCGCTCAGGTGCTGGGCCAGGGCGCGATCTCGCTCGGCCACCACCGGGACCAGACGTACGCCTGGCTGGCCGGCACCCTGACGCTGGTCGTGATCACGGTGGTACCGGGCTCGGTCAGCCTGCGCGTGGAGGGCGGGTACGCGGGTGGTTCGGCGGTGGTCGCCGCGGTGCTCGCGATCGCGGTCGCCCGCCGCGCCGCCCATCCGTCCGGCCCGGGCGCGAGCGGGAGTCCCGCCGCGCTGATCGCGCTCGGCGGCGGCGACTGACGCCAGCCGCGGCGGCCTGCCTGATGCCGTGCCGAACGCTCGGAATCAGGCGTCGCCGTCGGCGGTGGACTCGTCCGGCCCGGCCGGCTCGGGAGCGGACTCGGGCGTCGTCGCCTCGGTACCCGCGGCCCGTGGGGCCGGACCGGCGGATGCCGCCGGCTCCTCGGCGGCTGGGACCTCGAGCAGCGCGGTGAGCGCCGCGCCCGCGATGCGACGGAACGCCCGACCCTTCCGGGTGCGGTCGAGGATCGCCACCTCAAGCTGCTCGCCGGCCAGGGTCCGCGGCGCGCCGCCCTCGCCTCCGACACTGCCGAGGGCCTGGACGGCCAGCCGGAGCGCGTCCTCCAGCCCGACATCGGACCGGTGCTGCTGGCGCAGCCCGCCGGAGATGGCCTCCGCCTGCCCGCCCATGGCCACCACGCCCGGCTCGACCTGGACCGAGCCGTCGTAGGTCAGCCGGTACAGCTCGTCCTGCTCCGGGGCGGCGCCCACCTGGGCAACGCAGATCTCGACCTCGTACGGCTTGGAGGAGTCCGTGAAGATCGCACCAAGGGTCTGCGCGTACGCGTTGGCGAGCGCCCGCCCCGTCACGTCCCGCCGGTCGTAGGAGTACCCGCGCAGGTCTGCCAGGCGTACCCCGGCCGCTCGCAGGTTCTCGAACTCGTTGTACCGGCCGACCGCGGCGAACCCGATGCGGTCATAGATCTCGCTGACCTTGTGCAGGGCGGTCGACGGGTTGGCCGACGGGTTCTCCGCGACGAACAGGACACCACCGGCGTAGGTCAGCACGACGACGCTGCGGCCCCGGGCGATGCCCTTGCGCGCGTACTCGGAGCGGTCCCGCATGATCTGCTCGGGCGAGGCGTAGAACTGCATGGCCACGGCTGGCGGTCTCCTCGATCTGTCGGTTACGGCGGGCGCGCTGCTTCGGGTACCGGTCGGGTCAGCCGCCCGGATTCTCCATCCGGCGGGCCACCACGGCCTCGGCGACCTGCGCCGCCTCGGCGTCGGAGAGCCGGCGGGTACCGGCGGCGGTCGCGGTCGTCACCACCGGGTAGATCCTGCGGGTGAGGTCGGGTCCACCGGTCGCGGTGTCGTCGTCGGCCGCGTCGTAGAGCGCCTCGACCGCCAGCGTGATGGCCTCGTCGATGGGCAGCCCGGGACGGTACCGCTTCTTGAGCGCGGACTTCGCGAACAGGGACCCGGAGCCGATGCCGTCGAAGCCGGTCTCCTCGTAGACGCCGCCGGCCACGTCGAAGCTGAAGATCCGGCCGGCCCTGGCCGGGTCGGCCGCGTCGAGGTCATAGCCGGCGAACAGCGGGATGACGGCCAGGCCCTGCAGGGCCGCCCCGAGGTTGTTGCGGATCAGCGAGGCCAACCGGTTGGCCTTGCCGTCCAGCGACAGCACGGCGCCCTCGATCTTCTCGTAGTGCTCCAGCTCCACCTGGAACAGACGGATCATCTCGATGCCGACGCCGGCGGTGCCCGCGATGCCGATCAGCGAGTACTCGTCGGCCGGGTGCACCTTCTCGATGTCCCGGCTCGCGATGAGATTGCCCATGGTGGCGCGGCGGTCGCCGGCCATGACCACGCCCTCGGCGGCCGTTATCGCGATGATCGTGGTGGCGTGCGGGGCGATGTCGGCGGTACCGGGCGGCAGGGGTCGCCGGCCGGGCAGCAGGTCCGGGGCCGCGAGGCTGAGAAACTCGGTGAACGAGGACGTCGCGGGCGTGGTGAACACCGCGGGAAGCCGTCCGGATGGGTCAAGAGCCGCTGCCACGTGGTCCCCTTCGAGTTCGCCGTCGCTGAGCCGTCACGCCGTGCCGTCCGCAGAGCACAGTATCGCGTGGGCCTTCCGCCCTCGTGATCGTGGTGTCGCCCTGATGATGGTCGCCGTCCGGCGGCTACTGGCCGCCCTTCTGGACATAGCCGCGGACGAACTCCTCGGCGTTCTCCTCGAGGACGGAGTCGATCTCGTCGAGCAGGTCGTCGACGTCCTCGGTGAGCTTCTCCTGCCGCTCGGCCACCTCAGGGTTGACCTCGGGCGCCGGGCCCTCGTCCAGGTCCTCGTCGCGGCGGGACCTGCCGGACTGCGACTGGCCACCCGTGTCGCGGCTCGCCATTGTCGTTGCCTCCTCCATGCGGCGCTGAGTTAATGAAAGGTACCTCGTCGGGCGACCCTCAGCGCGCATCACCGTTTCGCGGCGAGCGAAGCCGGGGCGGTGCCACTCCTGCGAGGAACGACGCGAGCGCCGGTTCAGTGCGCGTCGAGTACCGGCGGGCGGGGGCGCTGCGGCGCCCCGGACTCCCCCGCTGCGTGCCGTCCGTTGCCGTTGCTGCTGGCGGCGGGCCGGCTCGACGGGTCGATCCTGGCGGACGTCACCGGCGAGGGCTGGGCGGCGGCGCCCCCCTCGGTACCGGCGTCGGCCGCCTCCGCCGCCGTCTGGTCGAGGTCGGGCAGCGCCGCGCTGCGGGTCGGCGCGGTCCAGGAGATCCAACCGACCACCAGCAGGCCGACCAGCATCAGCACGACCGGGACGACGGATCCGGTCGGCGGGTGCCAGTCGCCGGTGAACGGGTTCGGGTGTGCCTGGTCGACCCCGTGCTGCCAGCGACGCATCGCGAAGACCAGCAGGATCAGGTGGGCGGGCAGCATGACCACGCAGAACAGGCGGACGAAGGTGCGGGCGTGCCGCGGCAGCAACAGCCGGCGTTCGAGGATGAACGCGGCCAGCAGCGGCGCGCCGGCCACCAGCGGCAGCACGTACCGGCCGGCGATGATCCACCCGAGCTGGTTGACCTCGGCGACCTGCACCGCGCCGACCGGCACGAGCGCACCGAAGATCAGGAGCAGGAAGCGGAGGCGGTCGGTCCAGCCGCTGATCACCATGGCGAAGACGATCATGCTGGCGGTGAGGCCGATCCACAGCCAGTACGCAGGGTCGGGCAGGAAGACGTCGAACCAGCCGGCGACGCCGACCAGACCCTGCGGGTAGATGCTGCCCCACCGGTTGAGGTACTGCAGCGCCGCGCCGAGCTTGGAGTAGCCGTACAGCGGTGTCGGCGGGTTCACCACGCTGCCGGTCTTCATGCCGACGATCCAAGCGACCGACAGCACCACGGCCACGCCGACCCCGAGGCTCCACCAGCGGATCACCCGGTACCCCCACAGCCGACGCAGCGCCGGGCGGGACAGCGGCAGGAGCGAGGCCAGCGCGAAGAACACCCACAGCGGCCCGAGCGAACGCAGCGTGGCGAGGAGGACCGCGCTGATCCCGGCCAGCCACACCGGCGGCCCCACCCGGCCTCTCGGCGGTCCGAACACCAGCGGGATGAGCGCCGAGAACAGGGCGATCCCGGCCGAGATCTCCAGGCCGTTCGGGTTCACCGAACCCGCCAGGTGGGCGAGCATAGGCGTGGACACGGCGATCAGTCCGGCGAGCATCAGCCCGTACCGGGACCACCGGCTGAGTACCACGAACGCGAAGGCGAGCAGGACCGCGGACAGCGCGGCGCTGAGAAGTCTCGTCCCGACCAGGCCGCCCCAACTGGGCGAAAGCGACACCGGAAGCCCGACCAGGGCGTAGTAGAGCGGGTGGTACCGGCCGGCGGTGGTCTGGACCTCGCCGACGGGACCGCCGCGGATCGGCTTGGCACAGGCGGCCGAGGTCTTCGGCGAGAAGCCGAAGCAGGTGGCGTGCTGCAGCAGGCCGGTCGGAACCTTCTGGTAGGCACCCATGCCGGGCCGTCCCTTGAAGTCCTCCACCTCGGCCGGTGCCGGGAACAGGTCACCGCGCACGACGCCGACGGCGCGAATGACGTGCTGTACCTCGTCGGGCGGCCCGTCGTAGGGCGCCGCGAACGACCATGAGCCGAAGACGAGGAAGAACCCGATGAAGACGAAGATCCACTGGCGTCGCGGGCTCAGACCGGTACCGGCGAAAACGCGCAACCAGTCACGCACAGCTCACTGTACGTCAACGAATCTATACCGTACGTCAACTTGACGCCGTTCCCGCAGCGCCGAGCGTGCCGCGGCGCCGGCGGCCGGGGACTCGGCCGCCTTGGTAGTGTTCCAGCCCGGATGCTCAGGACACGAATGGTCACAGACAGCGAGATTGCCGGTTATGACGCGTTTCGACATCATGCTCCCGTACTACGGCCAGGTGGACCTGATGAAGGCCGCGGTCACCAGCGTCCTGCGCCAGACCGACCCCGACTGGCGGCTCACGGTGGTCGACGACGGGCAGGAGCCGGGGGTACCGGAGTGGTTCGCCTCGCTCGCCGACGACCGCGTTCGGTACCAGCGCAACCCGCATAATCTCGGCGTAACGGGAAACTTCCGCAAGTGTGTCGACCTTGCCGAGTACCCGCACATGATCATGATGGGTAGCGACGACATCATGCTCCCGAACTACGTGGCGACTGTCCGGTCGGTGCTTGACGAGTACCCCGACGCCGCCATGGTGCAGCCGGGCGTCGAGGTGATCGACGGCGACGGCCGCGTGGTGCGGACCCTGACCGACGAGGCCAAGCGGCGCGTCTACGCACCCCGGCTGACCGGCCGCACGGTGATGGCCGGCGAGGAACTGGCCGCCAGCCTGCTGCGGGGCGACTGGCTCTACTTCCCCTCGCTGTGTTGGCGCACCGACGCCGTCAAGGCCGCCAGCTTCCGCGAGGACCTGCACATCATCCAGGACCTGGCCCTGGTCATCGACCTGGTCGAGCGGGGCGGGCGCCTGGCCGTCGACCCGACCGTCTGCTTCCAGTACCGGCGTCACGTCGTCAGCGCCTCGGGCGCCAGCGCCGCGGCCGGCACGAGGTTCGCCGAGGCGCGCAACTACTTTCTCGACGCCGCGGACCGGATGACCGCCCTCGGCTGGCGGAAGGCGGCGCGGGCGGCGCACTGGTACACCTCCTCCCGGCTGCACGCCGCCTCGCTGCTGCCGGGCGCCGTGCGCCGCCGCAACGGCGCAGCCATCCGCGCCCTCTGCCGGCACGCCTTCGGCCCGTCCCGGCGGTCCGGCTGAGGTTCCGGGGGCCAGCATGGGGGCAGCGGATCCGGCCGGTACCGGCGCACCGGAAACGGTGGCGGTGTTGGGGGGCACCGGCTTCCTCGGCTCCGCGGTCGCCAGGCACCTGGCCGACGCGGGCCACGACGTCCTGCTGGTCGCCCGGCAGGCGCCCGAGCGTCGCGTCCCCGGGCGGGTCCGGACGATCGACCTTGCAAAGGCGCCGATGTCCGAGATCACGGACATCCTCGACGAGGAGCGGGTCGAGGCGGTGGTCAACGCGGCGGGCGGCATGTGGGGACTGACCGACAGCGAGCTGGTCGCCGCGAACAGCGGCCTGGTGGGGCGCCTGCTCGCCGCCGTCGCGCGGGCGCGGCGGCGGCCGCGGCTGGTACAGATCGGCTCGGTCCACGAGTACGGCCTGGTGCCGATCGGCGTGGACATCAGCGAGGACACGCCGCCCCGGCCGGTGCAGCCGTACGGCGAGGAGAAGCTGTGCTGCACCGAGGCGGTCACGGCCGCCACGGCCGCCGGAGACATCGACGGGGTGACCCTGCGGGTCGGGAACGTCGTCGGTGCCGGGGCGCCACAGGTCAGCCTGCTCGGCGGGGCGGCGAACCGGTTGGCCACGGGTCGCGAGGACCGGCCGGTGGTCCTGGAACTCGGCCCGCTGGACGCCCAGCGGGACTTCGTCGGCCTCACCGACACGGTACGGGCGGTCGAGTGCGCGGTGACGGCGGCCGAGGTGGGTGCGCCGGTCATCAACATCGGCCGGGGCGTCGCCGCGACCGCCCGGGAGATGGTGACCGCACTGGTGGAGATCAGCGGGGTACCGGCCGAACTGGCCGAGGCCCCGCCCGAGCGGGGACCGGACAAGACCTGGCAGCGGCTGCGCATCGACCTCGCGGCGAAGGTTCTCGGCTGGTCACCGCACCTGGACCTGCGCCCGGACCTGACCCGCCTGTGGCAGGGCGCCGCGACCGCGGCGTGACCGCCCGCGCCGGTCAGCCGGTGGTGATGGCCTCGAGCATGTCCTTCGCGCTGGGGCACCGGTCGAACAGCGCGCCGACGTGCGCCTTCGTGCCGCGCAGCGGCTCCATCATCGGTACCCGCACCAGCGACTCGCGCCCCACGTCGAAGATGACCGAGTCCCAGCTCGCAGCGACCACCTCGGACGCGTACTGCGCGAGGCAGCGGCCGCGGAAGTACGCGCGGGTGTCCTCGGGCGGCTCGGTCATCGCCTCGCGCACCTGCTCCGGCGTGAACATCGTCTTCATCGACCCGCGCGCCACGAGCCGGTGGTAGAGGCCCTTCTCCGGCCGGACATCCGCGTACTGCAGGTCCACCAGCTGCAGTTTCGGTGAGGCCCAGCCGAGGTTCTCCCGGTCGCGGTACCCCTCGAGCAGGCGCAGTTTGGCCACCCAGTCCAGCTCGTCGGCGCAGCTCATCGGGTCGCGCCCGAGCCGGGTGAGCACGGACTCCCAGCGGGCCAGGACGTCCAGCGTCTGCTCGTCGCCGCCCCGACTGTCGACAAACGACGACGTGCGCTCCAGGAAGGCCCACTGCATGTCCAGCGCCGTCAGCCGGCGCCCGTCGCGCAGGCGGATGCGGTGCGTCAGCGTGGGATCGTGGCTCACCTGCTTGAGCTCGCCGACCGGGTCGGCGATGCCGAGGTCGGCGGTCAGCGCCTTCTGCTCGATCATCTCCAGGACCAGCGCGCTGGTGCCGAGCTTCAGATAGGTCGACGTCTCCGACAGGTTGGCGTCGCCGATGATGACGTGCAGCCGCCGGTACTTGTCGGCGTCGGCGTGCGGCTCGTCGCGGGTGTTGATGATCGGGCGCTTCAGCGTCGTCTCGAGGCCGACCTCGACCTCGAAGAAGTCGGCGCGCTGGGAGATCTGGAAGCCCGGGCCGCTACCGTCCTGCCCGATGCCGACCCGGCCCGCCCCACAGACGATCTGGCGGGTCACGAAGAACGGGGTCAGGTACTGCACGATGTCGGCGAACGCGGTCTGCCGCTTCATCAGGTAGTTCTCGTGAGCACCGTAGCTGGCGCCCTTGTTGTCGGTGTTGTTCTTGTACAGGTGGATGGGCGCGCTGCCCGGGATCGTCGCCGCGCGGCGGGCCGCCTCGGCCATCACCCGCTCCCCCGCCTTGTCCCACAGCACCGCGTCGCGCGGATTGGTCACCTCGGGCGTCGAATACTCCGGGTGCGCGTGGTCGACGTAGAGCCGTGCACCGTTGGTGAGGATCACGTTGGCCAGGCCCAGATCCTCGTCGGCCAAAGCCTCCGACGGGTCGTAGAGCGCGCCGGAGTAGGTGAAGCCCCGGGCATCCCGCAGCGGCGACTCCTCCTCGTAGTCCCAACGCGCCCTGCCGTTGCGGGACAGCTCAGGCCGGGCGCCATAGGCATTGACGATCTGGGAGGAGGTCACCATCGGGTTGGCCCCTGGCTGACCAGGCACCGAGATGCCGTACTCGACCTCGGTGCCCATCACCCGGTTCACGCCCATGCGCCCAGCCTAGTCGAGGTACCGCGATGTCCGGCACGTGCCCGGTAACGGCCTTTTTGGATCGGTACCCCCAGAACGGACCGTGAGAGCCGCGATCTTCCGCTTCCGGCTAGGCTACCGGGGACACACCTGGGGGTGACGGCATGGGCGGTACCGTGCGGGGGCTGGTGGACGCCATCGCCCGGCACCACCTGGTGCGGTTCGGCGTGGCGGGCGGCCTGTCCTTCGCCACGGACATCTTCCTGCTGTGGCTGCTGCACGGCGTCGCCCACCTGTGGCTGTGGCTGGCCACCACGCTGGCCTACCTCGTGGCCTTCGTCATCGGCTTCGTGCTCAGTCGGGAGTGGGTGTTCCCCGAGGCCGGGCGGGCGCGCGGCCAGATCTACCGGTACGGCGTACTGGTGGTCGGCGTACTGCTGCTGACGGTCCTCGGGGTGCAGGCGTTGGCCTGGCTAGGCGTGCCCTACCTGGCGGCCAAGCTGGTCACCTCGGGCGTGGTGGCGATCGTCAACTACGTCGTCTCGCGCTGGTGGGTGTTCCGGGTGACCGCGACGGCCGAAGCTGAGCGCGAACCCGAAGCGGCCGTTCTCATACCCTGACCCGGCGAACCGACGGACGAAGGCGGGACCGGGTCCGGCCCGGTCCCGCCTTTCGAATTCCGTGCCTACAGGTACTGGCCGGTGTTGGTGACGGTGTCGATGGACCGGCCCGACTCGGTGCCCTTGCCGCCGGAGACCAGCGTGCGGATGTAGACGATCCGCTCGCCCTTCTTGCCGGAGATCCGGGCCCAGTCGTCGGGGTTGGTGGTGTTCGGCAGGTCCTCGTTCTCCCGGAACTCGTCCACGCAGGCGTCCAGCAGGTGCTGCAGCCGCAGTCCCTTGCGCCCGGAGGAGAGGAACTCCTTGATGGCCATCTTCTTGGCCCGGTCCACGATGTTCTGGATCATCGCGCCGGAGTTGAAGTCCTTGAAGTACAGGACCTCCTTGTCACCGTTGGCGTAGGTGACCTCCAGGAACCGGTTCTCCTCCGTCTCCGAGTACATCCGCAGCACCGCGGCCTCGATCATCGCGGCCACGCAGGCCTTGGCGTCGCCGCCGTGCTCGGCCAGGTCGTCCACGGACAGCGGCAGGCCGGTCAGGATGTACTTGCTGAAGATGTCCCGGGCCGCCTCGGCGTCCGGCCGCTCGATCTTGATCTTCACGTCCAGCCTGCCGGGCCGCAGGATGGCCGGGT
>CAZYCD010000197.1:0-9131 GCA_964645345.1 uncultured Micromonosporaceae bacterium
AGGGCAGGCCATTGTTAGAGTCGCCGCCGTGAACGTCGACATCGAGGTGGTCCAGGTCGTCAACGACGAGGTAACGAAGGCGTTCGTTCAGTTGCTGCCACAGCTGTCCCAGTCCGCGAAGCCTCTCGATCGCGAGGCGCTGCGCACCTTGGTGGAGTGGCAGGGCAATCGGCTGCTGATCGCCCGAGCGGATGGCGAGATCGTCGGTGCACTGACGCTAGTCATGTTCCCAATCCCGACCGGAACCAGAGCGTGGATCGAGGACGTCGTCGTTGACGAAGCTGCACGAGGGCGCGGTGTTGGCGCTGCGTTGACCCAGGAGGCCGTCCGGTTGGCCCAAGCCGACGGGGTTCGGACCATCGACTTGACGTCGCGGCCGTCGCGAGAGTCGGCGAACCGGCTGTATGAGCGACTTGGCTTCCAACTTCGTGATTCGAGGGTGTACCGGCTGACGACCTCCCGTTGAGCAGCGGGACACTGGGCTGCCGGTCGTGCAGCAGACGCTGCTGGCTGGATTTTCAAGACCGCCGCGCTGGCCGCGGTCTCCGGCAGAATGTCGTGGATGAGCAGCACCGCGGACGCCCGCTCGGTTGCCGACCTGGACTTCTACTCGGTCCGGTGTGTCTTCCGCAACGACGGCTACGTCCCGGCCGCCTACGAGGAGCGCATCACGCTGTGGCGTAGTGCCAGCCTCGACGAATCAAGGCGGCCGTGACGGGCCGCACGCGCCGCCTCAAGGGGGCCGGGCCTGGGGCCCGCCTCCGGCGCGACGATTGGAACCGCAGCCGTCGGGTTGCCCTGGCACGGGTCAGGGAGCTCCGGGAGGAGCGCTCGAGGCTCCGGGCTGGCAGCCAGCCCGACGACCCAGGCGCAACCGAGCAGACCGCCCGCTCCCCGGAGGTGGCTAGCCTCGTGGTGGGAGAGGCGCACGGGGGTTGCGCCACACTGCGACCAGGTTGCCGGTGGCGATGGCCACCAGAATAGTGGCGGTGATCGCGGCGATGCCGATCGATGGTACGTCCTTGATGAAGGGTACGGCGACGGCGAGCAGGACGATCCCCGCGAGCCGGCTGCGGGACACCCGGCTGAAGGTCGCGTAGTCCAGCCCGGCCCGCCCAACCAGGAACAGGGCCGGACCTCCGGTGATCACCAGGGTCCAGGCGAGACCGTCGTGCGCCATCGGGTGCGCGATGACTATCTTGTCGCCCACTGCGCTGAGGATGATTCCGCCCGCCATGATCAGGTGCGCATAAGAGGCGAGTTCGCCGACGTAAGCCGGTGCTTTCGTCGCCGCGATGGCCTCGGGTAGCAGCGCCCCCGCCCGGAAGATGTAGATGCGTACAAGCAGCAGGGTGATGATGAAGCACACGATGAGCGCGGCGGAGCGGTCGGGTTGGAAGGCGTAGGGGCTGAACTCGATCCCGGAGGAGAGGATCGTCTCGCCGAACGCGATGATGATCACCTGCTGGTACCGCTCGACGAGATGGGCGCCGGCGACCTTTTGGCCACGGAGGCCGGCTCGACCTAGTCGCGGGGTGGGGAAGTCGAGTATGCCTCCGGCGTAGTCGACGGCGACGGCAATGGTCCACATCGCCAGGCCGAAGGTGGGGGAGCCAAAGATACCGGCGATCCACAGCGGTGCCGACAGGGTGGCCCAGAACAGCACACGCACGCTGACGAGTTGGGCATGCCGGTTGCCGCCCAGCAGAACGAGCCAGATGTGGCGCCCCACTTCGACGGCGACGTAGGTCGAGCCGAAGACCAGGCCCTGGTCATGTCTGACGAAGGGGTGCGGCAGTGAACTCGACATGAGGAGGGTGGCGAGCATCGTGACGACGATCATCGCTTGGATCGCAGGTAGGTTCGGGTTGTACCTGTTGGTGGTCCAGGCCATCCGGTACCAGATCCACCACATCGCCAGCAGGAGCACCACAATCTTGTAGAACCCGGACCATCTCAGCTCGTTGAAGAGATGCTGGGAAAGCTCGGTGAACGCGAACACGAACACCACATCGAAGATCAGCTCGATGAAACCGACCCGCTGCGACTGCAACGGATTGCGAAGCAGCTCAGCTGGCTCCCCGCGCCCGCCCATGCACGTCCCCGACAATCCCGAGGTACCGATCCGGATGTATTTCATCGTATTAGGGCGGACAGTGCATACATCGTCGAACCGTAGGTTGGGATCGCATCGAGCGCGGCTAAGTGACGGTGTTGAGTCCCCTTCACGTTCCAGCGTCCTGTGGAGGATGCCTTTGGGGTTGGCAACGGAATAGGCGAGGCTGTCTCCGATGGGCAAGCCGCGCCCGTGAGGACGGCGACGCCGCGGAGTCGAGGAAGGTGACCCTCAGCAACGAGGCTTTGCCGTCCACCTCAAGGTCAAGGTCGCCGAGCTCGACACGCCGGTCCACCGGCAGGCCATACCGCCTGTCAGCGCCGCTCGTCAGCACGAAGTCAGCAACCGGTTGACAAGAGCCATCAACAGACGGGGCTAACGGAGCGCGAACCGCGGCACCCCGGCGGCCAGCGGCGATCGCCCAAGGGCGGCCCCCCGTGCTTCGCAAATTTCGGCACGGGGACCCCGGGCAGGCCGCCACAACGACCCTGGACGCCCCGCACGACGTCAACAGCGGGACCGCCAGGTCCACGGGAGATGACCTGACGATCCCGTCTCCGGCAGCGGGGCCTAGCGGCAGATCGGCGGACGGCAGAACGTCAAACCCAGGAGCATCTCCTCGCCGGACGGGCAGAGCACAAGGATGATCAACCCCGGTCGGTGCGGCAACGAACGGGGGAAAGGAATCGGAGTCATCCTGGCGGCCTGCCCGAAGGAATGCCAGACCATCCAGGCGGTGTCAAACGATGGAGCGTGCTTGACACCCCCGGCCGGCCCGCAGTTGCGAAGCACAGGCCGCCGGGCATGACTCCGCTTCCCCGCACCTGTGGTGACCGCGCTAAAGCTTGGACGCCCTCTGGCAGAAGTTAGAGACCCATACTGGTGCCGAGGCTGTTCAGTGCCTTGGTGACCAGCGCCTGGGCATTTGCGTTCAGGTTAGAGTTGGTGCCGTTCACGACCCAGGACGAGCCAGAGAAGATCACCACGGTAACGCCGTTGTCGACACCACCGGTGGTGCCGCTGCTGGGGATACCGAGCAGCTGGGCCGACTTCACAGACGCCTCGCCCAACTCGCGGGAATCGTTCTGCGAGGTGGTCTGGTCGTTCCCGGTCTGCGTGTCGCCGAAGATGGCGCCGATGCACTTGCTCTTGTAGAACATCAGCGCGAACTGCCGGCCCTTGATGTTGTGCTCCTTGTAGAAGAAGTGCGGGCAGGGGGACTTGCGATCCCAGCAGTCGTCGCCCAGCACGTAGTACGGCACATGGCTCGCGCCCAAGTACTTGCCGTTGCTGTCTTTGAAGGTCGTCTGGTTCTGGTGATCGGGATCGGGATTGGGGTCGCTGCCGTCATCGTCGATGGCCATGCTGGAGGTGTAGGCGAAGACGCCCGACGCCACCTGGTACACGTTGACGTTCATGGCCCGCGTCATGGTGTTGATGTGGGGCTTGGAGTTGACCTTCTTGGAGCTCGTCATGTTGTGCTTGACGCCAGCCAGCACCTGGGCGGCCGTGAATGTGCCGGATGCCTGCGGGATGGTCGAGGCGCTGGCGCCGTAGTTGGAGACCAGCGGAATAGTCACCGCTAGGCCCGCCGCAGCGACGAGACTAATTGACCTGCGCGAGATTTTCACTGATCAGCCTCCCGGTGCTTGAATAGATAGGAAGAGTGCCTGACTGATAGAAGCATCTGAGCATCTCGATGTCAACGGTCGTGGATGGCATCCGGAGTACCAGTTCGGGTCAGGCACTCAGCGACCAGGCGGGTCAGAGGCGCCAGATCGTGGTCCCCGGCTCCTGGCGCACGGCTGCCGCCGCGGCCCGGCTGCCTGATCGGGGCCGGCGTGCACCACCCTCCGCGTTGCCTCGCCGGCCACCGGGCACTACTGGTTGGGCGGCTTCTGTTCCGTGTCCGGGATAGGCTCGGCCGTCTCGTCCTTGACGAAGCGGGACGACCAACGCTCGGCGTCAATCATTCGCAGTACCGGGATGTGCGGCAACTCCAGAATGACCAGAACTATCGCGGTAGCTACAGTTGCCGCGAGCAGGGATCCATAGCCGGCGGCCGCGCCGATCGCGGCCGCTGCAAAGATTGCCGCAGCCGTGGTGAGACCCCGTAGCACTTCGCCTTGCCTGGTCGACTGGCGGAAGGTCAGGCCGCCGCCGATGAAGCCGACGCCTGTGACCGCACCGGCCAAGGCCCACGGATCCCCGTGCGCGGAAATGATCCCGATCGTCGCGGTGCCCACCCCGACCAACGAAAACGTCCGGTCGCCGGCCTGCGAGCCACGCAAGTACCGCTCAAAACCCAACGCGTAGCTCAGGCCGAACGCCACGAGCAGGCGAATCAGGACTGCCACGCTGTAGCTACCCACAGCCACCTGTCCTACCACGACGCCACCGACCCGCGGCCCAGTACGCCATTCTCCGCGACTCATCGCGTCTCGGCCATGCCCGCCAGGCTCTAACGACGGCTGTGCCCGGCGTTGCCGACAGCCTGGCTCCATCAACGGTGCACGTCGTGGGCCGATGCAGCGCACACGGCTACTTACCACTGGGACTGGGCTGCCAACTCAACCGGCACCTCGCCCGGCATGATGCCCGGTCTCGACCGGCAGAGCGTTCCTCCCAAGGCATGCGGCTAGCCGGCGCATGCCGGGGGATCTCCGGTTCCGGCACCGCCGCGCAGCCGAGCACCAGCCCGGGACGTTGGCCCGGGACTTGGCCGGATGACTTCGCCGGCCAAGTGTCGCGGCCTGCGCATTCGTGCCCTGGTCGCGTTCACTGTCCACGGGCGACCAGGGCCGAACTCGTGTGGCGCCTCCGGCGAGGCGCGACACGCCGTCGTGCCACAACGCACCGACGGCGGCGCTGAACGGGACTTCCTCCAATACCTGCTCAGGCAACGTGCACCGTCAGTGGCGCGACTTGAAGCGGCGGTTGGGGTTCCTGGCCGTCGGATCAGATCCGGTGACTATTGCGGTTCCCTGTTCATGGCACCATCCAACGAAGCAGCGCGGTGTCCTGCAGTGCCACGATGAGGCACATGAAGACGAGCAGCATGAGGCTCCAGCCAACGACCTTGCGGAAGATTTCGCCCTCCCTGCCGGGCAGGCCAACCGCGGAGGCGGCGATCGCGAGGTTCTGCGGGCTGATCATCTTGCCCAGAACGCCGCCGGACGAATTCGCCGCGGCCAGAAGCAGTGGGTCGAGCCCGGCCTTCGCGGCCGTCTGCACCTGCAGCGCCCCGAACAGCGCGTTGGATGAGGTGTCGGAGCCCGTGACGGCGACCCCGATCCAGCCGAGGATCGAGGAGAAGATGACGAAGACGCCGCCTGCCGCAGCCAGCCACGCGCCGAGCGTATTGGTCTGCCCGGACTGGTTGAGCACGTAGGCGAGGGCGAGCACCGCCATGACCGTCACAATCGCGTGACGTAGTGCGACGTAGGTGTCGAGGTAGGCCCGCAACGCGCGTCGTGCCGAGATGCGCAGTACGAGTGCGGTGATGACACCGGAGATGACCATGAGGGTACCGGCGGCGGGCAGCCAGTTGAGCGTGAACGTCGCCGATGACACGGGCTTGCCGGCCGCGGTGACGATGTCCAAGCCGGGCCACTGGAACTTGACCGTCCACGGCGACTTCGCCAACGCGTTCTTGACGGCGGTGATGTTCGCGATCGAGAACAGCACGATGATGACGAGGTACGGCGCGTAGGCCCGGGCGACGTCCGCCCGGGTGTCCGCCACGGCATCGCCGCCACCGGCCTGACGGGGCTCGGGCGCCCGGTGGCTCGCGGGCGTATCCGGCGGCTGGTCACCGCCGCCGCCCGCAACCCTGGCCGTGGGAAGGCCCGTGGTGGCTGCGGCGGCTGCCGTTTCCCGGGCGCCCAGCGGCCGGCGCGGACCGGGCGGTACGGCGGCTACCGGTACCTCGGATGTCAGGTCAGGCGACTCGACCGGGGTCCACAGGCGGACCAGTACCACGACGGCGGCGGCGGAGACCAGTGATGCCACGATGTCCGTGAGCGGCACCGAGATGTAGTTGGACGCCACGAACTGCGCGACGCCGAAGGCGACGCCGGCCACGACGGCCGCCGGCCAGGTCTGGCGAAGACCACGGCGCCCGTCGACGACGACAACGAGCACGAGCGGTACGACGAGCGAGAGGATCGGCGTCTGGCGGCCCACCATGGCACCCAGGGTGTCCACGGTCAGGCGCGGATCGGGATTCGCGCCGTGGGTGACCGACGCCAGCGTCACGATCGGGGTGGCGAGCGCGCCGAAGGCGACCGGCGCGGTGTTCGCGATGAGCGCCACCGCGGCGGCGCGCACGGGCGGGAAGCCCAGTGCCATCAGCATGACGACCGTGATCGCCACCGGGGTGCCGAAGCCGGCCAACGCCTCGAGCAGCGCGCCGAAGCAGAACGCGATGATGACGGCCTGTATCCGCATGTCCGGGCTGACCTGCTCGAACGAGCGCCGCAGCACATCGAAATGGCCGCTGGCGACGGTCAGGTTGTAGACCCAGATCGCGTTGATGACGATCCACAGGATCGGGAAGAAGCCGAAGGCCGCCCCCTCGCTGGCCGACAGGAGGGACTCGCCGGCGGGCATCGAGTAGACGAAAATCGCCACGGCCAGCGCCACGGCCAGCGAGATGATCCCGGCCAGCCACGCCTTGAGGCGCAGCACGCCGAGCAGGACGAACAGCGTCAGGAGAGGCAGCGCGGCGAAGATCGCCGAGAGCCCGACGGAATGCGCTACGGGATTGGTGATGATCTTAAATTGGTCGAGCATGGCGATCACCTCGACGGTGTTGAAGAGACGGATGCCCGGAGCACCGGGTGGCGGCGATGCGGTACGCGGAAGCGGGTACCAGTCGATCTCTTTCGCTATCGAAAGGTGTGAACGCTCCCCCGTGACGCCCGGGGTGCACGGGGTGCGCCGGCCGGTCGTTGCCGTGCGCTGAACGGACGCCGAGACCGCCTAAACTGGCCGAGGACCCGGCCTGGCTCGCCGAGGCGCCGCGGCCGCCGTCAGGGACCGCCGGACAACTCGTACACCGTTACCGCCCCGTGGGGGTACCGGACGTACAGGACGGTGGGCGCGGACCCAGGGATCGGCGTAGGACTCAGGATCTCGCCGTTGCCGGGGGCGGTACCCAGGACAACAGCGCCCGGCGGGACCGCCCCTGCGCCGTCGTCACGCAGGTACTGGCGCCCGTGAAAGGGAATCCGGGGAGTGCGCTTATCTGGCCACAGCCCCCAGGCCCCATAGGCGTGATGGACATGTACGGCCTGGACGGCGCACGCCATCAGGAGCACGGCGACGACGAAGGCGGCACTCACCGCTTGACCGGTGTACCGCCGGGGTGCCAATGGACGGGTCTCTGCCACGAAGTGCTCCTCGTCGTCTGCTCGGGTGTTCGCATCTGAGGACGTCGTGAGCGGCCCGGCGGTGTACCGGCCGGCAGGTGATGGCACATGTCGACAGCTCGCAGCCGGGGTGTCCGATGCCGGCGATAGGTTGGCGTTGGCAGCGGAGTGGATCCGGATGAGCAGGCCCGTCGTGACGAGCGTGGCGCTGCGGCCCATCGAGGATTCCGACCTCGATGGGCTGTTCGAGCAGGTGCGCGACCCCGAGTCCGTCCGGATGCCGCCTTCACGGTCAGGGATCCCAACGACCGCCGGGCGTTCGACACCCACATGTCCAAGGTAAGGAACTCTCCCGATGTCACCATGCGCGCGGTGACCCGAGGCGGGCTCCTGGTCGGCAGCATCGCCAGCTTCCTCAGCGATGGCAACACCGAGATCACGTACCGGATCGACCGCTCGGTCTGGGGGCGGGGCGTCACAAGCCAAGCCCTCGACCTCTTGCTCCGCGCGGTTCGGGTCCGACCGCTGTACGCCCGTGCCGCCAGCGACAACGCCGGATCGCTGCGGGTCCTGAACAAAGCGGGCTTCACGGTCATCGGGAGGGAGATCTCGTACGCGAACGCGCGCAACGCCGACATCGAGGAAACGGTCCTGCGTCTCGCCTAGGGTCCTGCCGATGGACAAGCCACTCGCGCGACGCCGCGTCCCGCCTGCATTCTCTGCTCTCCGGACCGCTGATTAGGGGATGGAGCCAACGCGGCGGGCAGTGGTGCGATTCAAGCCTGGTCGTCAGAATTGGCCCGTGAGCCCCCTGCGGCGAATGGCAGCAGCGTTTCGGGTGAGGGACAGCGACATCAGCCTTCCGCCCTCCCACCGAGAGGTTGCCGTGGTGGCCTTTCGGGAAGCCGACCTGGCGCGGCAGGGAGAGCTGACGCGGGAGCAGGCCGCGGCGGCGATGGCACGAGCGTTGCCCAACCTGCCGCGCCGACGCATTGCTCGGGCACTGGCCGGGGGTCTGTTCCCGTCAAGGTCAGAGGCGGCAGGGGACGTAGTGCACGTGGCAGATTCCTCATGAAGGACGAGCGTGAACGCCTCAGGGCGACGTTCAACTCCGCTGCCCCGCTGTACCAGCGGGCACGACCCGAGTACCCACCGGCGCTGTACGACGCGCTCGCGCACCTGGCCGCGCTCCGGTCCCGCGACCCGCTGCTGGAGATCGGGTGTGCCAGCGGCAAGGCGACCATTCCGCTGGCCCGTCGCGGATTCCCGATCACCTGCATCGAGATCGGGCCGGCGCTCGCCGCCGAGGCCCGGCGCAATCTCGCAGCCTTCCCGGACGTGCGGGTCATCAACGCGCCCTTCGAAGAATGGCGGCCACCGGAGGAACACACGTTCGCGCTCGTGTTCGCCGCCACGGCTTGGCAGTGGCTGGATCCGGCACTGCGGTACCGCAAGGCATGGACGCTGCTGGGCCCGGGTGGCCGTCTCGCCTTCTGGGACGCCACCCACGTCTTTCCCGCCGGGGGCGATCCCTTCTTCCATGACATTCAGGAGGTCTACGAGGAGATCGGTGAAGGGCTGCCACCGGGAGCCAACCATCCGCGACCCGGGGAGCTGCCCGACAGCCGAGGTCAGATCGAGGA
>CAZYCD010000198.1:0-9122 GCA_964645345.1 uncultured Micromonosporaceae bacterium
CCGCCAAGCACGGCATGAACGCGTCCACCTTCACCGCCCGCGTCGTCGCCTCGACCGGCGCCGACGTGGCGGCCTGCATCTCGTCCGGCATCGGCGCCCTGTCCGGCCCGCTGCACGGCGGGGCTCCGTCGCGGGTACTGCACATGATCGAGGCCGTGGAGCGCACCGGCGACGCCGAGGGGTACGTCAAGAGCGTCCTCGACCGCGGCGAGCGCCTGATGGGCTTCGGCCACCGGGTGTACCGGGCGGAGGACCCCCGCGCCCGGGCGCTGCGCCGTACCGCCCGCGAACTGGGTGCCCCGCGGTACGAGATCGCGGAGGCGCTGGAGAAGGCGGCGCTGGAGGAGCTGCACAACCGCCGGCCCGACCGGGTACTCGCGACCAACGTCGAGTTCTGGTCCGCCGTGGTGCTCGACTTCGCCGAGGTACCGGCGCACATGTTCACCTCGATGTTCACCTGTGCCCGGGTGGCCGGGTGGAGCGCGCACATCCTGGAGCAGAAGTCACTGAACCGGCTGGTACGCCCGTCGGCGACCTACGTCGGCCCGAAGCCCCGCAAGCCGGAGGATGTCGAAGGCTGGGACAAAATCCCGCACGGCGTCTGAACGCAGCCGCAGCCGGTTCTTGGCCGAGGCGAGCACAGACCTCACCACAGCGTCTAGAGCTTCAGGGCAGCGGCAGGAGGTGTCCGGCATCCGGACAGATCGTGCCGCCGACCCTCAGGCTTGCGGATAATCGCAGGCGGTGTCCGGACGTCCGGACACCGCCTGCGAATCATTTCTGGGCGAGCGACTGCTGGAAGGATGCGACCCGTGGACCTCCGGATCCCTGACGAGCTCAAGCCCGCCGACGGCCGGTTCGGCTCCGGGCCCAGCAAGGTGCGGCCGGCCGCCGTCGAGGCGTTGACCCGGGTCACCACCGGCTACCTCGGCACCTCCCACCGGCAGAAGCCGGTACGCGACCAGGTCGCCCGGCTGCGCCGTGGCATCGGCGAGTTCTTCGGGCTCCCCGACGGCTACGAGGTGATCCTCGGCAACGGCGGTACCACGGCCTTCTGGGAGACCGCCGCCTTCGGGCTCATCCGCGACCGGGCCCAGTTCGCCAGCTTCGGCGAGTTCGGGGCGAAGTTCGCCGCCGCCGTGCAGGCCGCGCCGTTCCTCGGCGAGCCGACGGTACACACGGCGCCGGGCGGGCAGGCGCCGCGACTGGTGGCCGAGGCGGGGGTGGACGCCTACTGCGCGCCGCAGAACGAGACATCGACCGGCGTCGCCGTACCGGTCCGCCGGGTGGCCGACGCCGACCCGGGCGCGATCATGCTGACCGACGCCACCTCGGGCGCGGGCGGCCTGGACGTCGACCTCACCGAGACCGACGTCTACTACTTCGCCCCCCAGAAGTGCTTCGGCTCCGACGGCGGACTCTGGCTGGCGCTGATGTCGCCGGCGGCCCTGGATCGGGCCGCCGAGATCAAGGCCACCGGCCGGTACATTCCCGCCTTCCTTGACCTGGTGACCGCGATCGACAACTCGCGGCTGGAGCAGACCTACAACACCCCGGCCCTGGTCACCATCTTCCTGGCCGCGGAGCAGACCGACTGGATGCTGGAGCAGGGCGGGCTGGCCTGGGCCACCAAGCGCACCGCGGAGAGCGCCTCGGTCGTGTACGGCTGGGCCGAGCGCTCGGACGTGGCCACGCCGTACGTGGCCGACCCGGCGCTGCGCTCCAACGTGGTGGCCACGATCGACTTCGCCGAGGGCGCCGATGCCACCACGATCGCGAAGGTGCTGCGCGCCAACGGGATCGTGGACACCGAGCCGTACCGCAAGCTGGGCCGCAACCAGCTGCGCATCGCGCTGTACCCGGCCGTCGACCCGTCCGACGTGGAGCGGCTGACGGCCAGCATCGACTACGTCATCTCCCACCTCTGATGCTCGAACGGCCCTGGCGGCGGCGTGTCGGGCCGGCCGGCGCCGCCGGGTGCCGTACGGTGTCGGGATAAGTCGACGCTTCGCGAGTACGGACGGAGGAAAGCGATGCGGCCGGTACGCTTCGTCGCCCTCTCCGAGGACGGCCATGCCTTCGTGCTCGCCGACGAGGTGGGCCGCCTGCTCGCCCTGCCGATCGACGATCGCATCCAGGCCGCGGTGCGTCCGGAGCGGCCCGGCCAGTCCACGGTTTCTCCGTCGCCGGGACAGCCCGCCGATCCGGACGCGTCGCTGTCCCCACGGGACATCCAGGCCCGCATCCGCGCCGGCGAATCCGCCGACGAGGTGGCCCGCATCGCCGGCGTACCGGTCGACCGCGTGCTGCGGTATGCCGGCCCGGTGCTGCAGGAGCGGGCGATGCTCGCCCAGCACGCCCGCCGCACCCGGCTGCGCAACTCCGACCGGGGAGCCTCGCTCGCCGAGATCGTGGACGGCCGGCTCGCGCAGCACGGCGTGGACGCCGAGAAGATTTCCTGGGACGCGTACCGGCGTGACGACGGTACCTGGCGGATCGTCGCGACCTGGCCCAGCGGCAAGGCGACCGCGCAGGCCATGTGGGAGCTGGACAAGACGCGCCAGCAGGTGACCCCGCACGACGACATGGCGCAGTACCTGTGTGCCGAGCGCCCCACGCCGATCCTCGGCCAGGAGCTGCCGGCCGAGCGCGCCGGCCGTGGGCTCGCCGCCCCGCGCCGTGGCGAGGCTGGCCGCGGCGAGCTGGGTCGCGACCACACCCGCCCGGCCGAGCTGGGCCGGGGCGGTCACGAGCCGATGCGGCCACCGGCCGACCCGGCGCGGCGTGACCGTCGCGGTCGCGGCCTTGCCGAGACGGGTCGCGGGCTGACCTCGGAGCCCGGTCGGGGCCTCGGCCCGGCAGAGGTGGGCCGCGAGCCTGGTCATGCGGTGCCCGAGCCGGCGCACGCGCCGGTCGAGCCGGCCACGCGCGGCGGCGACCTGATCCGGTCGGGACGCGACGCGCTGATGGCCTCGCTGGACCGGCCGCTCACCCCGGACGAGCCGGCCGGGCTGGCCGAACCCCGCCGCGCCAACCGGCCGATGCGGGGCGGCGCCTTCGACGAGGACCCGGACCTGGCGAAGGAGGTGCCGGCCGTGCCGTCGCTGGCGGTACTCCGGCCGCGCCGGTCCAGTCCGTCGACAGAGCAGGCCGCGTCCGACGACCGGCCGCGGAAGCGGCTGCCGAGCTGGGACGACGTGCTGTTCGGCACCGCGCCGGCCGCCAGGGAGAGCAGTTCATAGGCGGTAGCCCGGGCTCGCCGGATCCGGGCCCGCTGAGCTGGTTGGATCCGGCTCCGCAAGCGTCGCCGGATAGGTTGGTGGGCATGGAGTTCACCAACCTCGGCCGCACGGGCCTGAAGGTCAGCCGGCTGTGCCTCGGCACCATGAATTTCGGGCCGAAGACCACCGAGCCGGACAGTTTCGCGATCATGGATCGCGCCCTGGAGCACGGGATCAACTTCTTCGACACCGCCGACGTGTACGGGTGGAAGCTCGGCGAGGGCGTCACCGAGCAGATCATCGGCCGGTGGTTCGCGCAGGGCGGCGGGCGGCGCGACAAGGTTGTGCTGGCCACGAAGGTGTTCGGCCGGATGTCGGACTGGCCCAACGACCAGGGCCTGTCCGCCCGGCACATCATCAAGGCCGCCGACGATTCGCTGCGCCGGCTGCAGACCGACTGGATCGACCTGTACCAGATGCACCACGTCGACCGGTCGGCACCGTGGGACGAGATCTGGCAGGCCATGGAGACGCTGGTCGCGCAGGGCAAGGTGCGATACGTCGGCTCGTCCAACTTCGCCGGCTGGCACCTGGTACAGGCGCAGGCGGCGGCCGCCTCCCGGCACTTCCTCGGGCTCGTCTCCGAGCAGTGCATCTACAACCTGCTCACCCGGCACGTCGAGCTGGAGGTCATCCCGGCCGCGGTCCAGTACGGCATCGGCATCATCCCGTGGTCGCCGCTGCACGGCGGCCTGCTGTCCGGCGCGCTGCGCAAGCAGCGTGAGGGCACGGCGGCCCGCTCGGCGGAGGGCCGCTCCGGCGACGGGCTGGCCGAGCACCGGGACACCATCGAGGCGTACGAGAAGCTGGCGGCCGAGCTGGGTGCCGAGCCGTCCAATGTCGCGCTGGCCTGGCTGCTGTCCCGCTCCGGCGTGACGGCGCCGATCATCGGCCCGCGCACGATGTCCCAGCTCGACGGCGCGATCGAGGCGCTGGACGTGACGCTGGACGGCGCGACCCTGGCCAGGCTGGACGAGCTGTTCCCGCAGATCGGCAACGGGGGTCCCGGCCCGGAGGCCTGGGCCTGGTAGGTGCGTCAGGCGCGGTCCCGCCCGGCCGGCTCCGGCCGTACGGGCGGGATCGGCGCCACGTGCAGCGGCTCGTACCACGGCTTCGGGCCGAGGTGGCTGCGGTACAGGACGAACCGGTCGACCGTCCACTGTGGACCCGAGTATCCGGCCAGTGCGTCGAGGTCGGCGGCGACCGCCTCCCGGGGTACCTTGTCGCCCGGCCTGGCCAGGGTCAGGTGCGGATGGAACCGCTGGCCGTCGAACGGCAGCCGCCGCGACTTCAGCCCCCGGGTGGCCGCCCGGCGCAGCGGGTCGAGGTCGCCCTGGACGCCCGCCCACAGGATGGTGAACCGGCCCCGGCCGAACCTCCCGCCGCCCGCCAGCCGAAGGACGGTACCCGACGGGGCAAGGTCCCGCCCCCGGTCCACCGCGGCGACGGCGGCCGGCAACCGGTCCTCGGGTACCTCGCCGATGAAGGCCAGCGTCACGTGCCACAGCGACCGGGCCGTCACCCGTACCCCCGCCCGCACGGTACCCAGGCCGTCCGCGAACGCGGCGAGATCATCGAGTACCGGCGGTGGCGGGTCGATCGCGAGGAACAGCCTCAACGCTGGTCCTGCCAGTGGTCCGCGTCCCCGCCGACCAGCCCGTCCCCGCCCACGTCGCCGCCGACGAGCCCGAGACCGGCGGCCTCGAGCTCGCCCTCGACGCGCACCCGCTCGATCTCCAGATCGACGCCGGTCAGCTCCCGGAGGTGCTGCGCGATCTCCAGCTCCAGGCAGGCCAGGCTGAGACGGTCGTCGTAGGCGCGCTGCACGGCCGCGAACCAGACCGGCGAACGGGTGGCCACGCCGATCCGCTGGCGGCCGAGCCGGCGCAGGTCGGCGGCGATCTGCTCGATCGGCGGACCGGCCGGTCGGGTGTGCACGGCCGTGGTCGGCAGGCCCGCCCGGCGCGCCAGCCGCCGGGCCGTCCACCGGACGCGGAGGCGACGCACGCGGCGGCGCACCGCGCGGTACATGGTGTCGGCGGCGATGTCCGCGGTGACCAGCATGGCGAGCGCGCACGGCAGGCAGGCCAGCGCAATGAGCGTCAGCAGGATCAGCAGGCCGTGTAGCACCGCCACAACCTTTGAGGCTATGCCTCGCCGGCAGCGACCGCTACCGATTCTTCGCGTGCACTCGGTAACGAGACTATTGCGTTGCGTCGTGGAGCAGCGCGCGCAGCCGCTCGATCAGCTCGCCGTCACCGTCGAGGTCCACGCCGCCGGCCCGGCGGCGCCACAGCCACAGCAGCAGCGGCACCGGGTCGCCGCTGACCGTCGCCGGAGCCTCCGCGCGCGGAGTGGCGATCTCGATCGACGCGCCCTCCGGGGTGGCCCGTACCAGCCAGCCGTACCCATCGGTGGCGACGAGTACCGGCGGCAGCTCGTGGTCGGGCAGGCTCGGCTTGAAGTCCTCGGCCCAGCGGTGCGACCCGTACGCGAGGAACCGCTCCAGCACCTCGTCGATCCCGTCGACGGCCAGGTCCTCGGCGATCGGCCCGATCGGGGCGCCCGCGGCCAGCTCCGCGTCGGCCCGGTGGATCACCGTCTCCTGGGCCATCCGCCTGATCCAGAAGCCGACGGTCTGCTCGGGTTCGTACCAGGTGGCGGCCCGCGCCTGCGGCGGGTAGGCCGCGAACTGTTCGGTCAGCTCCTGGTAGCCGCGGTCCAGCAGGGTCAGCGCCGGCTCGGCGGACAGGTCCGGCGGCCAGGGCCTGGGGAAGGTCCCCTGCCTGATGCATTCGGTCTTGTGCAGGTAGACCTCGGCAACGTGCCGGACCAGATCGTCAACCGTCCACCCGGGACAGCTCGGCACCGGCGCGCTCGGGTCGGCCACCGACGCCGACCGGCGCAGCCGGCTGAAGTCGTCGGAGAGGCAGTCGAGCAGTCGCTGATACTCCATGAGGATCACCCTGCCACGAGGAAGCGACATCGACATAGAACCTCGGCACTGGTACCAGCCGCAGCCGCACCCGGGCGCCGGCCATCCGCAGCCGCAGGGCCAGCGCGGCGCCGCCGACCAGCAAGGAGATCAGGCCGCCCAGCCAGATGCTGGCGCGGGCGCCGAAGGACTCCGCCAGCCAGCCGAGCATCGGGGCGCCGATCGGATTGGTACCCATGAAGACCAGGATATAGAGCGCCATCACCCGACCGCGCAACTCCGGGTCCACGCCGAGCTGCACCCGCTGGTTGGCGGCCTGGGCCAGGTAGATCATGAAGAACCCGGTCGGTACCAGCACGATCGCGGTCGACAGATACGTCGGCATCAGACCGGACGCGGTCTCCAGCGCGCCGAAGGCGACGGCCGCGCCCAGCACGGTCCACACCGAAGGCCGGGACCGGCGGCCGGAACCGGCCAGGGCACCGCCCAGCGCACCGACCGCGAGCGCCGTGGTGAGCAGGCCGAACGAGGCCGCCCCGGTGTGGAACACGTTCTTGGCCAGTACCGCCAGGGTGAGCTGGAAGTTGAACCCGACCAGGCCGACCACCATCATGAGGCCGAGCGGCAGCAGCAGGTCCGGGCGGTACCGGACGTACCGCAGCCCGTCGGAGACCTTGGCCTCGTCGGCCGCCACCCGCCCGACGGCCAGCCCGTCGCGGTGCAGTTCACCCGGGCGCATCATGAACAGCACGATCAGCGGCGCGATGTAGGCCAGCGCGTTGACCACGAACGCGGTACCGGTACCGAAGATCGCGATGGCCAGCCCGCCGATGGCCGGGCCGATCACCCGGGCCGAGTTGAAGGTGGCCGCGGACAGCGCGAGCGCGTTGGGCAGCAGCCGTCGCTCGACCAGTTCGGAGACGAACGCCTGCCGGGTCGGCGTCTCGACCGCGTTGACCGTGCCCCACAGCACCGCGAAGACGAACACCTGCCATAGCCGGACCGCTCCGGTGGTCACGAGGGCGCCCATCAGGCCGGCGAGCAGGAGATAGAGCATCCTCGTGATCACCAGCAGGCGGCGCTTGTCGAATCGGTCGGCGAGCTTACCGGCGTACAGCGTCAGCAGGAGGATCGGCGTGAACTGGAACGCGGTCACCACACCCAGCGCGGACGCCGAGTTGTGGGAGAGCTGGAGTACCAGCCAGTCCTGAGCGGTGATCTGTACCCAGCTGAAGATCAGGGAGATCAGCTGGCCGATCGCGAAAAGTCGGTAGTTCCTGACACCGAGGGACTGGAAGGTGCTGCCCAATCTCGCGCGCACGCCGGTTGTTCGCCTCCTGTGGTGGTACCTCCAATGTGGACGGTCGGGATGGAGTTCAGTCGCCCAGGCGGGCGATCCGGCCCAGAATCTCGGCGGCCCGCCGCAGCGTCTCCCGCTCGGCGGCCGGCAGCCCGGCCAGCGTACGGGTCAGCCACTCGTCCTTGGCCCGCCGCTGCTCGGCGATGACCTCGCGACCGGCGGTCGTGGCGGACAGCAGTACCTGCCGCCCATCCGTCGGGTGCGGGGTGCGCTGAACGAGTCCGCGCTCCTCCAGCTTGGCCAGGACCTTGGTCATGGTCGGCGGCTGGACGCGCTCGGCGTCGGCCAGTTCGCGGGGGGTCAGCGCACCGGCCAGTTCAAGGCTGGTGAGCACCGAGATCTGGTTCTGGGTCAGCTCCCCCACCGGCCGCGCCTGGCGCAGCCGGCGGTTGAGCCGGCTGATGGCGTCGCCGAGCATCCCGGCGAGTGCCGCCGGGCTGAGCTGCTTGGTCACGACCGCCATCCGTTCCGTCACAATACTTAGCCTAGCTAATAAGCATGGCTAACGACATCCGATTATGAGTCCCGTCACACGGGAAGCCAGCTGAGCGACGAGGCCGGGCAGGAAGTGGAGCAGGAACACCGATGATGCCAGACGTCTATGTCAGCCGTGGCTCGTGAACCGCCCGTACCGGCCGGACACCGGACCTCCGCCGCCGGGCGGTAGCCTCGTCGCGTGGACACGCCGCCGGTGAAGCCGCCCGCGCCCCAGGTCAAGCCGCTGGAGGCGCGGATGGTGCCGTTCGCGGTCGGCGGCATGCTGATCTGGGCGGCGCTCGGGCTCGTGCTGCTCGGGTTCCACGGCTGGGTCTCGGCGCACGGGCACACCCGCTGGCTGTGGACCTGCCTGGCCGGCGTGCTGTGGGGCCTGCCCGGCCTCTACGTCATGTACCGGCACGACCGCGGCGTCGCCCGGCGCGCCGAACGCGCCGACACGCCGAGCTGACCGTCGGCTACACGTCGGGCTGGGCGTCTTCGTCGAACTCCGGCCCCGGGGCGGGGTCCGGCTCCGCGTGCGCCGGCTCGGGCGCCGCGACCCGGGCCGCCGGCTCCTCGTTCTTCGCGGGCTCCTCGCCGCGCGCGGGCTCCTGGTCGGGCGCCACCGGCTGGACCTCGACCCGGTCGACACCGCCGTCGTCGTACACGGTCGGCAACTCGTCCACCTCGGGTACCGGCTCGGCCAGCACCTCGGAGTGCGCGCCGCAGCCGTGGTCGTAGCTGACCGCCCGGCCGTCGTCCGGCGCGAACAGGTTGCCGCACACCCCGAACGCCTGCCTGAGCTGGCCGGCCAGGGGCAGGTAGAAGCCGCAGGTACCGCAGCGGGCCGTGCGCGGGGCCGCGGTCGCGATCGGCGCGTCCGGGCCGTGGTCACCGTCGTACCAGCGCTGAGCCGTCTCCGCGCGACCCTCCCGGGACATCACCCGGGACCGGCCGAGGCCCAGCTCCCAGGAGACCTCCTCCACGGCCGGGTCGTCGGACAGCAGGTAGCCCGGGACCAGCCGGTCGTCGTCGGGCGCGGTGGGCATGAGGTCGCCGACGCCCAGGT
>CAZYCD010000199.1:0-9076 GCA_964645345.1 uncultured Micromonosporaceae bacterium
CGCAGGGGCGGATCTGGCGGGAGGGCGACCCGGTCTGGTACGGCGACACCCCGGCGCGGCACGAGGCCATCCCGATCCGCCGCCGGGATGTCGCCAAGGTGATCGCCGTCGTCGGGCGGGACACCAACCTGTCCACCGCACGCACCCCGAGCCAGCTCGAGCTCAACTACCTGACCACCGCGGACGACCTGGCCCAGATGATGGCCGACGGGACCTTTCCGCCGCCCCGCCGCCCGGGCGAGACGACCAGCGCGCCGCGGGTCGGCGACGGGCTGATCCGGCTGGACGCGGGCGGCAAGGTCACCTACGCCAGCCCGAACGCCCAGTCCGCGTACCGGCGCATGGGGCTGCCGGCCCACCTCGTCGGGGAGGATCTCGCCGCGGTGACCGGCCGGCTGGTCGATGACCCGCTGGAGGGGACCGACGCGAGTCAGCGGATCCTGGCCGCGCTGCGGGGCGACGCCCCGGCGCGCAAGGAGGTCGATGCCCGGGGCGCGGCGATGCTGATCCGGGCGCTGCCGCTGATGCCGGCGGCGGTGCCGATCGGCGCCCTCGTGCTGGTCCGGGACATCACCGAGGTGCGCATCCGGGACCGGGCGCTCATCACCAAGGACGCCACGATCCGGGAGATCCACCACCGGGTGAAGAACAACCTGCAGACCGTGGCGGCGCTGCTGCGGCTGCAGGCGAGGCGGGCGCCGGCCGCGCGGGAGGCGCTCGAGGAGTCGGTGCGGCGGGTCGCGTCGATCGCGCTGGTACACGAGACGCTCGCGCAATCCAGCGACGAGGCGGTCGAGTTCGACGGGATCGTCGACCGGATCGCCGCCGCGGCGTCGGAGGTGGCCGCGCCGGACTACTCGGTGCGGATCGGCCGGGAGGGGACCTTCGGGGTACTCGCCGCGGAGATCGCCACGCCGCTGGCGATGGTACTCAACGAGCTGCTGCTCAACGCCGTCGAGCACGGATTCGTACCGGGCGACGAGGGCTCGGTGACCATGGCCGTCCACCGGTTCCGCAAGCAGTTGCACGTGACCGTCGCGGATACCGGCAAGGGGCTGCCCGAGGGCTTCCGGCTGGACGACAGCGACCGACTGGGCCTGCAGATCGTCCGTACCCTGATCGCCGGGGAACTGCGCGGCAGCATCGAGCTCCGGGACCGGACCGAGGGCGGTACCGAGGCCGTCCTGGTCGTACCCCTGACCAAGCGCTGAGTTACGGCCGCCCGTAACATTCCCGTCTCGCCGTGCTTCCCATCACTCGGGAGTGGGGCCTGCCACGCTGGTCGTGACCGGCAGGATGTGGGATTCTGTTAACCATGTCGAGGACCGTGGATGACAGCGGACACCGCGCGGCGACAGCCGCGTCGTGCGAGCTCCGCGTCAACATGGTCTTCCTCACTGCCCGCAGGCACGTCGACTACGGTCGCGTGCGCAGCGCGATGTGTCCGGCCAGCTGACGCCGCCCGCTTGACCCAGCGGGGGCTCGCGCCTCGCCGGACATCTCGACACCGTTGTCGCCGTTTCTGGGCATGGCCCGACGGCCGGTGAGTGTGCGCGTCCCCTCGATACAGGAGACGTGACATGACGGTCAGCACCGCTCCACCGGCCCGCCGGCCTCGTGGCGAGGGGCAATGGGCGCTGGGCCACCGCGAGCCGCTCAACCCGAACGAGCGGTCCAAGAAGGACGACAACCCGCTCAACGTCCGCGCCCGGATCGAGAACATCTACGCGCACCGCGGCTTCGCCAGCATCGACCCCGCCGACCTGCGCGGGCGGTTCCGCTGGTACGGGCTCTACACCCAGCGCCGTCCGGGCATCGACGGCGGTCGGACCGCCGTGCTGGAGCCGGAGGAGCTGGACGACGAGTACTTCATGCTCCGGGTGCGCATCGATGGCGGCCAACTGAGCCTGGACCAGCTGCGCACGGTCGCCGGGATCTCCCAGCGGTACGCGCGGGACACCGCCGACGTCACCGACCGGCAGAACGTCCAGCTGCACTGGGTGGAGATCGAGAACGTGCCGGCGATCTGGCGGGAGTTGGAGGCGGTCGGCCTGTCCACCACCGAGGCGTGCGGCGACTCGCCGCGTGTGGTGCTGGGCAGCCCGCTGGCCGGAATCTCCGCCGACGAGCTGCTCGACGGCACGCCGGCCATCGAGGAGATCACCTCCCGGTACCTGGGCGATCCGACCCTGTCCAACCTGCCGCGCAAGTTCAAGTCGTCGATCGGCTGGCTGGCCGACGTGCCCTACGAGTCCAACGACATCTCGTTCGTGGGCGTGGTGCATCCGGAGCACGGCCCCGGTTTCGACCTCTGGGTCGGCGGCGGGCTGTCCACCAACCCGATGCTCGCGGTCCGGCTCGGCGCGTGGGTACCACTCGCCGAGGTCGCCGAGGTGTGGCACGGCGTGATTAGCGTCTTCCGCGACTACGGGTACCGCCGGCTGCGCTCCCGCGCCCGGCTCAAGTTCCTGGTCGCGGACTGGGGTGCCGAGAAGTTCCGGGAGATCCTGGAGACCCAGTACCTGCACCGGAAGCTGATCGACGGGCCGGCGCCCGAGCTGCCCGAGCGCCCGTACGACCACGTGGGGGTGCACCGGCAGCGGGACGGCCGGTACTACGTGGGCGTCGCGCCGGTCGCGGGCCGGGTCTCGGGTACCACGCTCGCCTCACTCGCGGACATCGCCGAGGCGCACGGCAGCGGTCGGGTTCGCACCACGCCGTACCAGAAGCTGGTCGTGCTGGACGTGCCCGCCGACCGGGTGGAGAGCCTGGTCGAGGCGCTGCGCGGGATCGGCCTGGAGGCCCGGCCGTCATCCTGGCGGCGGGCGACGATGGCCTGCACCGGCATCGAGTTCTGCAAGCTGGCCATCGTGGAGACCAAGGCGCGGGCGGCCCAGCTCGTGACCGAGCTGGAGAAGCGCCTGGCCGACCTGGACGTGGACATCTCCGTCAACGTCAACGGCTGCCCGAACGCCTGTGCCCGCACCCAGGTCGCCGACATCGGGCTCAAGGGCCAGCTCGTACCGGGCAGGGACGGCCAGCTGGTCGAGGGCTTCCAGGTGCATCTCGGAGGCGGTCTCGCCATGGCCGCCGGGCAGCAGGCGGGCTTCGGTCGAAAGCTGCGCGGCCTGAAAACCACGGCCGAGGACCTTGTCGAGTACGTCGAACGGCTCAGCCGCCGGTACGCGGCCGGGCGGGGCGAGGGCGAGACCTTCGCGGAGTGGGTCACCAGAGCGGACGAGGGGGAGCTTCGATGAGCGGTGGTGAGCGCGTTTCGCCGCATTACTGCCCGTACTGCGGCGAGGAGGATCTCCGGCCGCATGCGGAGACCCATGGCACGTGGGAGTGCCGGGCCTGCACGCGGGTATTCACCCTGAGGTTTGTCGGACTGGTGGTGAAGGGATGACGACGGCGACGCGGTACACGACCGAGGAGCTGAAGGAGCTGGCCGACGCCGCGGGGGAGCGGCTGGCCGGGGCTCCGGCGCACCGGATCGTCGAGTGGGCGCTGGACCAGTTCGGCGAGCGGTTCTGCGTGACCAGCTCGTTCGCGGACGCCGTGCTGGTACACGTGGTGTCCCAGGTCGCCCCGGGCATCGAGGTGATCTTCCTGGACACCGGCCTGCACTTCAACGAGACCCTCCACATCCGCGACACCGTACGCAGGACACTGCCGGTGGTGGTGAAGTCCATCCGGCCGAGCCTGACCGTCGGCCAGCAGGACGCGGTGTACGGGCCGAGGCTGTTCGAGCGGGAGCCGGACGAGTGCTGCGCGATGCGTAAGGTCGCGCCCCTGGAGCAGGCCCTGGAGCCCTATGACGCCTGGGCCGCCGGGTTGCGCCGGGACGAGGGGCCGACGCGGGCGAACACTGCGGCGGTGGGCTTCGAGGCCAGCCGGGGCAAGGTGAAGGTCGCCCCGCTGGCGTACTGGACGGAGGCCGACGTGCAGGCGTACATCGCCAAGCACAACGTGCCGGTCAACCCGCTGATCGGCCGCGGGTACGCGTCGGTGGGCTGCTGGCCGTGCACCCGGCGGACGGCTCCGGGCGAGGACCCTCGTGCCGGGCGCTGGCCGATGTTCGACAAGACGGAGTGCGGCATTCATGCCGGTTGACGCGGACGGATCCCGGCTGGTGCTGGTCGCACACGGCAGCCGGGATCCGCGCGCCGAGCGCTCGACCCTGGCCCTGACCCGTGCGGTGCGCAGCCGCGGGCGGGGTCGGGTCGACGCCGCCTTCCTGGACTTCTCCCGGCCACGGCTGGCCGACGTGCTGGCGCGGTCGCGGCGGGCCGTTGTCGTGCCGTTGCTGCTGACCGCCGCCTACCACGGCCGGGTCGACGTGCCGAGCGAGATAGCGCGGGCCAGGGCGGCGGCACCGCTGGATGTGCGGCTCGCCGAGGTGCTCGGGCCGGTGGGCGGGGCGGTCCCCGACCGGGACGCGCTGAGCGCGGTCGTGGCTGCCCTGGCGCTTCGGCTGGGCGAGGTCGGTGGGCGGGGCGCGGACGGCATCGTGCTCGCCGCGGCGGGCAGCCGCGATCCGTCCGCATTGGACAGTGTGTCGCTGGTCGCCGATGCCCTGGGCGCCGCGCTGGGCCGCCCATGCCGGGCGGGGTACGCCTCGGGTACCGGTCCGGCCGCCGGGGCGGCGGCGGCCGCGCTGGCGGCTGGCGGCGCCCGCCGGATCGCGGTGGCCTCCTACTTCCTGGCCCCCGGCCACCTCTACGACCGGGCGGTCGAGCAGGCGCGGGCGGCCGGTGCGAGCGTGGTCGCCGCCCCGCTGGGCGACGCGCCGCAGATCGTGGACCTCATCCTCACCCGCGCGGACGCGGCGTTGCCGGTGGCGGCCGCCGCGGGACTCGCCGCCTGATCTGCCGGTACCCGGTGCCCGCGCCGATTCGAATCAATGAATTTCCCTCGGATGTGCGGCCGGGTATTCAGGACCATACAAACAGTGACACCCCGGAGTGTCTATTCACCCGGGGTGCCTGTATGGTCTTGCAACTGTGATGCGGTCGGTTCGGACAGCGAAGCGGATGTTACAGCGCGGCGCGTACGCGCATTCCCCCGCGACGCTTCACGGCGCGCCGCTCCTCTTCGCTCATCCCGCCCCAAACACCGGCGTCCTGCCCGGAATCGAGAGCCCACTGGAGGCAGTCGTCGATCACCGAGCAACGCCGGCAGACCGCCTTCGCCTGCTCGACTTGCAGCAGGGCCGGGCCGGACGTCCCGATCGGGAAGAACAGCTCCGGGTCCTCGTCGCGGCAGGCAGCACGGTGGCGCCAGTCCATGGCGGCAACACTCCTTGAATCGGTACCAGTGATTGCGCTTTTCCTCTATGCGTCGCGCGGTGCTCCTTACCCAACGATTCGCCAGGTAACCAGCAGCGCGTGAGCAGGCAATGTGCCGGTAACTTCAGTTCGCTTGTGAATACTTTCACGAACTCCCGCGATGTCAAGGGGGACGCCGGTAAAAAGTACATCCGGGTGAGCGACCTCACGTCCGGTTTGTCCATATTCCCGGGCTATCGCCGACCTGGCACGCGACAGTTGGTAATCAATGTAGTACGGTACGGGTCCGGCCGCCGGCATTTGCGGGATGAACGGCGCTGCGCGCGCCCGTCCCGGTACTCGGGAGGCGGTCGGGTCAGCAGATCACGCGCAGGGCCGCCGGTACCGACCTGAAATGGACCTTGTCGTGCTCGCCGAGGTACTCGCCGTCCAGTTGCAGGGCGATCGGTACCTCCGCGCGCAGGGTGAACTCGGCGACATCGTGGACCGACTGCACCGACTTTCCGTGCGGGCGGTCGGCCAGGAGAAGCTGGGTCAGCGTGCGGGCGAAGCCCGGACTGTGCAGGGTCCGTACGCCGAGCAGGTCCAGCCCGAGGTCGAAAGAGGCCTCCGGGCAGGCCTCGATGGCCCGGGTACCGAGGAACGTCCACGGCGCAGTGTTCTGCACGATGACCGTGGCGAGGTCGGAGTCGGGCGGCTCGCCCGGGCGCTCCAGGGTCACCCGGGGCCGGCGCCGGTCACGCGGGGTCAGGTAGTGGCCGGCGAAGGAGCGCAGGTACAGCAGCGGAGTCGACGAGTTGCCCCGGTGTCGGGCCTCCTCCACCCGACGGATCACCTCGGCGTCCAGCCCGAAGCCCGCGCAGAAACTGAAGTACCGGTCGTCCGCACGGCCCAGCCCGATGACCCGGGACCGCCCCTCGCGCAGCGCCTCCAGCAGCACGCCGGTCGCCTCGACCCAGTCGTTCGGCAGCCCGATCGAGCGCGCGAAGACATTGGTCGATCCGCCCGGTACCACCGCGATGGCCGGTGTGGACGGTCCGGGTCCGTCGGTGAGCACCCCGTTGACGACCTCGTTGACGGTGCCGTCGCCGCCCAGCGCGACCACGACGTCCATGCCGTCCTTCGCGGCCCGCTCGGCGAGGGTCGCCGCGTGCCCGCGTCGCTCGGTATAGGCGACCTCGAGGTCGACCTCACTGCGCAGCGCGTGCACCAGGACGTCACGAATCCGCCCGCTGGTGGTGGTCGCCTTGTGGTTGACCACGAGAAGCGCCCGCATGGAGGGCACTGTACCGGCCGGCCTACGCTTGAGCGGTGAGTGTGCCGAGGACCACCGCTCCGGGAACCCTGCGCTGGGCCGTACGCCTGCTGTTCGTGCAGGCGGTCGGCGTCGCCGTGGTGGCCGGCGTGCTCATCTACGCCGCCTTCACCGAGCGGGCGGTGAGCCTGGCCAGCGCGGTGGCCACCGTGGCCGTCCCCTGTGGACTGGCCGTCCTGCTCGCCGCGCTCGGCTGGCAGCTGAACCGCCGGCGCTCCTGGGCCCGGGGCCTGGCGATCGTCCTGGAGCTGCTCCTGCTGCTCATCGGATACACGATGATCAGTGGCGGGGCGGCGTGGGCCGGGATCCCGCTGATGGTGCTGAGCTTCGGTGGCGCGGCTCTGTTGCTGGCCCCGTCATCGCGGGAAGCCCTCGGTATTCACTGAGCGGTACCGTAAGATTGCGCCTCGTGAGCGACGAGCCGCGGGGACGTGCTCCGGCATACCAGATCCTCGCCGACGAGCTGCGCGACGAGATCACCTCAGGACGGCTGCGGCCGGGCGAGCGCCTGCCCACCGAGCCGGAGCTGTGCGCCCGCAACCGGGTCAGCCGCAGCACCGTCCGGGAGGCGCTGCGCCTGCTGTCCAGCCAGCACCTGATCGTCACCACCCGCGGCGTGACCGGCGGCAGCTTCGTGGCCCGGCCCAGCCCGGCGAAGATGGCCGAGTCGCTGTCGGCCGCGGTACGCCTGCTGCTGGCCACGAACGGCGCGGACGGCAACGAGCTGATGGAGATCCGGGAGATGCTGGAGATCCCGGCCGTCGGCTTGGCCGCGCAGCGGCGCACCGAGGCGGACCTCGATCGGCTGCGGGGAACCATGTTCGACCCGGTCCGCGACGACCTGCCCACCCGGCTCGCCGCCCATCGCGCTTTCCACGCCGCCCTGGCCGCGGCCTCCGGCAATCCACTGTACGAGCTGATCACCAGCCCGCTCTACGCCATCGGTGACGAGGGTCGGCTGGGCGGGTGCGCGCAGGAGACCCTCTGGCGGCACCTCGACGCGGAGCACCGGGAGATCCTCCGCTGCGTGGTGGACCGCGACGTGACCGGTGCCCAACGGGCGACCACCTGGCACCTTGCCCGGCTGCGCTCGACCTGGCCGCGCCGTCCCCGGCAACGCACCGCGCCGGAGACGCTCCGCATGCCGATCGCGGGTACGGGCGGCGGCCCGGCGGTACCGGACGGCGTGCGGCCTGCGTGGAGCGGGCTCGCCGGACGCCGACCGTAGCCGGCTGCGCTGGCGTCGCCAGCTAGCTGCGGCGCCCGCCGAAGCGCCATGGCCGGGGCGCTCCGTTAGCTCTGTGTACGTCGCTTCGTGAGCCGGATCCCGGCCCGCCCCGGGGCGGTGTCGGCGGCGACCTCGCCGGCCAGCGCGGTCAGCACCTGCCAGGAGAACGACTGGTTGCCCGGCAGCGCGGCGGTGCCCTGTACCGGTACCCCGACCTCGATGGTCAGGACGGCGGGGGTGACCTCGAATTCGCAGGTCAGGTCGGACGACGGGGCGGCGACCGCGAGCAGCATGGCGCACGCCTCGTCGACCGCGATGCGCAGGTCCTCGATCTCGTCGAGGGTGAACTGCAGCCGCGCCGCGAGCCCGGCGGTGGCGGTACGCAGCACGGCGAGGTAGCTGCCGTCCGCGGGCACCACGAGCACGACGACGTCGTCGTTGCGCGTCGCCGTCGTCTCGTCGGGCGCGAGTTGAGTCACCGCTGGCCATCCCCCCGCGACGACTCTAAGAGGTCCCCGCCACCGGGCGCACGGCACCCCGCCGCGCGGTTGAGGGCTCGTCCGGTACCGGACCCGCCAGCTCGGCCAGCCGCAGCAGCCCCTCGCCGGTCAGCCGGTACGGGACCCACTCCTGCAGCGGCTTGGCGCCGATCGCGTGGTAGAACTCGCGGGCCGGGTTCCAGTGCAGTACCGACCAGTCCAGCCGTGCGTACCCCCGCCGCACGCACAGCCGCGCCAGTTCGGCGAGCATCGCCCGACCTGCGCCGCTGTTGCGGGCGGCCGGCCGGACGTAGAGGTCCTCCAGGTAGATGCCGTGCGCGCCGGCCCAGGTCGAGTAGTTCAGGAACCACAGCGTCATGCCCACCGGTTCGTCGTCGCCGTCGACCGCCACGTGCCCGAACAACGCCGGATGCTCGGCGAACAGGGCCGCCTCCAACTGCCGTTCGGTGAGTGTGCACTCGTCCGGTGCCCGCTCGAAATCGGCCAGCTCGTGGGCCATAGCGACAATGGCCGGCACGTCGCTGCGACGTGCCGGCCACACGGTCAGGCGATCACTCACGCCTGCTTGGTCTCGTAGAAGATCTTCGAGATTTCATCGATCTTGCCGAGCAGCTGGTCGGCGACTGCCGGGTCCGTCGACCCCTTGGCGCCACTGGCGCCCGCGAGCTTGGTGGCCTCGTTGAACAGGCCGTGCAGCTGCGGGTACTTCTCGAAGTGCGCCGGCTTGAAGTAGTCGGTCCACAGT
>CAZYCD010000200.1:0-9045 GCA_964645345.1 uncultured Micromonosporaceae bacterium
CTCGGGTTCTTCCTCAGCGGCGGGATGGACTCCGGCTCGGTGGTGGCCGCCGCCCGGCAGGCCCGGCCCGACGCCGTACTCAAGACGTTCACCATCGGTTTCACGGATCCGTCCTACGACGAGCGGACCGAGGCGGCGCGGCTGGCGCACCATCTCCGGACCGACCACACCGAGTTGGTCGTCGAGCCGCGGCCGGAGGACGTGGTCGACAGGATCGTGCCGATCTTCGACGAGCCGTTCGCCGACCCGTCGATGGTGCCGACCTACTACCTGTGCGAGCTGGCCCGGCAGCAGGTGACCGTCGCGCTCAACGGGGACGGCGGTGACGAGCTGTTCGCCGGGTACCTGTCGTACCGGGCGGACAAGCTCGCGCGCCACTACCGGCGGCTGCCGCGGGCGGTGACCGCCGGCCTGACCCCGGCGCTGCTGCACTTCATCCCGACCACCCACGCCCGCTCGGTCCTGGACTTCAAGGCGCGGCGGTTCCTGGAGAACGCCTTGGACGACCCGTCCCGCAGCCATTACCTGTGGCGGGTGGTGTTCCGGGAGAGGCACAAGGCCGAGCTGCTGCACCCCGATCTGTTCGCGGAGCTCGCGGACTCGTACCGCACCCACGAGCGGTACGACGGCGCCGGCACGAAGTTCGACGCGCTGACCAGGTTCCAGTACACGGACACCAACGTGTACCTGGTCGACGACGTCCTGACCAAGGCCGACCGGGTGAGCATGGCCCACTCCCTGGAGGTGCGGGTACCGCTGCTGGCCACGCCGATGGTGGAGTTCGCGTTCTCCCTTCCCGGCCGGCTCAAGATGCCGGGGTACCAGACCAAGCGGCTGCTGCGCCACGCGATGGCCGACGCCCTCCCGGCCAGGACGGCCGCGATGGGCAAGAAGGGGTTCAACGCCCCGCTGCCGCGGTGGCTGTCCGGACCGTTCCGCCCGCTGGTGAAGGAGTACCTGAGCAGGGACGTGTTGCGGCGGCAGGGATTCCTGCGGTTCGAGCAGGTCGACAGGTTGGTCAGGCGGCACCTGGACGGTGTCGCGGAGCACGGCCGCGAGATCTGGACCCTGCTGATGTTCACCCTGTGGGCCGAGCGGCACAAGGTCCAGAGGTAGGAGGTTGCGGTGATCCTCCTGCTGGCCGGGCCGGTCCTGCTGAGCGTGCTCGTCGCCCGGTGCATGCGGTGGGCACTGCACTGGATGGCGCCGGCCCGGACCTACCGGGCAGCCGTCCTGGCCAGCGTCTCCCTGACCGTGCTCGCCCGGCCCTGGCTCGGCATCGGGCACGTACCGTGGCTACCCGGTATCACGCTGGCCGTCGCCGGTTCCTTCCTCGGCGGCGTGGTGACCACCAGTACGCTGACCGGTCTGGTCGAGGACAACGCGCCGCCGTCACCAGGGGTACGGCAGAAGGTTCTCGCGTACCACAGCCCGGACAGGGTGCGCTGCCCGCCGGAGCCGCGCTTCAAGCGCACGCTCGACGTCTGCGTGGCCTCCGTCGGCCTGATCCTCTCGCTGCCCCTGTGGTTTCTCATCGCCCTCGTCATCTGGTTCGAGGACCCCGGGCCTATCTTTTTCACGAAGAACGCGGTGGGCCTGGGCGGGGTCACCTTCCGGCAGCTCAAGTTCCGCAGCATGCGGTGCGACGCGGAGCGGCTGACCGGACCGATCGCTTCGTACGCGAACGATCCGAGGAAGCTGCGGTGCGGGACGCAGCTTCGCCGCTGGCACCTGGACGAACTGCCCGAACTCGTCAACGTCCTCGCCGGCACGATGAGCCTCGTCGGCCCGCGCCCGCTGCGCACGGTCCTGGTCCAGGGGTACCTGGAGGCGCTGCCGGACTTCGCCGAGCGGCACGCCGTGAAGCCGGGCATCGCGTGCTTCGCCCAGATCGACCGGTACCAGATGTCCCCGGCGGAGCGGCTGCGCCTCGACCGCGCCTACGTGAACCAGATGAGCCTCCGGTTGGACCTGACGCTGCTCGCCCGGGCCGTGCTCACCACGGTGCGCGGTACCCGCCGCGACGCCTGACCTGGCCGCTACGCGTCGCGGCGCCGCAGCAGGATCGCCGCGCCGGCGAACATCGCGAGGATGTAGCCGGTGAAGACGGCCAGGCCGGTCAGCGGGGCGAGTGTGCCGGGGGTGGGGGTCAGGTTCATCATGGCCATGCCCGCGTTGGACGGCAGGTACGGGCCCATCGCGTCGTTCCAGGAGTGCGGCAGAAGCGGGAACAGCGCGGGTATCGCGTACATGCCGGCGAACAGCGCGCCGATGGCCGCTGCGGTGCCGCGCAGGATGGCGCCGAGCGCCAGGCCGAGCAGGCCGACACCGGTCAGGTACCCGGCGGCCCCGATGACCGCGCGAACGGCACCGGCGTGCCCGAGGCTGACCCCGGCCGCGCCGGCGAGCGCCTGGCCGCCGAGGAACGCCGCGAACGTGGCGACCAGCATGCAGAGGGCGGTGGCGGCGCCGAAGACAACGGCCTTGGCCCCGAGTACGGGCAGCCGTCGCGGCACGGCGATCAGCGTCGAGCGGATGGTGCCGGTGGAGTACTCGGCGGTGACGAGGAGGACACCGAGGATTCCGGTGACGAGCTGCCCCAGGTTGACGCCGCCCAGGCTGGTCGCCACCGGGTCGGTTCCCGCCTGGAGTCCGATTTCCTGGGCGTTGATGCTCCCCGACTTGACGCCGCTGAGCAGCAGCCCGAGCGCGATCACCGTCCCGGCTGCCGCGACGAGGGCCAGCACCGCCGACCGTACCGAGCGCAGCTTGATCCATTCCGAGTTGACGACCCGGGGGAAGGTGACCCGGGGCTGGACGGCGAGCCGTGCGGTGCTCATGACAGTGCCCTCCCGGCCAGCACGGCCTCCGGTGCCGCCTGGTACTCGGCGCAGTGCTGGGTCAGTTCCATGAAGACGTCCTCGAGAGACGCGCGGCGCGGTGACAGTTCGTACAGGGTGACGCCGGCGCCGGCCGCGCGCTCACCGATCTGTTCGAGGGTCAGCCCCGTGACGTCGAGGACGCCGCCGTCGCCGCCCCGGATCGCCACGCCGGGGCCGGCGAGCAGTTCGCTGAGCGCCGTCGGCTGCGGGCTGCGGACGCGCACGCCGTGCCCGCCGCACGCCAGCGTGGTGAACTCGGCCATGGGTACGTCCGCGACCAGCCGGCCCTGGCCGATCACGACCAGGTGGTCCGCGGTGAGCGCCATCTCGCTCATGAGGTGTGAGGAGAGCAGGACGGTACGGCCCTCGTCGGCGAGGTCCCGCAGCAGGGTGCGGATCCACACGACGCCCTCGGGGTCCAGTCCGTTGACCGGCTCGTCGAGGATGACCGTGTGCGGATCGCCGAGCAGCGCGGCGGCGATTCCGAGGCGCTGCCCCATGCCGAGGGAGAACCGTCCCGCCGGCCGGTTCGCGGCGTTGTGCAGGCCGACCATGCAGAGCACTTCTTTCACGCGCCGCTTGGCGATGCCGGCCGTCGCGGCGATCGCCCGCAGGTGGTTGTACGCGGACCGGCCCGGATGGACCCCCCGGGCATCCAGCATCGCCCCGATCTCCCGCAGCGGCGCGGCGTGGCTGGCGTAGCTGTGGCCGTTGACGGTGACCGTGCCGGATGTCGGCCGGTCCAGTCCGACGATCATGCGCATGGTCGTCGACTTGCCCGCGCCGTTGGGGCCGAGGAAGCCGGTGACCACACCGGGCCGGACCGTGAAGGTCAGCTGGTCGACCGCGGCGCGGTCGCCGTACCGCTTGCACAGGTTCTTGACTTCGATCATCCGTGTTCCTTGTAGGCGGTGCGGTGCCTGCACCGGTTCGGCCGGTCGCCTTGTGACGCGCCGTTTTCGGGTGCACCACGGACGGTACCCAACCGGTGGTGGGTTCGACTTCTTCCCGGACCGCCGCCGGCCAGTGAAAGAGACCACCCCGCCGGCCCGTGGCCGGGGTGGACGTTGCCCGAAGGGGTGAAGATGTGCCCACTTGGCACCATTACATCCCGTAAGGGGCAGGCCGTGCGATGCTAGGGCATCTGGTACGGGTGGGAACGGCGCGGAGGGGCGTGATGCAGGGAAGCGAGCTGCGCAGTCTCCTGCCGCCTTTCCTGCTGCTGCTCATCCTCGACCGGCCGGCCCACGGGTACGACCTGATCGAGCGGCTCGCCGGCCTGGGCGCCCCCGATGTGGAGCCGGGCCACGTGTACCGGGTACTGCGTGGCCTGGAGCGCGACGCGTCGGTGACCAGCAGGTGGGAGACGCCGGGTACGGGTCCCGCCCGGCGCCGGTACGAGTTGACCGCCAAGGGGCGGGCCGATCTCGAGGCGTGGATCGACCGCCTCGTCGAGTTGGGTGGGGCGATCGACGCCTGCCTTGCCGGATGGGCCCGAGCCAACCGGTCGCACGCAAGCCCGGCCGCGGCCCGCAAGGCCGCGACGATGCACTGATCGGGGGAGAAGCGGTGTACCCGCCTGAGGAGCTGGCGGCCGTCCACGCGGCGTTCGCCCGCCGGGTAGCCCCCGGCGAAGCACTGGCCCGCGACGCGGAAGCGGTAGCCCGGGCCTGCCGCGACATGGCGGAGCGGTTCCACCGGGGCGGCAAGCTGATCGTGTTCGGCAACGGCGCGACCGTGACCGACGCCCAGCACGTCGTGGTCGAGTTCGTCCACCCGGTGATCGTGGGCAAGCGGGCGCTGCCGGCCATCTCGCTGACCAACGACGCGGCCACCATGACGGGTATCGCCCGGGCCGACGGGTTCGACAACGTGTACGCCGCGCAGTTGCGGCTGCTCGCCGCACCGGTGGACATCGCGCTCGGACTGTCGGCCGACGGCGCATGCGCCAACGTGCGGGAGGGGCTGTCCGTCGCCCGGGACCTCGGCCTGCTGACCGTCGCGCTGGTGGGCGCGGACGGCGCGGAGATCGCCCGCGGCGGTCACGCCGACCACGTTCTGACCGCGCGCGCCGAGGACCCGCGCGTCGTCAAGGAGGTACACGTGACGACGTACCACATCCTCTGGGAACTGGTGCACGTGTTCCTCGAGCAGCCGGGGCTGGTCGGGCCGAAGGTACTGGCGTGACCGCCCAGCCGCTTCCGCCGCCGGTACACCGGGAATCGGTGGCGGTACCGGCCTGCCACGACGACGTCTGCATCACCTGCTCGGACGCGGCGGTCCAGGTGCGCGTGCGCGAAGTGCTCGACCGCGACCTGGCGGTGGTCGAGACCGACGCGGGACTCGAGGAGGTGTCGGTGGCGCTGGTCGAGGTGCGCCCCGGCGACGTCGTCCTGGTGCACGCCAAGGAAGCCATCGCCGTCGTGGAGGCCACGCCGTGACAGAGACCCTGTACCCATTCCTGTACGCCGAGGCGGTCAACCCGGACGGCGTGCTCGCCGAGGTGTGCGGGTCGACCGCGACCAAGGCGACCGAGATCGTCGCGCTGCGGGAGTCGCTGGCCGACCGGTACGGCGAGCGGCTCGTGCAGTGCGCCCGCGAGACCGCCGGTGCCTTCCAGCGCGGCGCCAAGCTGTTCACCTTCGGCAACGGTGGAAGCAGCACCGACGCGCAGGAGGTCGCCCACCTGTACCTGCGCCCGTCCGGCCCGGCGCGGCCGTTGCCGGCGATCTGCCTGACCCATGACGTCGCCGTGCTCACCGCCCTGTCCAACGACATCGGCTTCGAGGCGGTCTTCGCCCGCCAGCTCGCCGCCTTCGGCCGCCCCGGCGACATCGCGTTCGGCCTGTCCACCAGCGGCGGCTCGGCGAACGTCCTGCGTGGGTTCGAGGAGGCGGCACGGCGGGGGATGGTGACCGTCGGACTCGCCGGCTACGACGGCGGCCGGATGGCGGAGTCGGACGCCATCGACTTCCTGTTCGTCGTGCCGTCCCCGTCCGTCCACCGCGTGCAGGAGGCCCAGACGACCGTGTACCACGTCCTGTGGGAGCTGACCCAGCAGGTACTCGGCGGCGAGCTGTGACGTCCACTGTGGACACCGGTCTCGCCACGCCGACCCGGCTGCGCATCCGGATCGAAGGGATCGTGCAGGGTGTGGGGTTCCGGCCCTTCGTGCACGGTTTGGCCGCCAGCTACCGGCTGGACGGGTTTGTCGGCAACGATCCCGGCGGTGTGCTGGTCGAGGCGGAAGGCGACCCGGACGTGCTCGCGCGGTTCGTTGCCGACCTCACCAGCCGCGCGCCGGTGCTCGCCGTCGTGGAGCGGGTGGCCACCGAGCTGGTACCGGCCCGGGGCGAGCCGGGTTTCCGGATCGTGGCCAGCGGTACCGGTACCCGCCGGGACACGCCGGTAACGCCGGACATGGCGACCTGCGTCGACTGCCTGGTCGAGCTGTCCGACCCGGTGGGCCGGCGCTACCGGTACCCGTTCACCAACTGCACCAACTGCGGGCCGCGCTTCACCATCGTCACCGACGTGCCCTACGACCGCCGCGCCACCACCATGGCCGCGTTCCCCATGTGCGAGCAGTGCCGCCGGGAGTACACGGATGCGGCCGACCGCAGGTTCCACGCCGAGCCCATCTGCTGCCCGTCGTGCGGACCCTCGCTGCGGCTGGTCGACCGGTACGGTTCGCCGGTACCGGGCGACCCGCTGTCCACGGCGGCCGGCTGGCTACGCGCCGGGCGGGTGCTCGCCGTGAAGGGGCTCGGCGGTTACCACCTGGCGACGCCGGCCGACTGCGAACCGGCGGTCGCCGCGCTGCGGGACCGCAAACACCGCGAGGACAAGCCGTTCGCCGTGCTGGCCGTCGACCTGCTCGCCGCGCGCGAACTTGTGGAACTGCCGGCCGGGGCGGTCGCCGCGCTGACCGGTGCCAGGCGCCCGATCGTGCTGCTGCCCCGCCGGCCCGACGCGGCGGTCGCCCCGGCGGTGGCTCCCGGCAACCGGAACCTGGGCGTCCTGCTGCCGTACACGCCGCTGCACCAGCTGCTGTCCGCCGCGGTCGGCCGCACGCTGGTACTCACCAGCGGCAACGTCAGCGACGAGCCGATCGCCCACCGGGACGACGACGCGCGGTCCCGGCTGTCGGGCATCGCGGACGGCTTCCTGCTCCACAACCGCCCCATCCATGTCCGTACCGACGACTCGGTCGTGCGCATCTTCGCCGGGCGGGAGCTGCCGGTACGCCGGTCCCGCGGGTACGCACCGGCCCCGGTGACCGTCCCGTGGCACTTCGACCGGCCGGTACTGGCCTGTGGGGCGGAGCTGAAGAACACCTTCTGCCTGGCCCGCGGCCGGCACGCCTTCGTTTCGCACCACATCGGCGACCTGGAGAACTACGAGACCCTGCGCGCCTACACCGACGGCGTGGAACACCTCCGTCGCCTGTTCGACGTGCGGCCCGAGGTCGTCGCCCACGATCTCCACCCGGAGTACCTGTCCACGAAGTACGCGGAGTCGCTGGACGGCGTGGAGCTCGTCGGGGTACAGCACCATCACGCGCACATCGCCTCCTGCCTGGCCGACAACGGGGAGGCGGGGCCGGTGCTCGGTGTTGCCTTCGACGGGCTCGGGCTCGGCACCGACGGCACCCTGTGGGGCGGCGAACTGCTCGCCGCCGATCTGTCCGGCTTCGAGCGCCTCGGGCACCTCGCGCCGGTGCCGCTGCCGGGCGGTGCGGCGGCGGTGCGCGAACCGTGGCGGATGGCGGCCGCCTACCTCGACGCGGCGTTCGCCGACGCGGTACCGGGGTTGGACGTGGTGCGCCGCAACGCCGACCGGTGGGGGTCGGTGGTGGCCATGGCACGGTCGACCGGTACCGCCGCGCCGCGCACGTCGAGCGCCGGACGCCTGTTCGACGCGGTGTCGGCGATCCTCGGGGTACGGGACACCGTGACCTACGAGGGGCAGGCCGCCATCGAGTTGGAGCAGCGGGTACCCCCCGACGAGACGGGCGGCTATCCGGTGCCGCTGGACGTGAGCGCACCGTTGTCGGGCGCCGGAACCGCGCTCGTGCGCTGCGTGGTGGAGGACCTGCTCGCCGGCGTGGCGGTCGAGCACATCGCCGCAAGATTCCACAATGGACTGTCGCGGGCGGTCGTGGACGCCGTGACGATGCTCGGGGAGCGCACCGGCCTGCGTACCGTGGCGCTGTCCGGCGGTGTGTTCCAGAACGTGGTGCTGCTGCAACGGGTCGTGGACGGGCTGCGACGCTCGGGCCTGCGGGTACTCGTGCACGGCCGGGTACCGCCGAACGACGGGGGCATCTGTCTCGGGCAGGCCGTGGTGGCGGCCGCGCGTACCCGTCGCTGAGCCGCCGTCAGCAGATGCGGGGCAGGGGGTCGCCGACGAGCATGTCGACGACGCGGGTACCCCCGAACGCGGTACGCAGCAGGACGAGCCCGGCCGGCTCGTCGCTCACCCGCCCCACGACGGCCGCCTCGGCACCGAGCGGGTGGCGGTGCAGCGCCGCGAGTGCCGCGTCCGCCGCGGCGCCGTCGACCACGGCGACGAACCGGCCCTCGCACGCGACGTAGAGCGGATCGATGCCCAACAGCTCGCAGGCGCCGGTCACCACGGGCCGCACCGGCACCGACCCTTCGTCCACGACGATGGCCACCCGCGCGGCCTCGGCGAGTTCGTTGAGGACGGTCGCCACGCCCCCGCGCGTGGCGTCGCGCAGCACCCGCACGCCGGGCACGGCGTCCAGCAACGCGTCGACGAGCCCGTGCAGCGGGGCGGTGTCCGACGCGAGGTCCGCCTGGATGTCGAGCTCACCCCGGGCGAGCATGACGGTCACCCCGTGGTCGCCGACCGGCCCGGACACGATCACCGCGTCCCCCGGCCGCACCGACGTAACGGCCAGCGCCACCGGCCGGTCGATCACGCCGATGCCCGCGGTGTTGACGTAGCAGCCGTCGGCCCGGCCGCGCTGCACGACCTTCGTGTCACCGGTGACGATCTGGACGCCGGCCCGCTCGGCCGCGGCCGCCATCGAGGCGGTGACCCGCCGCAGGTCGGCGACCGGCAGCCCCTCCTCGAGGATGAAGCCGGCGGACAGGTACAGCGGGCGGGCACCGCACATCGCCAGGTCGTTGACCGT